>JAYVXT010000230.1:0-7404 GCA_043785065.1 Bryobacterales bacterium | reverse complement strand
CGTGATTTTTTGATTCAGAATCAGTTTGGCGGGAACATATCCGGGCCGATTCGTAAGAATAAGACCTTCTTTTTCTTTTTGACTGAGGCTAACCGGATACGGTCGCATGAGACCGTATCGTCGAACACTTACACGGCTACTGCGCGGCAAGGGTTGTACAGGTTCTACGCCGGGGCTCGCAATGCGAACGCTGGGGCGGCCAACCCGTCGGTGGATGTTAACGGTAACCCCATTAAGCCGGACGTTCAAGTGGCCAACTTGTTTGGCCGTGATCCACAACGGCTGACGGCAGACCCTACCGGGACAATGAAGAGGATGCTGGACCTGATGCCTTTGCCCAATGACTTTCGAAGTGGCGATGGGTTGAACACCGCCGGATACCGCTGGCAGCGCTCCGCTCCGGATGACTTACTAAAGTTTCAGTTCCGCATTGATCACAACATAAGTGAAAACCACCGCGCGAATTTCAGTTACAACAATGAGCGGGAAAATTCCGTTAACACGTTTATGCCGCAACCCTTCCCCACTTCGCCGGTGGATGCGCGTTCCGTGCATGGCACGCTTTACTCATTTGGTCTTACTTCTACTTTTCGGCCAAACTGGATTAACGAATTCCATGCGGGAGCGCAGCGGGCGAAGTTCCGCTCACAGGCGCCCTGGGAAGTTTCCGGAACAAGCCTGCTGCCGACGATTTCGGGGCAGCCATACATCCCCGTTTTTCCCGCCAGCGTAGCCGGCCCGATCAATACATCGAACGACCCGCAAGGACGACTCAGCCCGGTGTACCAGGGATCCGACGCAATGACTTGGTTGAAGGGGACGCATACGTTTAAGGGCGGTTTCGAGGCTCGATTTGTTTCATCGAACGGGTTCAATTCGTTTGGCGTGATGCCTCGTGCGACGATTGGCGCGGGGGCCGTGCCGGTCGCTGGTATCAATACAATTGCAGGAATTGTGGGCAATGCGGCACAGGCCCAAACCTTGCTAAATGTGTTGGCCGGTTCCTTCTCTCAAATTGATCAATCGTTCAACTCCCCCGGCGGCGCCAATCCGCAATTTCTGGCCGGCGAGCCCAAGCAACGCACCTGGAAATCGCCGGAGTTTAGCGGGTATTTCAAAGACGACTACCGTCTGAAGCCGGGCTTGCTGCTGAACATTGGCGTCCGTTACGAATACTATGGCGTGCCGTTTGAAGCCAATGGCAAGACGGCGACCTTGGTGGGCGGCTCCCAAAGCATCTTTGGGATTTCCGGCACAACGTTGGGTGACATATTCAGCCCCGGTAAAGCGGCTGGCAGCCTGACCAACGTGGAGTTAGGTAAGAGCATGTTCCATGCCGACAAGAATAACTTCGCTCCGGCGGTGGGTCTTAGTTGGAACTTACCGAAGCGTGTATCTTTCGGCAAGACAGCTGTCTTCCGCACTGGTTATGGCATGGGCTACGAACGCCATTCGCTTAGATTGGTGGATATTATTTCGGGTGACGAGCCAGGTTTGAACACTAGCGCAAGTGAGCGGTCGGCAAGGATCATTACTCCGTCAACCGGAATACTTCCAGCGCCGGTTGGCGGGAAGCCGCTAAGCACGACGAATGCACGCACCGAAACAGTGAATACCTTCGATTCCGGATTGCGGCAGCCCTACGTGCAGAATTGGAATGCGACTCTTGAATTCGAAGTGGCCAAAGGCAGCACTTTGGATGTGCGTTACGTCGGCAGCAAGGGTACGCGATTGTTGCGCGGCACCAGCATTAATGAAGTGAATATTATAGAAAATGGAGTGTTGGACGCATTCAAGGTTCTACAAACCGGCGGCTGCCCGGCCTTGATGAACCGCATCATTCCAAACTGCACTGGAGTGCAAAACAACTCCACCATTCGCGATTTTTTGGCCAACAACAATGTCGGAGATTTCGCCACTTACCTGAACACCACTACTTTCCAAACCGGCGCCGTCGGCGGCCTGCTCAGCCGCGCGGGATTACCAAATAACTTCATCGTCGCCAACCCCCAGTTCCTGCACGCCAACCTAATTGGTAACTTTTCCAACTCCATTTATCATTCGATGCAGGTAGAGTATCTATACCAGTTGAATTCCGGTTTGACGCTGCAATCCAACCTGACTTGGTCCAAGCTGCTTGGCGACGACGAAGGCGATTCCCAGGATCAAGTTAGTAACTATCGCACGCTTCGCAATCTTCGGCTTGACCGGCGCATTCTTGATTCGCATCGGGCATACGTCATTCGTAACAGCGGCACTTATGAGTTGCCTATCGGGCCTGGCAAGAAATTTCTTGGCGGAAAAACTTCGCTTGCCTCAAAACTGATTGGCGGCTGGAGTACTGGATTTATTCTCAATATTTTCTCCGGCATTCCTATGGATTTGACGAATTTCACAACATCGTTGAATGATGCGGCGACGGGCAATACCCCTGTGGCTTTAACCGCCATTAGCAAGAGCACCGGGCAATTGACGCGAACCGGCAATGGCGTCAATTACTTTCCAGGTTGGACGCAAATTCCTGATCCTTCCAGGCTCGCCTTGTCCGCTGCTAACCAACGAGTCAGCGCAATGCTAGCAATAGCAGATGCATCGGGCAAGACCATTCTGGTAAACCCGCTGCCCGGACAACTCGGCACGTTGGCGCCGCGCTTCTTAACCGGTCCACGTGGTTTACGTTTCGACTTGAACTTTCGGAAGAAATTCCTGATTCGGGAGGGCATGTGGTTTGAATTGCGCGCCGATGCGCAAAATGCCTCCAACACCCCTTACTTTGATAATCCGGTAACCGACATTAACGATCCCGATTTCGGGCGCATCTCCTCGGCGACAGGGAATCGGGTGATTGTGATTGGGGCGCGGTTCCAGTTCTAGAATGAACCGGCGTGCCAGTTACATCGTTCGAAGACGCACTTGCTCCACTCGATGGTCGGGCCCTTTGCGCAGCACAAGTCGCGCCCGCTCTCTCGTCGGCATAATGTTTTCGCGTAAATTGGGGCCATTGATGTCGCGCCAAATGGACTTCGCTTTATCCACCGCTTCCGGATGACTCAATGCGGCGTAGCGGTTGAAGTAGGACTCCGGGTTAGTGAACACGGTTTCGCGCAATTTCAAGAAACGGGATACATACCAGCTTTCAATCAGCTTCTCTTCCGCATCGATGAAAATGGAGAAGTCGAAGAAGTCGCTTACAAACAGTTGCAGGTCGCCGCCGAACAATTGGGTTTGTTGGTTAGACTTACGCGGAGTGCCGGTTTGCAGTACGTTTAGCCCTTCGACAATCAAGATGTCGGGTTGTGTCACGAGCTTAGTTTCGCCGTCCAGAATGTCATAAATCAAATGAGAGTATACCGGAGCAGTCACTTCGGGCTGCCCCCGTTTGATTTGGGCAAGAAACCGCAGCAAAGCGGCGCGATCATAGCTTTCCGGAAAGCCCTTGCGATTCATCAATCCGCGCTTCTCAAGAATGCGGGTGGGGAGCAGGAAGCCGTCGGTGGTGATCAGGTCCACCTTCGGGTGATCGGGCCAGCGGGACAAGAGGGCTTGCAGAACGCGGGCGATAGTGCTTTTACCCACCGCAACGGAACCGGCAATGCCGATCACATAGGGAATCTTCGCCGGCAGATGGCCAAGAAACGTATCGGTGGCCTTGTTCATGGCTTGCACCGCGCTGACATACAAATTCAGCAACCGTGAAAGAGGCAGGTAAATGTCGGAAACTTCTTCTAGCGAGAGTTGCTCGTTAATGCCTCGCAACGTCACCAGGTCGCTTTCGTTTAACGGCAGAGGGGTGAAGGCGCGTAGGCGAGACCACTCTTCCCGCGAAAAGTTCAGGTAGCCAATCTGCCCCGCTTCGTCCAACGCAAGTTTGGTTGTGACCGCCATCAGGTGGAGTTACTATCTTAAACCGTTAGATGGCTGGAAATGTTAATGTTTAGTGACGCGTAAAAATCCGCCTCAATGAGGCTTGGTATTATCGGTTTTTGCGCCATTTTTCCCAAGGAGTCCGGATGTACTCAAGAAGAGATTTTTCGAAGTTTGCTATCGGCGCCGCCGGCGTCATTAGTGGTTCAAGCGCGGCTTTTGGAGCCATCAATTCCAAGATTAACGGCGTTCGCATCGGCATTCAAACTTATAGCTTCCGGCAGATGCCGCTCGATGAAGCGATAAAAGCGATGGTGGAATGCGGTATCGGCGAATGCGAAGTGTTTGCCCAACACGTGGAAGCAGCCGCCGGAGCCCCAAGCAACATGAGGCCGCCCGCCCCACGTCCCGCAGTTGCCTCAGAAGAGCAGAAGGGCGAACAAAAAGGCGGCGATCAGAAAAAGAAAGGCGGCGCTTTACGGCCCAATCCTGAATTCCGGGAGAACACGCGTAAGTGGCGCCTCAGCGTCCCAATGGAGAAATTCACGGAAATCCGCAAGCGGTTCGACGCAGCGGGCATTGTGCCCCATGCCTATAACCTCAGCTTCCGTGAAGATTTCTCGCCCGAGGAAATCGACCGTGGCTTTGAAATGGCCAAAGCTTTAGGCGTGAAGTTCATCACAGCATCGTCCACGGTAAAAGCGGCAAAACTGGTGGCGCCTTTTGCCGATAAGCATAAGATGATTGTGGCGATGCACAACCATTCGAACCTGAAAGACGACAACGAATTCGCCAAGCCTGAAAGCTTCGCCGCAGCCATGGCTTTGTCGCAGTACTTCCGAATCAATTTGGACATTGGCCACTTCACCGCCGCCGGCTTCGACCCGATAGATTACCTGAAGCAGCACCATAAGATGATCTCCAACCTGCATTTGAAGGATCGCAAGAAGAATGACGGGCCGAACACGGTTTGGGGTGAAGGCGAAACCCCGATTAAGGAAGTGCTGCAGTTATTGAAGAAAGAGAAGTATCCCATTCCCGCCGATATTGAATACGAATATCAAGGGGCGGATGCGATTGTGGAAGTGAAGAAGTGTATGGATTATTGCCGGGCGGCGTTGGCTTAGGCTTTGTTATTGGGCGGTGGCTTGCAATGGGTCTTCAGAACCCTTAAAAGCCGCCGCTTCCACCTCAACTTCAGGCTTGGCGTCGAGTGTGTAATTAGAATAATGGATGTCCAACTCCGCACGGCCCACTAGGCGGGTTTCAATGAAGCTGCGAATCATCTTCGGAATCGCGATTCCATCTTGAATCATGTAATCGCGCACGAATTCCACTTTCTTTAGGAAGACGGAGGGGCTTTTCACCAAACGCCCGCTTTCGCGCATTGGCATATAAGTAGCGCTGTCAATCCATAATTCACCCTTAAATAATCCCACGCGTTTTTCCCGGGGTGTCAATTCGTAAAGATAGGCCGGCCGGTCGCCGATGTAGGTGGACTTTTTGTATTTAAATTTATAATTCTTATCGTTGATCGAGATATCGGAGCCCTTGCCGCTATTGTCCTGTTCCAATTGCAAGTAACGGGCAATCACTTCCTTCTTGATAGTAGTATCGCCGGTAAACGAAAGGGTATTGAAAGTGATTTTGCCTAACCGTGAGATGAATTTCAGCGCCTTGAGTTTGCCTTCCTTGTGAAGTTTTGGCATGCGAGCGTCAAAACTCATTTCCATTTGGAGTCCACGCAACTTTTCATCTTGTGCTTTGGAAGCCTCGAAATAGCGTTGCAGGATTTCCGGCCGAGAGTCGCCGCCGGGTTCGTATTCCATAGCGCAAAGTGCCGGTCCAGCCACCAGCGATGTGGAAAGTACTAGGACGATGTGTAGGCGTTTGTTCAAAAAATTCCTCAGCTACAACGAATCACAAACAGTGGCTTCAGGCGGCGTATGGAAGAGTATCCGCCTATTTTACCAGTTCAGATTCACTCTATCAACAGAATATGCGTGACTCAATCATTAAAGACGTGTAGTTAATGGATGGCGTTCCCTTAGAATAGGATGCAAGATGCCTCAATATTCCCCAGAACTCACGCTTGGACTGAGACTTGAATATAGTACCATCGTTACTGCTGATTTAGCCGTTAATTTTCTAGGACTTGAATCGGCGCGCATCCTGGGCACGCCATTCATGATTATGCTAATGGAAATCACCTCTCGAAACTGCGTCAAGCCCCACCTCCCTGACGGTTTTGACACCGTAGGCACCGCGGTGAACGTCAAGCATCTGGCGGCGACGCCTTTAGGGGCCAAGGTCCGGTTTACATCGGAGCTTATCGGCATTTCCGGGAAGCGCGTGATGTTTAAGGTGGAAGCTTTTGATAAAGAGGAAAAGATCGGCGAGGGTGAGCATGAGCGCGCCGTGATTGAAGTAGCTCGCTTTGCCCAGAGGGTGTCGAGAAAGGGGGAGGGGTAAAGGGTTGGAATAACTCATGCCGCTCCGCTTGGGTTTGTCCGAAAGCCGTCGTTGATTGGCTTCTACTCTCCCAGCGGGAACCGTGCATAAATCAAGCCATGCTCCGCGAAAATAATATCCAAGCTAGGCAGTGTCGAACCCATGCTGCTTACGATGATGCGGCCCATCGTACGTCTTCGCCGACTTGAACAACTCATGCCGCCCGTCGCTGGCTTCGTCCCGCACCTTGCTCAGCAACGAAGTGCGTTCCGCTTGCGGCATGGGCTTGAAGCTACGCGCCATGGCCACATCGGCTTTCAATTGCTCCATGGACGTGATTCCCACCACTTGCGCCGTAATCGGCAAGCTCAGTGAATAGCGGTAACATTCCTCGGCTTTCATGCCCAGTTTTTCAATCAACCGGCCTTCCGTATTGCCTCCGGCAAGGCCCTTCATGCCGATCACCGCTACGTTCTTCTTCAAGCAAACCGGCACAACCTCTTGCTGGAAGCTGCGATAGAAACGATCCAACAGATTAATCGGCATCTGCGCCGTATCCCAATCATATGGCTTTGCCAACATCTTCAAATGAATGCGTGGGTCCTTATGGCCCGTGAACCCGATGAAGCGCACTTTGCCCGCCTTCTTCGCCTCCAGCGCGGCTTTTAGTCCACCCTTTTCAAACACCCAATCCGGATCGTTGTCGTAAACCATCTCATGAAATTGCCATAGATCCAAATGATCGGTCTGTAGTCGACGCAGCGAATCATCCAGGTTCTTCATCGACCCGGCGTAATCGCGCTCGCAATTCTTTGTCATCAGGAAGACTTTGTCCCGATGTCCGCCGGCGAGCGCCTTGCCCATTACCTCTTCCGAATGGCCGTCGTGATAATCCCAGGCATTATCGAAGAACGTAAGCCCTTCGTCGATGGCCGCATGCATAATACGGATCGCTTCGTTATCGTCCTTGACCGACCCGATGTGCCAACCGCCGATCGCCAGAATAGACACGCGCTGTCCTGTGCGGCCCAAAATCCGCGTGGGCAGCCCTGTTGCCGAGGCGCCCGAAGTTTGAGCCAATACTTCATT
>JAYVXT010000229.1:0-2210 GCA_043785065.1 Bryobacterales bacterium | reverse complement strand
CGAACAGCCCGTTTGGCTGATGAATCGCCTCTATTCCGCAAACCAAGCTAGAATTGATCCGTTGGTTAGTTATGTGCCGTCGTCCTGCGCGGCAGGCTTGGAGGGACTCAAAGTTGAAATGAGTGGAGCCGGAGCTTTTACAAAACTTGCTACCCGGACCGTATGTTGCTATCCTATGAAAGTAAAATAACGATTAAGGTAAGACTGAAGGAGTATCGACTCTAGCATGGCACTGGCGACAGATTCAAAGCAGCAAGTAATTCAGCAGTATAAGATCCACAAGAACGATTGTGGTTCGCCAGAGGTGCAGGTGGCCGTCCTCAGCCAGAAGATTCTTCAACTGCAGGACCATTTCAAGGCCCACAGCAAGGACCATAGCTCCAAAAGGGGATTGCTCACCATGGTGGCGCGTCGCCGCCGTTTGCTCGACTATCTAAAGAGCCGCACCCCCGCACGCTACAAAACCCTGATAACAAGCCTGGGAATTCGCCGGTAAGCAACAAGCTTCTAGCTGTAAACTCATCGTCGCCTTGATCCCTTATAAGGAAGGTTCAAGGATCGAATGCATTCCGTAGAAATTGATGTATTTGGTGTCCCAGTCACCATTGAAACTGGTAAATTAGCCAAGCAAGCCAATGGTTCGGTGGTTGTAAAAGCCGGCGAATCGGTCGTATTGGTATCTGCTTGCGCAAACACGAAGCCCAAGGAAAACGCGGATTTTTTTCCGCTGACCGTAGATTATCGTGAATATACGTATTCCGCTGGTCGTTACCCCGGTGGTTTCATTAAGCGCGAAGGACGCCCCTCCGAAAAGGAAGTTCTCACCAGCCGGCTAATTGACCGGCCCATCCGTCCCCTATTTCCCGAAGGATTTTCGCATGAGACGCAGGTGATCGCCATGGTGCTTTCGGCTGACCCTCTGCGTGACCCCAGCCCTCTTGCCATCATTGGCACGGCTGCTGCTCTTGCCATTTCCGACATCCCGTTCCACCATCTTCTGGCTGGAATGCGAGTCGCTAAGCTCAAGGGCGAACTGATTGCATTCCCCACTTATCCACAAGCGAAAGAAGCTACGCTAGTGATCACTGTTGCCGGCACTGAAGGCGGCATTGTCATGGTGGAAGCTGGGGCGCAACACGCATCGGAAGCCGATGTAGTAGAAGCCATCGATTTCGGCCACACCTGCTGCAAGAAAGTGATTGCGGGAATCAAAGAACTGGTCGCCAAATGCGGAAAGACGAAGTGGGTTTACACACCTGCTCCGATTGATGCCGCATTGGCTTCAAAGATTGAGGCGCTGGTAGGCGCCGACTTGAAGGATGCGCTCAACACTGAGAAGTATCCCAAACTTGAAAGCTACGCCAAGGTTTCCGCCTGTAAAGATAAGGTGAAAGCCGCCACCACTGAAATGTTTCCTTTAGAGCCTGCAAAGGTAAAGGAAGCCACCAAGCTTCTGGATGCTTTGAAGGAAAAAATCTTCAGGGAAGAAATGCTCAGCGCCAAACGCCGTCCGGACGGCCGCAAATTCGATCAAATCCGCAAGATCACCTGCGAAGTTGGTTTCTTGCCTCGCACGCATGGTTCGGCATTGTTCACTCGCGGTGAAACGCAAGCGTTGGTTACCACCACGCTTGGCACCAAGGATGACGAACAGCGCATTGAACTGCTGGACCCCACAGAAACATCCAAACGCTTCATGCTGCACTACAATTTCCCGCCGTTCTCGGTGGGCGAGGTAGGCTTCATGCGCGGAGCCGGACGCCGCGAAATCGGCCACGGTATCTTGGGCGAACGTTCACTTGCGGCTGTTGTCCCGAACGAAAAAGAGTTCCCTTACACGGTCAGGATCGTGTCGGACATTCTGGAATCAAACGGTTCAAGTTCAATGGCTTCGATCTGCGGCGGCACTTTATCCATGATGGATGCCGGTGTTCCGATCAAGCAGCCGATCGCCGGTATCGCGATGGGTTTGGTGAAAGAAGGCGATAATCACGCCATTCTGACCGACATAGCAGGCGCCGAAGATCATTACGGCGATATGGATTTCAAGGTTGCCGGATCGAAGGACGGCATCACCGGCCTGCAGATGGACATCAAGGTCCCCAACGTGACCAGCAGTTTGATGAAGGAAGCTCTGGAACAGGCGCGCCGCGCTCGTTTAGAGATTCTGGATATCATGAACGCCACGTTGAGCGAATCGCGTAAGGAGC
>JAYVXT010000228.1:0-2211 GCA_043785065.1 Bryobacterales bacterium | reverse complement strand
CACCGCGCCCCGCTACCCTGCCTATCCCTGAAATGCTGTATGGTAATCAACTATTCCGTGCAGCAAATTCGTGTAACATGCCTAACGAGAAAAAAATTGCTTTCCAGGGTCTGAGCCTATCGAGTTCTTACCCGCGGACGGGAAATCCCCTCCATACCAGACGGGTGTTTTTGCTTTCACCGGCAAATGTCTCGGGAACCCGGGCGCAGCGGCTTTTTACTTCCGATACCCGCTCGGTCCTCGCCGGCCGCATGAGAAATTTGGGCGCGCCTCTCGGGGAAGTCTTCAGCTACATCAGCTCATTATATTTTCGCGGCAAGTTGAGTTATGCGGAGCGATTCGTTACGAAATTATCCGAAGTGTGCGGTATTCAAATAATTACACCTGCGTCCGGCCTCCTGCCCCCTCACACCTTGGTCAGTTTGGAGCAATTTCGGCAGATCACCACCGGCGCTGTGGACGCAAAGCATCTCCCTTATCGCCAGGCTCTGGAACGGGACGCCAGAAAACTTTTCCAAAGCCTGGAATCCGATGTGGAAGTAGCGCTCCTCGGGAGTATCGCAACCTCGAAATACATCGAGCCGCTGTTGCAGATTTTTGGCTCGCGTTTGGTCTTTCCCAAGGAATTCGTTGGAAGAGGCGACATGAGCCGCGGCGCATTGCTTCTGCGTTGCGCTCGAGCCGGCACAGCGCTAAATTTCATTCCAGTTCTGGGCGCCACGCACCACGGAAGCCGGCCCCCAAAGCTGCCGAAACAACGACGGAAAAAAAAGTCAACCTGAGGCCGTCCTTGTGGCTTTCGCCCGCTGGCAATCCGGACACCAGAATGTCGTCCGCGCGTCCTGCCCCTGTTTTCGCGCTTGAATCAACGTACCGCAGCGCCGGCAAGGTTGTCCGGTTCTGCGGTATACCCATAGCGCGGCGGATGGATCAGTTCGGCCGGTAGTTCTGCGAGGCCCGGCAAGTCCCAAAGCGGGTCCGCTAGAAACGTGGGCATTCGCCACCAATAATTTTCGCCCGGTCGATACCAGGCGTGCGAGCGTGGGATCATCAAGAGCCATCACCTGATCAAACGGATTAACTCCGCAGGCGAAGCAGATTTCAGATTTGTAGAGATTTCCGATTCCCGCCATCAAAGACTGCCGGAGTAAGGCATCTGCGATTTCAAGCGTAGGCTGGGCTTTCATTCGGGCAATTACTTCAGGTTCATCGAAGGATGCACTCAACAACTGCGGCCCTAAGTTATTGAAACCGGGTCTGCGGCGCAGGCTTTCCGGGGTATGAAATTCCGCCACCTGAACACGGAATGCGACCGCCATAATTTTTTCGGTCTCGATTACGATTCGCATTTCCGAAGACGGCCGTTTCCACCTTTCGCCCGGCCGGTAGATGTGCCAGCTTCCATGCATCAGCATATGAGTGAGCAAAATCAAATCACTGCTGAAATAAATCAGCAGCCATTTTCCTTGCGCTTGCACTTTTTCAATAATTTGTTTTTCTATTTCTCGATCAAGAGCGACACGCGCAAGTTTCGGAAGCTCAGTCTTAAACCCGGTGACTGCTTGGCCGCTCAGTGCCAGGTGCAAGGTCCGCGCAGTACGATAAATCGTATCGCCTTCCGGCACCTCAGCCCATCTCCGAAATATCCGCCTCGTCTACATCTGACGGTTCTGGATCCGGCGGCGTTCTTATAGGAGTTACTATCGGCGTGACTCTTCTCATTTGATATCCCAACGTAGTATCAATAAATCCGGCTTCCTCCAAGAAGCGCCCAAGAAAATGTTCGCGCGCGGTCACATCGTTAATGGTTCCAATCAACAGGCCGCCGCGAATTGTTTGTCTTTCGAGCGCCAACTGCGCGAGCCGCCCCGCAAGTGAACGCGCGATGCTGCTTCGCTCTGGATCGGAATCTGGCAGAAACACGCGAATAGCGGGATTCCGTTTGCGCAAAAAAGCCGCAAGGATTCCGTTTACCAGTATTACGCCCGCTCCACTCGCTCGAGCCATTCCATGATGTACGCCGGGCGTTTCGGATTCGTGGCCGAGCTCGATTTGCGGCCAGGGAAGTGTGGCCCCATACGGGTTAGCGGGATCCGTGGCCGCAAGATAAAGCACTTCATCATTCTCAACTTCACTTCGTAGACTCCGTAATACATCGACAGCGGAAGGCACAGCAAACTGTGCCGCGCCAAGTCCCGCCACGAACATCCC
>JAYVXT010000227.1:0-2218 GCA_043785065.1 Bryobacterales bacterium | reverse complement strand
GGTCCTGGTCCGGACGATGCCGCCGAGGTGAAGGTGCTTAAGGTGAATCGCCACCTTCAATCTATTCACCCGAATCTGATTTCAAGCTACTCCCCAGCCAATCTAAATGGCTCCGATTTGGCGAGGCTTGTGCGGCAGGACCTGCTTCAGTTTGTTGAATTCCGGACGGAAGGCAACGGATGGACTGAGGAAGCTGCCCAGAATTGGAGAGAGCAATCGGCCCATCTGGGCTTCTTGATGAAGGCAAGAACGCGGAGTCTTGCCAGTTGTTTGAACTTGCCGGTGGAGCAAGTTTGTTTTGAAGGAGAGGCCAGCGCGAGGGGTATTGAATGGGCTTCCGCGCAACGTTGGGTCCTGTCGGCCTCACCCTTGCAGGCGCTGCAGCGCGGGGGGCGCGGTACACAGTGGCGAACGATGGTGGATCACGGTGTGGCGCTGGCCATTGCAACGGGCGAGGCTGGAGTTCAAGGGACAGCGAGCATGCAAATGATGATCGCGCTGGCATGCTCGGAAATGGGGTTGACCATAGCGGAGGCCATCACCGCGTCCACCATAAACGCCGCGCATGCGCTGGGCATTCAAGCCATCGCCGGATCGCTTGAACCTGGCAAGCGCGCGGACCTTTTAATATTGGACGTACCAGACCACCACGAAATCTCCTATCATTTGGGAATCAACCTTGTTTCGAAGGTGATCCTACACGGCAAGATTTTTTGTCAGCAGATGGAGCTCGAATGGCCAGGCGCTTAGTTGAATGTGTACCAAACTTTTCTGAAGGACGGCGGGCGGAGGTGGTGGATCAAATCGCCGCCGCCGCGATGAGCGTTCGCGGGGTGAAGCTGCTGGACCGGCAGATGGATCCCGACCACAACCGGTCTGTGTTGACCGTGGCCGGGGATCCGGAAGCTATTTCGGAAGCCGCCGTGAGGATGGTGGGCGAAGCGGCAAAGCTGATTGACCTGAACCAGCACGCCGGCGTTCATCCTCGAATCGGCGCGGCGGACGTAGTGCCGTTCGTACCGGTGGAAGGCATCACTCTAGATGAATGCGCCGTGCTTGCCGAACGCGCCGGGCAGGAGATTTGGAAGCGGCATGGGATTCCTGTCTACTTGTATGGGGCTGCGGCGAAAGATCCCGAACGGGCGCAATTGCCGAATCTTCGAAAAGGATCGTTTGAAGGTTTGCGCAAATCCGTGGTGACCGACGCGGCCAGGCGGCCGGATTTCGGTAACAAAGCGTTGCATCCGACGGCGGGAGCGGTGGCCGTTGGCGCGCGGAAATATTTGATCGCCTATAACTTTCATTTAGAGAACGCCGGCGTGGCGGAAGCTAAAGCGATTGCGCGGGTGATTCGCGAATCGTCAGGAGGCTTGCCGTCGGTGCGCGCCCTTGGTTTGTGGCTTGATTCGCGTGGGTTGGCGCAGGTTTCGGTGAACCTGACCGATTATGAACGAACGCCGCTTGGGGAGTTATTCGATGTTGTTGAGCGGGAAGCGGCGAAGCTGGGCGCGCGCGTTAAATCCACGGAACTGATTGGCCTTGTGCCCCGGCAAGCGCTGGATCAAGCCGGCGCGCATTTGTTGCGGATGGAAAAATTCCGGGAAGGAAAGATCCTTGAAAATCGCTTGCTGGAGGAGCTTCCCGCCGAGCCTTTGGCTGATTTCCTTACTGATTTGAGCCCAGGCCGCGCGGCGGCTGCGACGGCGGCGATGGCGGCGGCCGTGGCGGAGAAAATGGCCCGCATTTCGGGTTTGCCGTATGAAACCTTCACCGCGGACCGCGTGTGGCTGGCCGATGCCGCCGTGCGCGACGCCGTTGTGTTTGGGCGGGCGCTCGAGACGGGGGAAGAGTCGGATTGGTTGGCTGCCACTAAGTTGCCGATTGAGGTCGCCACGCGAGCCCATGCGTTGGCTAAGCACATGGAAAAATTACGAGCCCACGCACATCCGGAGTTTCAGACGGATGTGGAATCGGCGTTGTATCTGTGCAAGTCGGCGGTGCAGGCGGCGATTACTTGCATTCAACCTAACCTGACGCGGATTAAGAACGAGGAGACGCGGAAGGAATTGAGTGCGCGCGTGTGGGCGCTGCAGTAAGTAAAGGTTAGTCGCGTTCCATTTTCAAAAGCGCAAAGGCCGCTTCGGCGCGGCCCCAAATGTTGTAGGAACTAGCTGATTCAATTAGCCGAAGTGAGTCCGTTTTGCGCGAGTTCCTCGGA
>JAYVXT010000226.1:0-7435 GCA_043785065.1 Bryobacterales bacterium | reverse complement strand
CAAATGACGGCGGCTCGTCCACCGGCTTTCTGCTGGAATTGGCCCAAGCCCTCAACCACGCCCAGCGCAAGCATTCCATTGTGCTCGTCTTCTTTGATGGGGAGGAGGCCGTCAAAAATTGGTCCGACACCGATAGCCTATACGGCAGCCGCCACTTGGCCACCAAGTGGGAGGCAGACCAGACCTTGCACAAGATCAACGCTCTGATTAATGTAGATATGATCGGTGACGCAAATCTCGATCTGTTAAAGAACCCAAACGGCTCCCAAACTCTAACCCGTCTCATATGGGAAGTGGCCTCGGAAAAAGGCCATCAGCAAAACTTCCTCGGCGACTACCTTGCCATTGAGGACGACCATATTCCTTTCTACCGCCGCGGAGTCAGCGCCGTCGACCTCATCGACTTCAACTATGGCCCGTTCAATTTCTATTGGCACACGGTAGCGGATACGTTGGACAAACTCTCCCCCAGAAGTTTCCAGGTGATCGGAGACGTTGTGTTGGGCGCAATTCTCAAGCTTGAAAGACAATAAGGGCGGCTTGAATTACTTCAAGCCGCCCCTTTACCTCTTTACTCTAATTCTTCAGAGCTTAGATTAGAACGTGTAGCGCAGACCCAACTGCAGGTTACGCATACCGCGCGTACCGGAAATTCGTCCGAAGTTGCGTCCTACACCAGTTGCCGGATCCACGCCACCGCTGGTGATACCTGTGTCCGGAGACGCCCAGTTCGGATGGTTGGGGAAGTTAAACGCCTCAAGCCGGAACTGCAGGTTATGGCTCTCGGCAAAAGGCATTTTGAAGGACTTCATGGTGATGAAGTCCCAACTCACGATTCCCGGTACCGTCAACGTGTTCCGTCCTACGTTGCCAAACAGGCCGTCTTGTGTAACTGAGAAGGCTGCCGTGTTGAAGTAACGGTTAGTACTGCGTTGATCCGCCGGAAGGTCCACAGCTTGCCCAGTGGCCGTGGGCCGGTCAAATCCCCCGCCGGTATTGGACGGGTCGCCGCCTTGGGATAAGGACTGTGCGAATCCCGTTTGCAAGGTAACGATACTTCCAACAGACCATCCGCCTATAACTGCGTCGGCAAATCCATTGTTGATCCCAACTCGTTTGCCTTTTCCTACTGGCAGATCATACTGCCCGGAGAAAACAAGTCGTTGGCGCACGTCATGAGCCGAACGACCGTACTCGCAGCGGCGGCAATAGCTGTTTTGCGGAAACAGCGTGTCGTTACCTTGAACCCGGATGCCCGAAGAGGTGTCAAGCGACTTCGACCAGGTATAGCTTGTAAGGAAGGTCATACCGCTTGAGTAGCGTTTGGTGACTTTTGCGCCAAGCGAGTTGTAGTTCGCGTTGTTGCCGTTGTCCACCAATTGAATGCGACCGAAGTTTCCAAACGGAGCCCGGGCCGGCACCGATAGTCCGCGCATCGGATCAGCATTGCAGCGTGCGAACGCAGGGTCGGATGCGATGGGCAACGTGCGGCAAGCGGGAAGCGATTCGTTTACTGCGCGCAAGCCCTCCAGCCTATGGCTGACATTACCGACGTAACCAATTTCAAACACCATTTGACCTGGCAACTCTCTTTGAATATTGATCAAGTATTGGAGGGTGTAAGGTGTGCGGCGATCATAGGGATTCGCAAACGTGTAGGGACGCACAATGTTTGCCAGGCCGCCGGCAATGGATGCCAGCCCGTTATCCCAGGTCAAGCTAGGGAACTCGGGGTTAGAGTTATCACGGAGACGTCCAGCTAGATTGCGCGCCATGTCAAAGCGCGGATTGCCGGTATCCTGGCTGTAGAACGCTCCGGCGCCCAAACGAACCACCGTCTTCGAGTTCGCCGAATAGCTCAGACCCAATCGAGGCGCGAAATCGTTGTTATCGCGTCCAACAAGGCGGTTGCCCAAACTGCCATCGCATTTCACGGCAATATCGGTCCAACGCAAGGCTATTCCTTCATAGCAATTCTGGCGTGATGCTCCCTGACGAATGAAGTACGGATATAAATTCCTGTCGGCAACGTTCACTACGTTCCCTGGCGTGGGGCGAATATCGTTCGGCACAATTCCATTGAACAACTTGCCGGTTTGATCTTCCCATGGCGGGGTGTTTTCGTAACGCAGCCCCAGCGAAATTGTAAGCTTCGGGCTGAAACGCCAGCTATCATCTACGTAAAATGCGAATCCCGTGGAACGGAATTGCGCGCTTGCGATAGAGACCGCCGCTTCGGCCTGATATAACTGGCCGATTAGGAAGTCGGCAAAAGCATGGCCGCTGGTTCCGCTTAACCCCGGGTTGCGGGTTGCCTGATTAGTGAATTGGAATTCACCGCGTGCAAACTGGTTTCCAACCTGATTGTATCGATCCAGACGCAGTTCGCCGCCAATCTTGATATTGTGCTTGCCGCGAACAATGCTCAAATTATTTATGAACTGCATGGCCGAATTGTTGTTCTCATAGGGGCCTTCCGAACTATTTCCAAATCCGCTGTAATTCTGTATGCCAATCGAGGGTATGCCCCATTGTACTGGGGGTCCGCTGGCCAAGCCTTTGATCGCCAAAGTACCGACCACGTCGCGTGTGAACGCAAGCTGCGGGCCGTTGGTGTTGTAAAACTTCGTATATCCAAAACGCGCTTCGTTCACGATAGAGTTGCTTAACACGCGGGTGTTGGTGCCCATCCATTGGTCGGCTTTTGTGATGATGGCGCTACCATTCAAGAACAACGATTCCGTCAGCTGATTCTCATCGCTACGGCTAAATCGCCCAAACCATTGCGATTTCGAGGATTCGTTAAAATCGAAACGCTGGATAAACTGGTCCTTGTTGATCGGTCTTCCCAATGCCACTTGGTGATTGTTAATTAATCCGGGGCTGTTCGGCGCGGGGTAGAATTCCAATAATTTCTTAGAAGTTTCAGCAAAGCGGTTGGCCGGAATAATATTATTCGGAAATTGGGTTGCAAGGATGGCGTTACCGCTGCGCACTCGGGTTGCCGGATCAAATATGCCCCCGGCCACGCCTGAAAAATTCCCGGAGCGCTGCTCCGCCGTTGGCAGCGTAAACAAGGATTGCGCCTGAAGCCGCTGCCGGAACCATTCATAGTTAGTCATGAAGAACAACTTATTCCGGCCGTTGAAAATCTTGGGCAGTACTACGGGACCGCTCAATGTGAAGCCATACTGGTTCCACTTGAAAGGGTTCTTGTCCGCCGGTCTACCCGTGAAATCATACTGCTTGGCGTCCAGTTCCTTGTTGCGCAAAAATTCGTACAAGGCTCCATGGAACTGATTTCCTCCGCTTCTTGTTGAAACGTTGATTTGCGTAGCTCCCCGGCCAAATTCAGCAGGATAAATTCCCGTCTGCACTTTGAATTCCTGCAGCGCCTCAGCGGAAGGAAGAATCACATAGGTGTTAAAGTTGGGATCGGTGTTTTCAACACCGTCCAACGTGAAGCGATTGAAGTTGTTGCGCATTCCCGCAACAGAAATGTTCTGCCCCGAACGGTCTCCACCTTGCCGCGAATCGGATTGGCCCGCTGTCGGAAACCCATAGCTCACGTTAGGCGCCAGTGCGCTTAATTGCAAATAGTTGCGTCCATTCAACGGCAATTCAATAATGCGCTTGTTGTCCACAACCGTTCCGATGGTTGCGTTTTCGGTCTGTAAGGTAGCAGCGGTGGCCACAACCTCGATGGTTTCGGACACCTGGCCAAGGCTCAAATCCACGTCGACACGAACTGTCTCCTGCACTTGCACGTTGATGTTTGTGCGGGAATACCCTTTGAAGCCTGGTTTGTCGATTTTGAGCGAATAGGTTCCTGGCTGTAAGGCTGGAAAAGCATAAAGCCCGGATTCGTTGGTAATGGTGGAACGTGTTGCGTTTGTTGATTGGTTGGTGATGGTGACTTTGGCTCCGGCGATTTGGCCGCCTTGAGCGTCAGTCACAGAGCCAGCGATATCGCCAAGCGTCTGACCCATCATGGAAAGGGATAATACAAAGAAGAGAGTAATTACAATTGCTCTCTTACGTTCGCTAGGACGCATGAAACCTCCAAGGTTTTTGTTAGGACAAAACATTGTCCTGAAGCTAAATTTTAACCTAATGAGGCTCTTGCAAAATTCCGTCACCCGGCAAGTTTGAGCACCACTGCTAACGCACGAAGTCGGAAAGTGAATCGAATGAACGCGAGTTTTGTGAGCCGCGACCGTTAGGGATCCGGTTTTCGGAATTTCGCAAGAGCCTCCTATCTCTAACATACCTAAATAGTTAGCGAAGCTCAAGTGCGGGACATCTTACATACCAACCCTCGTTCATCATCCGGGGGCCACAGAATCATTTGCCCCCCTGGCCCACTACCTGGGACAATATGTTTACAAGCATCGAACATGGTAATCGACGGCATCTATTACGCAATCGGCCTTTTCGCGGGCGGAGCTCTCGTTAGCTACCTCACGCGCCCCGTATTCGGAATCCCCATGTTCATCCTGGGCCTCTTTTGCCTCTGGTTCTTCCGCGACCCCGATCGCGAAATCCCCTCCGGCCCCGTCGCCGTCTCTCCAGCCGACGGAAAAGTGGTCTGGATCAAACGCATCGGCGATCAAATCCGCGTCTCCGTTTTTCTCAACATCTTCGACGTTCACGTGAACCGCTCCCCCATCGCCGGCAAAATCACCAAGGTGGAATACAAGCAAGGTAAATTCCTCGTCGCCTCGGTCGAAGCCGCATCCTCGGAAAACGAAATGAATGTCATCACCGTTGAGGATAACGGCGTCAAAGTTGTCTTCGCGCAGATCGCCGGCCTCATCGCCCGCCGCATCGTATGCTACAAACAACTCGGCGATTCCGTAGCTGCCGGCGAACGCATCGGCTATATAAAGTTCGGCTCAAGAGTCGACATCTGGTTTGGACCAGAATGGACCGTAGACGTAAAAGAAGGACAACGCGTTAGCGCCGGTTCCTCCATACTCGCCCGCAAGAAAAAGGCGTAATCAAAATGCCCAAATTAAATCTTAAGGAAAGGCTGATAGACCCCAAAGCTCCGGATCGTCGGCCGCGCCGCGCCGCCTACGTTTTGCCCACTATGTTCACAGCCGGCAACGTGCTGCTTGGCTTCCTGGCGATTCTTGAAGCTTTCCAGGGCGCAATGTCCCAAGCCACCGGCTCTTACGATGCAGCTAGGGGACACTTCGATCTGTCGGCGATCATGATCGGCCTCGCCGCCGTAATGGATGGCCTTGACGGCCGCATCGCCCGCATGACAAACACCGTCAGCGATTTTGGCCGTGAAATTGATTCGCTTGCCGACGTCATCGCCTTCGGCCTCGCCCCCGCAATTCTCGCTTTCACCTGGGGCATCCAGTTTGTCGATTGGGCGCTTGATCCTGCCATCAATACCATTCTTGTCCGCGCCGGCTATTTCCTCTGCTTCATGTACCTGCTTTGCGGAGCCGCACGCCTAGCCCGCTTCAACGTGCAAACCAACCCGCAGCCCAGCAATCCCGGCAGGGCAGATCGTAAGTATTTCGTCGGCCTGCCCATTCCCGCCGCCGCCGCCATGGTTGCCAGCATCGTGTATTTCCACGGATCGGGCCCCCTTAAATTTTGGATATATTCCGCTCTGTGGATGGCTTTGATGGGCCTTCTCGCGTTCCTCATGATCTCCGCTTGGCGCTACCGTAGCTTCAAGGATTTCAACTTAGGCAGTCCGCGTTCCTTTAAGACTGTAATTTTATTCGGTAGCATGATGTATCTCATTTATGAATGGTCGCGCCCGGTGCTGTTTGTGCTGGCTTTCAGCTATGTGGCCAGCGGTATCTTGATTCGTATAGGCGGATTGTGGCGGCGCGTCACCCATCCTTCCCCCAAAATTCCGGAGACTCAGGTTGGTTAAAACATTAGCGGCAATTGCCGGCGGTGAATCGCTTTTAGGCCGGGAAATTCATGAGTTGGCTTCCGCCCAATTTCGTCTCCGCGTTTTAGGCGGGGAAGAAACGGGTATCGCCGTCATTGCCCAGGAGGAGGATGAATTAACGGTGCTCGCCCGGCTTGAGAAGCAAAATCTCAAAGACGCCGGCATCGTCGTGCTTGCCGCATCCAGTATCGAAGTTTGCCGCGAAGCTCTCACCCTGACACCCAGGAAAACTCCCGTGATCGACGCCAAAGGGCTGCTGGACGAAATTCCCGGCGCAAGACTTTTCAGGCCAGGTGGAGAAATCGCGCGCCTCACGGTGATCCCCGCCGCAGCCTCCCAAGTGCTCGCCAGGTTGCTCACCGCCCTTTCCACCGTGCAACTCGTCGCCAGCAGCGTAGTAACGATTTTAGAACCATGCAGTGAATGGGGCCAAGGCGGAGTCGCTGAACTGCAAGGGCAATCCGTTGCACTGCTCACCTTCAAACCTGTCACCAAAAAACTCTTCGACGCACAACTGGCATTCACCTTGCTTGCCGCCTTTGGTGAAGAAGCCAAGCCAAATCTCGTTGAAAAGGAAGCCCGCATTGAACGCCACTTGGCCAGCTTGCTGGCATCCCCAAGCGGACCTCCGCTGCCATCCATCCGGCTCATCCAGGCTCCGGTGTTTCACGGCTACAGCATGTCAGTCTGGGTCGAATTCGAAAAAGCTACAACCCGCGAGAAGCTGGAAGTGGCACTCGCCAAAGCCGGCGTCGACGTTCGCGATGCATCGCTTGAACCGCCAAACAACATCGGCATCGCCCAACAAAGTGGCTATGCCGTCGGCTCCATTCGCGCCGATAGCAACAACCCCCGCGCCTTTTGGATGTGGCTGGTGGCCGACAATGTTCGTGTCGCGGCGGACTCCACGTTGGAAGCGATGAAGGCGATTGATCGCAAGACTACCGTAGGAAAGTCTTGAGGTTCCGCGCCATCATCGCGCTAATTGCCGCCAGTTCCGGCTGCGGCTATCACGTCTCAGGCAAGGGCGATTTCCTGCCCAAAAATATACAAACTATCGCCATCCCCGCCTTCGCCAACATTACCGCGCGCTATAAACTGCCGGAAAAATTGGCCAGCGCCCTAACGCGTGAATTCATTTCCCGCACCCGTTACAACATCAACGCCGACCCCAAATCCGCCGATGCCGTGCTCCGCGGCTCCGTCCTTCGTTATGATTCTTATGTAACCACGTTCGATCCAGCCACCAATCGCGGCAGTAGCGTTCAAGTGGTTGTCACGCTCAAGCTGACGCTGGTGGAACGCGCATCCGGTAAAGTTCTGTTCGAACGCCCCTCAATGGAAGTTCGCGAACGTTACGAGATCGGCTCAGACCAACGCGCCTACCTTGAAGAGAGCGATGCCGCTGTCGACCGCCTCAGCCGCGACGTCGCCCGTTCCGTAGTCAGCGCCGTCCTTGAAGGCTTTTAGCATCATGACTACCGATCAACTCATCAACCAGTTGAAAAAATC
>JAYVXT010000225.1:0-7436 GCA_043785065.1 Bryobacterales bacterium | reverse complement strand
AGCGGTTCGAGCGGGTAAACAACGAGATCATTCAGAGCCAACAAGACAGGAAACAAGCGGCACGCTCCTTTCTCCCGAACCCGAACGGATTTCAACACACCAGCGTTCTGTTGAGTCAAATGGGGGTTGTATGATTCAAGTGCGAGGAAGGCCCACCCCCCGCCAAACAATTCTTTCGACTTCCATTCACCGGGGGTTGATTCATCCCGATGGGACACTACCGTCTGGGGGGCAATTGTGAGGGGAATATGCCAAAGCTGACCCATGCTGACAAGAAAGCAAAAGTTTCCTCCAACGAAGCTCGACGGCGGAAAGAAGTGGCACTTGCCGGTATGCGCGAACTCGAATATGCGCGCATGCAGGAACAGTTGCTCGACGCTACCAAGGTTCAAGCGTTTTGGACCGAACAGTGCGCCCGGCTTTCGCAATCGTTGCTGGCAATTCCAGACCGGGTAGCTGATGCGCTGGTCAGGAAAGACGCCCCTGCTATCCGTCTGCGGCTGCGGTCAGAGATTGAGGAAGTTCTGAGAGGACTTGCACAGAATGCTGAAGCCTGATCCCATTCAAACTGTCTGGAACAGGGCGGTAGCAGCGTTGCTACCACCTCCGACGTTGACCGTTTCAGAATGGGCGGATAAGTACCGCGTGATGGATTCGACCTCGCCGCGGCCGGGCCCATGGCGAACCAGCTTGACCCCGTTCCTCCGAGAACCGATGGACTGCTTAAGTCCATCAAGCCCGGTCCAGCGGGTTGTGCTCATGAAATCGGCACAGGTGGGCGGGACTGAAATCTTGCTCAACTTCACCGGGTTCATCATGCACCACTCGCCCGCACCGACAATGCTGATTCAACCTTCCGTGGAGATGGCGAAACGGTTCAGCAAACAGAGACTCAATTCCTTGATCGAAGCTTCATCCGAGCTTCGCAAGCTGGTAAGAAACCCGCGAAGCCGGGATAGTGGAAACACGGTCTTACTGAAAGAATTCCCGCGTGGTGTGCTGATTCTGACCGGTGCCAATTCTGCGGTGGGGCTTCGCTCACTACCGGCGCAAAATGTTCTGGCCGATGAGGTGGACGGCTGGTTACCGGATGCGGACGGTGAAGGTGATCCGTTCATGCTGGCCGTACGACGAACGCAGGCCTTCGGCAGTAAGCGGAAGATTCTAGCAGTCAGTACTCCAACAATTGAAGGCGCTTCCCGAATTGAAGCGCTCTACAAGCAAAGCGACCAGAGGAAATTCTTTGTCCCCTGCCCACGTTGCGAGCATTTCCAAGTCTTGGTTTGGGCTGGTGTGGTTTGGGAACCAGGGAAGCCTGAAACGGCACACTATCGCTGTGAGGCGTGCGAAGGCCTGATTGAGAACCACGAGAAGGATGGAATGCTCGCCCATGGTGAATGGCGTTCCCTTGCGTGCGGCGACGGCAAAACCGCTGGCTTTCACATTTGCGCACTCTATGCGCCCCTTGGCTGGCCATCCTGGGCGGAATTGGCGACGGATTTTCTTGAAGCCAACAAATCCAAGGAAACGCTTCAGACGTTCGTGAATACAATCCTGGGAGAGACCTGGCGCGACGAAGCGGCGGTTCCAGTGGAAGCCGATACCCTCTACCAAAGGCGCGAACCGTTCGCGGCTGAGGTTCCAGCCGGCGGCGCTGTTCTGACTGTGGGGGCTGACGTTCAGGATGATCGAATTGAGCTTGAAATTGTGGCGTGGGGCAAGGATGAGGAATCGTGGTCTGTGGCCTATCACGTCCTGATGGGTGATCCTTCCCAACCGGACCTTTGGGCTGAACTTGACGGGCTATTGCTGAGGCAATACCGGCATGAATCCGGCCTCGAACTCCCCATCTCAGCGGTCTCGATTGACTCCGGCTATCACACGGCGGCGGTCTATGAATTCGCCTGGCCACGACTTCGGCGCAAGGTTTACGCGACTAAGGGCGTGTCAGGCTTCGGGAAGCCTGTCTGGCCTCGCAAGGCCTCCAAGGGCATTGGTGACGCGCCCGTGTTCATGGTGGGTGTGGATACCGCCAAGGAACGGGTTTATGCAAAGTTGAAGGCGGAGAAACCAGGGCCGGGGTACTGCCATTTCCCAATCACGCGCCAACGGGATTGGTTCGATATGCTGACTTCGGAGAGAATCGCCACGCGGTACAGGAAGGGTTTTGCGGAGCGATTCTGGTACAAACCGGCATCGGTTCGGAATGAGGCACTGGACTGTCGAGCGTATGCAATGGCGGCACTCAATTCGCTTCTAATGGCAGGGTTGCGACTGAATCAACACGCTGAACAATTGACGCTGATGGCGGCGGGGAATGCTGTCAGGGATTCAGGTTATCAGGTGGCGCGGAGTCGGTTTGTGGGAGGGTAGGCTTCGGTCTTTCCTTCGCGATCAAAGCTCACTGAGCCGTCTCTCGATCATCGTAATAGTCCTCGAGAATCCTTTGGTAGTAAGGTGTGACGATTCGACCGCTGGGCGCTTCCACCACGATTAAATGCGACCGGTGTGTATTATGTGGGCCAACCTGCGCAAGCCGGGAGCCAATCCAGCCTAGAAAGTACAGAAGACCCGGCTCCCCAAGTGGCCGGGCCTTTGGGTTACCACCTATTTCGGCTAAGGGCGGCTTTTACATCATAGGATTTGATCTCCGTTCTTTTCGCCGTTGGTTTGGGTTTCGGGTGTACTATTGGGGCGCTGATGGTTTCTTCTAGTTCCTTGAATAAGCGCTCGAACATGTTCAAAGTACAACATCCTTCCTGTTCTAATCCCCACCGAATTCGGAACTCCTCCTTGACTGCCTCGATTTGTTTCCGAACGGCGGCATGTTTGGCTGCTGTGTCCTTTGTTACGGGAAGATAGGCCGCATCAAGTTCATTAAGTAACACCGTTGCTTTCACGAAATTATCTAGCTTATCGGAATCCTTTTTTGCTAAGTCTTTAAGCACTCTTATCGTTTTTTCAGGATCAATCATTTGTTATTCTCACCTCTATTGAGAGTCTACCGTCTTTCTCTGAAAATTTCCAGTTGCGTATTTCTTCACGCAATCGTATACTACTCCCATGCGGTCCCAAGAAAAAGCGATCATCGAGGCACTGAAGGATAACGTTTATAGATTTGCCGTTCCAATCTTTTCCCTTGGAGAATACATGGAACTTGCTTCGCTGGTTTGTAGTTCCATCGGCGCTGATTTGGGTAAAGTCAACCGCAATACGGTGGAGGCTTGGTTACGCTCAGGAATTCTAACTGAGTCAATGCGAACCGATCGAAACCGACTATTTTCCGGCCTTGATGTTGCCTTGCTTGCAGTGGTTTATTATTGCTCCATAATCGGTCTCAACAAAACCGATGTGTTACGCGATGTAACTGCGGCCATCTCCAAACAATTTGCTTCAGTCTGGAATGCCGAGGGTTGGGAAGCATTGGGAGATTCTTTTGTTGATATTTCCAGGCCTATGGATTCTCGTGGGTTACTGGCCATTACCGTCCAGGACGGGAGCCCTAAAGTTGAAGTTCCCGACTCAAACCCACGCGTTCAAGAACTGATGAGAATCGGCGTGATAACTGTAATCAACTGGTATCTTTTCTTCTCCCTTGCTATGCGTTTCGGCGGAACACTTGGTTCACTGAAACAGGAAAAGCTTGCCAGCAAGGGAGCGATTAAAGCCATGAAGGAAGTAATTGAAGTTCTGAAGACAAAGGAAGTCGAATAGATTGCTCCAACGTCTCAAATCTGCTTACCATTCACTGTTTCCCAAACCACACGGCGTACCCGTCTGGCTTCGCAATTGGGACGCGGCGGGCGGCGGCATTCGCCTGGGCAACTGGAATGCGTCCACATCGAGCGTCAACCAATTCTGGCCAAACCCGATCAATCTTCAAGCACGGGCGGAAGATGAGGAACGAAACAATCCCATTGTCCGGCGTGCAATCAGTTCCCTATGCGCGGCAACTATTGGGGCGGGCGGTATCATTCCGCAACTGAAAGGCAAGGCGATCAAGGCGAAGTGGGATACGTGGTCTGATACTTGCGATGCCGAAGGGCGGCTTGACTTAGCACAAATGCAGGACCAGATCTTGCGTACCGTTGCCGTTAGCGGCGAAGTATTCGTGAGGTTTGTCTACACGCGGGAAGGGTTAAAGCTGCTAATTCTCGGGCCCGTTTTCCTTGATCGAGCCCGCGTCGATAACGAGACAAACCAAGGCATTAAGTACGATGGCCTTTCCCGTGTCGGTTATTGGATTTTTGAAAGGCACCCCGCTTCGCTCATGACGCCGATACAGAGCGTCTTCGTTCCGGCTGACCAAGTGCTTCACATCTTCCGGCCTCACGCGCCTGGTGCTCAACGCGGCGTTACCTGGCTTGCATCCGTGTTATTGGACATTTACGAATTGAAGCAATACTTGGAAGCGGCTTTGGTGAAGGCGAAAGTATCGGCGCTGTTCGCTGGTTTTGTTCGCACACAAGATGGATCGAACCCGCTGGCATCAGCACAAACTTCGGTACCTACCCTCGAACCCGGAACAATGGGACGTTTGCAACCAGGTGAGGAAGTTGAATTCACCACACCCCCCGATGTCGGACCGACATTTGATCCGTTCGTCAGAACCTATCTTCGGCGCATTGCGGCGGGCATGAACATTCCGTATGAGATTTTGACCGGCGACCTTTCCGCAGTCACCTTTGCAAGCGGGCGGCTGGGGCTTCTAGAGTGGCGTCGGCACATCGAAGCTATTCAGCACAACATCATGGTTGCGCAGTTCTGCAAGCCTGTTTTCGAGCGTTGGCAGCAATTAATGATCGCTTTCGGAGAGATCAAGGAACCGGTTACACCGCGTTGGATCGGACCTACAATCGCAATGCTTGACGAGCGGGCGGAAACGGCGGCAACTGTTTCCAAGATCCGAGCGGGACTCACTTCCAGGTCAGAAGCGGTTTCGGCAACCGGCTGGAACATTGAAGACATTGATGCTGAAATTGCGGCGGATAATGCACGGGCGGATCGCTTAAATTTAGTGCTCGATTCAGATCCACGGAAGACAACCATGCAAGGTATGGAACAACAATCGCAAATTGGAGCAACGCAATAATGAACGAAACCCTTACCAGAGCTGCGAACTTCGAACCCTCAACATTCGACGCGAAAGAAAACTCCGTTGAATGCGTCTTTTCGACCGGCGCGGAAATCACTCGAAACGACTTCGAAGGCTCCTATCTTGAGCGGCTGGACATGAGCGTTGAAGCCGTTGACCTTACCCAACTGCAGGGCGGGCCAGTGCTCGACAATCACGACCGATTCAGCGGCGTGCGGGCAATCCTGGGCTTAGTAGAGAAGGCAAGCGTTGACGGTACACGTGGGCTCGCCCGGCTTCGTTTCAGCACGCGTCCGGACGTTGCCGAGATTGCCAACGATGTTAAGAACGGAATCATTCGCAACGTTTCGGTTGGTTACAAAGTCCAGCAGTGGACAACTTCGAAGCGTGCCGACGGCATGCGCGTAAAGACGGCAACCAAGTGGCAGCCGTTTGAAATCAGTTTCACACCTCTCGGGGCAGATCCAGGGGCAACCGTTAGATCAAAGGAAAATTCAACCATGAATCCACAAGAACAAATTCGTCAAATGGCTACTGCGGTTGGTGTCATTGCCACCTTCGCCGAAGGCCTGATCACCCGCAATGCGACCGTTGAGGAGGCAAGGGCCGCAATCCTTGAAGAGGCGGTTCGCATGAGCCCGACCATCATCAACCGAGCACCCGCAAACGTCACCCGCGAAACCTCAACGGAAGATATGACCAGGGCCGCAGCCGATGCCTTCTATCACCGCATCAACACGACCCATGTTGTTCCAGAATTGGGCCGTCAGTTCGTCGGTAATCGCATGGCTGACTATGCCCGTGTGATGCTTCGGGCTCGCAACATGGATACCTTTGGTAGTGACGCTGAAGTGGTGACTCGTTCCCTTAACACAACATCCGACTTCAGCAACCTGCTATCGAACCTCACCAACAAATCGTTGCAAGCGCAATATGCACAAGCTCCCAGTGGGATGAAAGTGGTATGCCGACGCGGGACAGTGAACGACTTCAAACCGAAAAATATCCTTCGTCGCGGTGAAATGCCCACACTTGAGAAGGTTAACGAAAAGGGCGAATTCAAGCGCGGATCCACCGTTGAATCGAAGGAAGCGTATTCCATTGCGACCTACGGGAAAGTTTTCGGTATGACGCGCCAAATGCTTGTCAACGACGATCTAGGAACCTTTTCCGACATTGCATCGGGCTGGGGAATGGCGGCGGTTGAGTTTGAAAATCAACTCCTGGCGCAACTGCTCACCGCAGGCGGCGGTCTGGGCCCGGTGCTCGCAGCCGATAACAAACGAATGTTCCACGCCGATCATGGCAACATCCAACTCTTTGCTGCAACTATCTCACTTAACTCGTTAAGCGAAGCCCGGTTGTCCATGCGTAATCAGAAGGGACTCAACGGCACAATCGCCATCAACGCGATTCCGAAGTTCTTACTCGTACCAGCCAAACTTGAGGCTATTGCGGAACAATACTTAGCGACAATCTATCCGGTAACATCGGGCGAAGTGAATCCGTTTACTGGGAAGCTTCAGCTTGTCGTTGATCCGCGATTGGACGCATTGAGCAGCACCGCCGCGTGGTACCTCCTGTGTGATCCCGCAATCCTACCGGTGATCGAATACAGCTATTTAAGCGGGTTTGAAGGACTTTATGTTGAGACACGCAATGGTTTCGACACGGATGGGGTAGAGATCAAAGCCCGGCTCGATTTTGGCGCAGGCGGCATCGACTACCGTGGAGCGTTCCGCAACGTTGGGTTCGCGTAACACCCATGGCACTAACACTGGAGCAACTCCGGGCACAGCGGGACAAGGCCATCTTGGCGATGAGCTCACCCGAGCGCGTCGAGTTCAACGGGCGGAGTACAACATACCGTCCGCAGCGGGATTTGCAAGCAACAATCAACCGGCTCGACGTGGAAATTGCCCGCATGCAAACTCCGCAGGGCACAACTTTTGTAATTCAATCTAAGCGAGGTATCGAATGAAGAATTTTATTCAGGATGGCGAGACCGTTACCCTTACAGCGCCCTCCGACGTGGCAAGCGGCGGGATAGTAGTTGTCGGCTCCATTGTTGGCGTGGCGGCCTTTACGGCGCTAAGTGGAGCCGATGTGGAAGTTCAGACGGAGGGTGTTTTTGACCTTACCAAAGTAACCACCGACGTAATAGCGCAGGGAGACAAGTTGTACTGGGATTCGAGCACAGTGAAGCTCACCAAGACGGCTGGCACTGGAAGCAAGCCCGTGGTTTGAGGTGGACCCCATCGGTTGGACAAAAAAACAGGTGTCCTTAGATGGTGGAGCGGTGTAACTGTGGGGCGGCTGTAAGGCCGCCTTCCACTCCGGA
>JAYVXT010000224.1:0-7447 GCA_043785065.1 Bryobacterales bacterium | reverse complement strand
AAGTGATGCTGTTAACCAGAATCTGTTCGGTTTGTCCTTCAGCTATTAGCGGCGCTGAAACTGACAGTCGGATCGTTAGGAGGGACCATACTGGGAATCATATCCGTTAAAGACATCATTTTTTTCGAGGGTTGTCCGTTTGGTCCAAACCTGAGCTTGAATATCCTCCAAGATTATGTGGATATCCGGTTTGATCTGGCGGACGAAATTCGCATGAGCCTGCCCAGGTTCCAATTGAATTAATGTCGTATCGCGAATTTTGGCGGCAGCATTGTAATGTCGGTCCTGAGTTGGCGTGTCGCCCAGCGGACCGCGGTAAGAATGTACTCACTGGGGGCGAGGTTTATGCTGAAGAATATTCGTGGTATTTCTCTATAGATTCCTCCGTTGGAACGACACCCCGAAAATTTATACTTTTATTTCGCGTCCCTTGGTCCACACGGGAACCCGCCAGATCTGGCAAAATAAAACATCCCGTCAAGGAACCGAACAATGAACCCGAACTGGCACGGCGTCTACCCAGCCGCAACAACATTCTTCAAGCCCGATTACTCCATCGATTTCGCCGCTACCGCCAACCACCTCGAAATGATGATCAAAGCCGGAGTGCACGGCCTGATCGTCCTCGGCTCCGTTGGTGAAAACACCGCTCTCGATCCACAAGAAAAACTCGATGTCATGCGCATGGCAAAAGACTTGGTCGCCGGTCGCATCCCTCTGCTTACCGGAGTCGCCGAATTCACCACTCTCACGGCGTCCCGCTTCGCCGTCGAAGCCGAAAAGATCGGGCTCGACGGCCTCATGGTCCTTCCCGCCATGGTCTACAAAGCCGACCGCGGAGAAATTCTCGCGCACTTCCGGACAGTCACCGCCGCCTCCGGCCTGCCGGTGATGATCTACAACAACCCGCCGGCCTATAACGCCGATTGCACTCCGGAAATGTTCGTCGAATTGGCCGACGAGAAAAAGATCGTAGCTATCAAGGAATCGTCCGACAATCCCCGCCGCATCACCGACCTCCGCAACGCCTGCGGCAACCGCTACATCCTCTTCAGCGGCGTTGACGATCTGGTGCTTGAAAGCGCGCTGTTGGGCGCCGAAGGCTGGGTCTCAGGATTGGTAAACGCTTTCCCCCACGAAAACCGTGTACTGTGGAAACTAGCCATGGCCGGACGCTGGGAAGAAGCCCGCGAACTCTACCGCTGGTACACGCCGCTTCTCCACTTGGATACGAAAATCAAGTTAGTGCAATACATAAAAATGTGTATCGCCGAAGTGGGCTTGGGCAGCGAACTCACCCGCCCGCCGCGCCTCACTGTCACGGGGGCCGAACGAGATGAAATCCTCGCCATCATCCGCGGCGCACTCGCCACGCGCCCCAGTCTAAGTAAGTACGAGTAACATGCCTGTAACAAGGATCCACGTCATAGATTCGCATACCGGTGGCGAACCCACGCGTGTCATCACCACCGGCGGACCCGAACTTGGATCCGGCTCCATGGCCGAACGCCTCGCCATCTTCCGGGACAAGTTCGACCATATCCGATCGGCCACCGTTAATGAACCACGAGGCAGCGGAGTTGTCGTGGGGGCTTTGCTTTGCCAACCGGTGAACCCCCAAGCCACGGCGGGCGTGATTTTCTTTAATAACGTTGGCTTCCTGCATATGTGCGGGCATGGAGCCATCGGCCTCATCGCAACCCTTTCCCATATGGGGCGCATCACACCCGGCGCGCACTTGATCGAAACTCCTGTTGGCGACGTTACAGCCATACTCCACCCCTCGGGAGAGGTTACGGTCGAAAATGTGCCCAGCTATCGTAAAGCCGCCAACGTGCCCGTTCATGTGGAGGGCTACGGCGCAGTCCGGGGCGACATCGCGTGGGGTGGCAACTGGTTCTACTTAGTAAGTGACCACGGCCAACAAATAACTCATGCCAACGTTGAAACTCTTACTGATTTCGCCTGGCGCATCCGGCAAGGGCTTGAAAGCGAAATCGACCATATTGAACTATTCGGCAATCCCCAAGCACCCGGAGCCGATAGTAAAAACTTTGTCCTCTGCCCTGGCAAAGCCTACGACCGTTCCCCGTGCGGCACCGGCACAAGCGCCAAAATCGCTTGCCTGGCCGCCGACGGCAAATTAGCCGAAGGGCAAATCTGGCGCCAGGAATCCATAGTCGGCAGCATTTTCGAGGCGAGCTACCGCATGAATGGCGACAACTTGCTTCCATCCATTAAAGGATCCGCATATGTGAACGCGGAAGCTGAATTAATCCTAAACCCAGCCGACCCATTTTGCCACGGCATTTGATGCTGTGGAGCAGGCTGGTCGAGGGTGTAAGTTAGAGTGTGTAAACGGCCATCGAAAGGATCACAATATAGAGATACCAATGGCTATTGATTTAAAAATTATAGATAAGATGCTGGTGGACTACAAGTCGCCAGAAGAGATAGTTGGCAAGGATGGTCTGCTCAAGCAGTTTACCAAGGCATTGCTCATGCGGTCGCGAATAGCGGGGTGTTGAAGGCCGTTAATGCACGTGGCTCGCGAAACCGTTGGAAGCGGTATCCTACTCCGAAAATTGTTTGAATGTAGCTATCGCCGTAAGCTCCCAGCTTTTTACGGAGTCGGCGAATATGCACGTCAAGCGTCCGGGTGCGGATTTCTTCGCTATAACCCCAGATACGGTCCAGCAAAACATTGCGCGGAAGGATCTCTCCTTCGTTTGCGGAAAGCATCGCCAGAAGCTCGAATTCCTTACGGGTCAACACTAAACGCCGATTGTCAACAGCCACGACGGCGTTGGGAAGATTGATTTCCAGGTGCTCGTCGGTATAAAGGCCTAGGTTGTTCATGGCTCGATTATGGGCCTTTGTCAAACGTAGGTCGTTTCGAACTTGTAAATATTTTGTAAAAAGAGCGGGGAAAATGATACGCGGGTGCAATCGATAACACGAGGGCGCCTGCCTCTGGAGCTCTGGAACGCATTCGAAGTGTCTGCGCCAAGTGGGGCGGCATCTATTGGTGAGTTCGGGGAAATCAATCCGTAACATTATCGCCCGGCGAGAATTAGCAAAATTGCGGCGCCACGAGTCATAACCGCTTCAGTATAATTGTCCGCAGCGTAGCGGAGAATCAATGTTATCCAATAAACCTTTGGCGCGGCTGGGGCAATAGCGAGTTGCGGCCCACGCGTGTTCGTCACCTCGTCTTGTGGCTGACTGTGATTGCTTACATGATCACCTATATGGATCGTGTAGTAATCGCCTCGGCCATGCCATCCATACAGAAAGAGATGGGACTTTCTCTTACCGCGGCGGGCGCCATTCTAAGCGCCTTTCGATGGGGCTATTCGTTATTTCAGATTCCCGGAGCCTGGCTGGGCGATAAGATTGGGCCCAGACGGGCTCTGCCGTTGATTGTAACTTGGTGGAGCCTGTTTACTTCATTTACGGCGCTGACAGTGACTGGAACGCAGATGCTGGTTTGCCGCTTCTTGTTCGGAATGGGTGAGGCGGGGGCGTTTCCCATCGCCACTCGAAGCCTGTCGCGATGGATGCTTCCTTCGGAGCGCGGCTATGCGCAAGGGATTACGCATGCGGGGTCGCGGCTGGGGCAAGCGTTCACGCCGCCGATCGTGGTTGCGATGATTGCGGCGTGGGGATGGCGGTCGCCGTTTTGGGCGTTTGGGTCGATGGGTCTTGTTTGGGCGGCAGTTTGGTATTTTTGGTATCGCAATACGCCGCGCGAACATGCGGCGGTGAATCAGGCGGAGCGGGATTTGATTGAGGGCGCCGTAGGGGCATCGAAGAAGACGGCGGCTGGCGTGCCGTGGCGGGCGATTCTGCGCAGTCCGACGCTGTGGACGCTGGCGGCTATGTACTTCTGTTACGGCTACTGCATCGCGGTGTATCAGGATTGGTTGCCAACCTATCTGAACAAGGCGCGTGGCTTCAATTTGAAACAGATGGGCTTTTACGCGATGTTGCCGCTGCTGGCTGGAACCGTTGGGGATCTGGTAGGCGGTGTCGCTTCCGACTATATCGCCAAGCGTACCGCGGATTTGAAACTTGCCCGGCGGAGTGTTGGGGCCTTCGGTTTCTTGTTGGCGGCGGCGGGGATACTGCCGGCTACGTTCACCCCCGATCCTTACCTGTGCGTGGTCTACACTTGCATTGCGATGTTTGGGTTGGAACTGACGGTGGGGGTATCATGGGCGATCCCGCTGGACATTGGCGGGGATTGGGCGGGCTCCGTATCCGCCGTCATGAATACGTGCGGTAACATAGGAGGCGCGGTCTCTCCCATGGCTCTGGCTTATCTGGTTGGCTCTTATGGCTGGAATTTGCCCTTCGTGGTAGCTTCCGCTTTATGTGTGTTGGGCGCATTGCTCTACGGGTGGATCGACGCGACCCGGGAAATCTTTCCTAAGGAAATAGAACATGTACATCAATCCTGATAAGTGCGTGGCTTGCGGCAATTGCACCTACGTTTGCCCCATGGGCGCGATCTATGTTGACCCGGTGACGAAGCGCTCCACCATCAATCGCGATGAGTGCGTGGAGTGCTTCTCCTGCTATAACGGCTTGAGCCAGGAACATCTGAACCCAACCATGGTGCGCACGATGCGCAAGGTTTTCCAACTGCTGCGATTACGCTTTGACCCTGAGCCCGACGTTTGCCCAACAGCGGCGTTTGAGCCCGACAAGCTGGAGTGGCCACGCGTGGTTCGCCGCGCGTTCTCCGATCCGCGAGTGCCGCATGAATCGACGGGTATTGAAGGGCGCGGCACCGAAGAGGTGAAGACCAACGACATCAGCGGGCGCGTGAAAGTGGGCGAGGTTGGGTTTACCATCGAGTTCGGCCGGCCAGGGTTGGGCGTGCGGTTTTACGAGATCGAAAAGATGAGCGTGGCGCTGGCGAAGTTGGGGGTGGATTTTGAAAAGCGCAATCCGGTGACGACGCTGATGACGGACGTGAAGACCGGCAAGATCCGCGAAGATATTTTGAACGAGAAAGTTCTGTCGGCGATTTTGGAGATCAAAGTGACCACGGATCGCGTGGAAGAAATTGTGAAGGCCGTGCATGAAGTTGAGAAGCAGGTGGACACGGTGGTGGTGCTGGGCGTGGGTGTTAAGTGCGATGCCCAGGGTGAGGAGAATGTGGTGCGGCCAGTGCTGGAGCGGCTGGGTTACAAAATTGAGCGGGCGAAGACGAATACGGGGCTGGGACGCATCACGAATAAAGCGGCATTGGTGGAGATAGGTAAATGACAAATACACTGCATCGATTTGGGACGGCGGAAAGTTTCCACGACGACATCATTGTGTTCGCGATTTGTTGCCGGGGCAAGAATGATGAGGGGGCGCTGGAAAAGCTGAAGCAGTTTTTGGAGATGGCGATTCCGTTTAAGCCGGTGAATTTGGGGGATGCAAGGCATGGCGGTTGCTTGCGGCCGTCAACCGAGATGCACCCGACGTCTCACTGGAACCGGGACATGACGCCGGATTTGAAGGCTGTAGTAGATGGCATGGATGCGCCCACGACAGTGGCGGCGGTGTTCGACAACCGGCAAGCGGCGGAGGACTTCTTCAAAGCGGTGAAGAAGGCTGATTTAGGGTTGAGCGTCAACATTTCGACGGATGTGGATACGGCCGAAGAGATCTGTTTGAATGCCGGCGCGCCTCGGCATAGTGTTGGGTATTCATTGGGGTTTGAAGGTAAGACCGAGTTGTTGCCGAATACGCAGGTGCTGGAGTTGAGCACGATGTGCGGGCATGGGATGGTGAGCCATTCCTTGGCGAAGAAGATGATTGATTGGGTGAAGGAAGGGCGGCGTACACCGGCTGAGGCGGCGACTTATATGACGCGGTTTTGTTCGTGCGGCGTTTTTAATCCGGCGCGTGCGGCGCGAGTGTTGGAGGATTCGCGGGGGAAGATGCGGTAAGGAGTGGCGTAGAATAGGGTTAGGGGAGGCGCCCGATGGCACATAAAAACGGAGAACCGATCGAGGAGATGAATTTGCTAACCCATGTAATCTCTGTGTTCAATCAGCTTTCGCCCGATGCCCGTGAACGTGTCTATAAAACAGCGGTCCGAAAGTATTTTTGCTAAAAAAACAGCCGAGAGACGCAACTGAGAGAATGCTTTGTTTGGGATATTACTTCACCCATGAAATGGGTCGCGGCAGCTTTTCCGCTCGTGATATCAGTATGCTCAATACTGAAGCAGCCCAAACCAAGATTGGGCTTCCAGTTCTCTTAGATGCTCTTGGTTATGGGTATATGTAAGGCGATCTTTCAGAGGATCTATTTCTTACTAAAGATGGGGAAGACCTTGTCAACGCACTACCGAATTCTGATTTGGTTGATGTTGTCCACAAGAGAATAAAGTTTAGATTTGCTCGCGCGAGGAGACACGGCTAACATGCTGCGTCACCCGGCAAAACGGATCGCCATTTTTAATCACAAGGGCGGTGTTGGCAAGACTACCCTCACAGTGAATATCGCGGCGTCAATCGCCGCTCAAGGCAAGCGAATCCTGTTGGTCGATTCCGATCCGCAATGCAATTTGACTTCCTTTCTGCTGCCGGATTCGGTCATCGATGACTTGCTCAACAGTTCGGACGAAAAAAATGGCCGAACTATATGGTCCGCAGTTAAACCCCTTGTCGAAGCCACAGGCGAAGTCTCTCAGATTAAGCTCTTGGAATTGGCCATACCACGCATGTTTTTATTGCCGGGCGATATCAAAGTTAGAGCACTCGAAGACGACCTCAACTCCTTTTGGACCGAATGTCTTCAACGAAAGTTGCGAGGCTTCAGAGGAGTTGCGGCGCTGAGTTCGCTTGTAAATCAGGTTTGCATGGATCACGAGATCGATTTCGTATTTTTTGACTCCGGTCCAAACATAGGACCTTTGAATCGGAGCATTATTCTGGATTGCGATTTCCTGATCGTGCCAGTCGCATGCGACATCTTTTCGATTCGCGCTTTGAAGACTTTGGGGAACACCTTGGCGAGGTGGATTCGTGATTGGCAAATGATCCTTTCCCTGGCCCCTGACCAGGTTTACAAACTACAAGGAAAGCCCAAACTGATGGGCTTAATACCGCAGCGCTTTCGAGTCTATAAAGGGTCACCCGTTGCGGAACAGCTCAAGTATTTTGGCATGTTGGAGAGGCATTTCAAGTCGGATGTTGTGGATGTAGTCAAGCAGGTTGATCCTTTGTTGGCGGCATTGGCTCCGACCAATTTGATTCTAGGAGAGGTAAAGGATTTCAGTTCGTTGGTGACTCCTGCTCAGGAGCAGGGGGTTCCAATCAGATCAGTAGAAGCGGGTACTCGGTGTCCTTCCGGCAAGGGTGCGTAGATGAAAAGAGGCGACCTATTTCTTCCAGCTATCGGGTCCTTGAAGGCGGACAATCGTATGTGCGCTCCTTCG
>JAYVXT010000223.1:0-2223 GCA_043785065.1 Bryobacterales bacterium | reverse complement strand
TGCTGCTATGTTGTTTAAACTATCCTTTATTTGCTGTATAGTATTTTTCATATGCAACTGACTTGCATCAAGCAACTAGGATCTACTCTCCAACTATTCAAACCAATGAAGATTCGATTGGTAACCATAAACTTAACTATAACCCTTGCGGCTAGCTGGCCAATTTTAGCTGCGGAAAGCCCCTTCTTCATCACATACACGCACCAAATGGAAGAACCGGGAAACCTTGAAATCGCCGCGCGGAATGTAACAGGTAAGCTGGCTGACGGCAGCCGATTCCTTGGAATCTCAACTGAACTCGAATACGGAGTCAAGGCCTGGTGGACCACTGAGCTGTATTTGGAAGGGCAATCAACGAGAGGCGACAGCACGCTATTTACGGGTTATCGATGGGAAAACCGATTTCGTTTGCTCCCGCAAGAACACTTGATAAACCCCGTGCTCTACGTTGAATTTGAAAACATTAATGGAGCAAATCGAAGCCTGCGAGAAATAGTAGGACATGATGGCCTCGACGATTTGGGCGGCCGCAACGGTGTCCTGCGAGAGGAAAAGAAGCGGGAACTGGAGGCGAAGCTAATCCTTAGCAGTCACGTGCGCGGATGGACAATTGCGGAAAATTTCATTGCCGAGAAGAATGTCCGTCACGCGCCCTTTGAATTTGGTTACTCGGGTGGGATAAGCCGGCCATTTGCGCTGGCTGCACGTCCGGAAAATTGCAGTCTTTGCCCCGAGAACTTTCAAGGAGGGCTGGAACTGTATGGCGGGTTGGGAACTCATGAGATGTTCGGATTGCGAGAAACCTCCCACTACCTTGCGCCCACTGTGTCGTGGACACTTCCCAACGGCCCAACATTCAAGGTGTCCCCTAGTTTCGGGTTAACCGGTCAAAGCGCCGGATTTCTGCTTCGATTTGGCGTTTCGTATGAGATTACTCAACTAGGCAAAATGTGGAGGAAGAGATGAAGAGAGTCCTGGTTATGGCTTACTGCATTTGCACGATAGCCGCGATTGAATTGCGGGCCACGGGCAAACCGTTATTAGAAAAACCGCAGCCGAAAGAAATGGCAAGGACGAACCCGTACGCAACGCGGAATGGAGCCGAACAGGCAGGGAAAAAACTGTTCCAGAGGGAGTGCGCAAGCTGTCATGGGCAACAAGGTGGGGGAACGGCGCGAGCTCCGTCTCTAGTTTCGCCGGTGTTGAAGCAAACTTCGGAGGGGGCTATTTTTTGGGTGTTGCGGCACGGATACTTACGACGCGGGATGCCATCTTTTTCGCATTTGCCTGAGCCGCAAAGGTGGCAGATCATTACTTACTTGAAATCGCTTCAATAAGTTGACATTTTTGATTCTTGAGTGAGGGTGAGAACAAGTCTCACCCTGTTCTTTTTCACTAGCGTTTGATAGGAATTGTTGCGCTGGCGGGGGATGCTACTCCGCCCATGGTCACAACCACAGGAATGTCGCCATCAGCTAAGGATAGTGGCAGGCGAACATTGAATTGATATAAACCGCTGATGGAACTAGGGGCTAAGCCAGCATATAGGATGTCCGCCGCCGCTAGCAGAGTCCCCCCGACGCTTATCGTGAAGGCATCGCGCAATTTGGCTTGGCCGGCAACGATTTCCCCTGACTGGTAAACCGGATCGGAGAGGCCGAAGCCCGTACCGTATAGAACGATGACGTCACCCGGTTTGGCGGGTACGCCACTGGGGATTACGCTAGCAGCCGCGACTAACGTTCTGCCGTCGGCGGAAGTAGCGGCGATACTTCTGCCGTTGAAGGTGAAGAAGCCGGGCGAGTAGGCCGCCATGGTCGCTGTGCCGACGTCGGATCTGACTTCATTGGGCTGGCCAGGATTGAGAATAATGGTCACGGGAACGGGACCAGTTTGAGAAATGGTGGGAACCTGGAAGTTAATCTGATCGTTTTGCACATACGTTACGGGCGCGCGTTGGCCGGCAACTTCGACGGCGACACATCCCAGTTGTTTAGGGAAAGCTCCGTTAACGAAATCTCCGCTGCCGGCGATACGGCTATTGCCGGCGATCTGGAAGTCCAGTCCGAAAACAGAGGCCATTGAGTTTGGAGCCAATGTGAGAGCGAAGGTGGCAGCGTTGCTCAAACTTCGTAGAGTTGGCTTCTTAGTAAGTGAGCAGGCGCCGCCGGCCTTAACGCGCAATTGCGAGTTGTAGATGCGATCGCCGTTCAAGGTTCCATC
>JAYVXT010000222.1:0-2230 GCA_043785065.1 Bryobacterales bacterium | reverse complement strand
TTGGCCCGGAACGCGTTTACGCCACCGGCGGCCTGCGTTACTGGAAAGACGGCCGCGATGTTCCCGACGTCATGCTGGGCATGTACGACTATCCGTCGCGCGGAAAGATGCCGGCTTTCAACCTAGCCTTGCGCGTCAACTTCGTCAATGGCGCCGGGGAAACTTCAGGCTTCCGTTTCGTCGGTAGCGAAGGCATCATGACGGTGGATGGAGGTGTCACGGTATCGAAACAGCCACGTGAAGCCGAACCAGGCTACACGATTGGGCAATTTCCGCTGGCGGTGCAAGACCAATACATGAAGGAATATAACGCCAAGTATCCTCACCAAAAGCCTTCGGCCGACGGCATGCGACCCACCAGCCAAGACAAGTATCTGCCGCCTCCCGGCTACAGCGATCATATGGATCATCATCGCAACTTCCTTGAAGCCGTGCGCAGCCGCAAGCCAGTAGTTGAAGACGCGCTGTTCGGCATTCGAGCCGCTGGACCGGCATTGCTCAGCAACATGAGCGTGTTCAACAAACGGGCCTACAACTGGAATCCTGAAGCAGTCAAAATTGAGGGGTAACGAACCGTGGCGGTAAACGACAAAATTCGGCTGGGATTGATCGGGGCAGGCGGCATGGGCTCGGGTGACGCTGGCTATGCCTTATCGTTGCCCAACGTGGAGATGACTGCGGTTTCCGACATCTATTCGGGCAGACTGGAGCGCGCCAAGGAACGTTGGGGCTCCGGTCTGTACACCACTCGCGATTACCGCGAACTCCTGGCGCGGAAGGATGTGGATGCGGTAATCGTAGCCACGCCGGACCATTGGCATTCCCGCATCACCATTGCAGCGCTCGAAGCGGGCAAGGACGTTTATTGTGAAAAGCCGATGGTGCATCGCGTCGAGGAAGGGCTGAAAGTGGTGGAGGCCCAAAAGCGCACAGACCGCATTTTGCAGATCGGCAGTCAATATGTCAGTTCGCTGGTCTTTGAGAAAGCGCGGCAATTGCTGGAACAGGGCGCCATCGGCCAATTGAACATGGTGGAGGCTTGGCTTGATCGCAACACGGCTTTAGGCGCCTGGCAATATTCGCTGCCTACCGACGCCACGCCATCCACCGTGGATTGGGACCGCTTTTTGGGCCATGCTCCTAAGCGCCCGTTTGAGCCGGTGCGGTTGTTCCGTTGGCGTAACTACGACGATTACGGAACGGGCGTGGCCGGGGATCTGTTCGTCCACCTGCTTAGCGGCTTGCACTTGGTGACCAATTCGCTTGGTCCCACGAAAATTTACGCCAGCGGCGGCCTGCGATTTTGGAAGGATGGCCGCGATGCGCCCGACGTGGTTTTGGCGTTGCTGGAATACCCCAGGACTTCAACCCATCCGGAGTTCACCATGGCCTTGCGCGTGAATCTGGCAAGTGGCGCGGCACAGGAACAGTTTGGGTTCCGCTTCGTCGGCAGTGGAGGGCAGATGACAACAACCATGGCTGGCATCACCTTGAACCGGACCCCGCGAGAGGTGGCCCCCGGCCATACAATCACAACATTTTCCAAAAAAGTCCAGAAGGATTTTCTGGATCAGTACAAGAAACAATACCCATCCCAAAGGCCGGACGCGGATTCCATGCGGCCATTATCCGAGGAACGGTACACGCCGCCGGCTTCACACAATGCGCACCTGGATCATCATAAGAATTTTCATGCGGCGGTGCGATCGCGTACACCCTTCATCGAAGATGGCGTCTACGGCTTTCGAGCCGCTGGCCCTGCCCTGCTCTGCAATTTGAGCTTGGCGCAGGATCGGGTGTTTTATTGGGATCCGGAAAAGATGCGAATTATCGACGGTGCAAAAAAATAGGCCAGGCAAACCACGCCTGGCCATTTATTAGGATAAATCGAGACTGGAAAGGAGGGACCCAAATGAAACAAAACAAAATGTTTCCGAACTTTCCTCCAGGTTTGTCTTCCGTGGAGTGCTGTTCGCAAGAACAGAATACGAATCAGCGGTGAATGCGCAAATGGCCGAGTCGTACCGAAATAGCTGGGCCCAAGGTTTCGCCACTGGCTGGATCAAGGGCTAGTACGATAGAACAGGCATATGGCTATCGCTAAGTAAACAAATCAGCAAACTAACCAAAGGCATGTTGTACCTCTATGATAATGTCCCCTTAGCGACTCAATAGAAGTGTCCCCTCACACTGGACTATGGAGGTCTGGTGTTAAGGACACAAATGAGTG
>JAYVXT010000221.1:0-2232 GCA_043785065.1 Bryobacterales bacterium | reverse complement strand
TGTGCCACCCATTGTTATACATCCGGTTTCCATCGACGCCGACATTTTCTTCCCGCTTGTGCAGGTTGGCGATCACTTCCAGCGCTTCCTTCATTTCGCTTTCCATGCGCACAATGCCCACCAATTCCTGCATTTTGTCCTGCAAGTCGTACTGAATCTGATAAGGCTTTTCGCCCTTCATCCCGCGATCAAACGGAAGCAGCGATCGCTTTGCCGCCGCATCTATTTGCGCGGGGTCCACCGCCGTCGCTCCGTTCGCCTTAGCAAACTCCGCCGCATACTGCCCTGCCCGCCTGCCGAATACAAGTAGATCGGAAAGCGAATTGCCGCCCAATCGATTGGCCCCATGCAGACCAGCCGCGCACTCACCCGCCGCGAACAACCCGGGCAGCGTAGACATCTGCGTATCGCCATCCACCCGCACTCCGCCCATCATGTAATGCGTCGTCGGACCAACTTCCATCGGCACTTTGGTGATGTCAATATCGGCCAACTGCTTAAACTGGTGATACATGCTGGGCAGCTTTTTCTTGATGTGTTCTTCCGAATTCGGAATGTGCTGCTTGATCCAGGCAATGTCCAAAAACACGCCCCCATGGGGGCTGCCACGTCCCGCCTTCACTTCCCGGTTAATGCAACGCGCCACGTGATCGCGCGTCAGCAACTCAGGCGGCCGGCGGGCGTTCTTGTCGCCTTGCGTGTACCTCCACCCCTCTTCTTCGTTGTCAGCCGTCTGGTTCTTGTACAGTTCGGGAATGTCGTCGAACATGAAGCGCCTGCCTTCGCTATTGCGCAACACGCCACCTTCGCCGCGTACCCCCTCGGTCACCAAAATGCCGGCCACACTAGGAGGCCAAACCATTCCGGTGGGATGGAACTGCACAAATTCCATGTCCATCAATTCGGCTCCGGCATGATAGGCCAGCGAATGGCCATCGCCCGTGTATTCCCAGCTATTGGAAGAAATCTTGTAGGCCCGTCCAATGCCGCCCGTGCACAACACCACGGACTTCGCCTTCCACAACATGAAGTGCCCGCGCTCGCGGTCGTACCCAAAGGCACCGGAAATACGGCCGCCGTCAGTCAGCAGAGTCAGAATCGTGCACTCCATGTGCACTTCCATACCTTGATGGATTCCGTGGTCCTGCAGCGTTCGGATCATCTCCAAACCAGTACGGTCACCCACGTGCGCAAGCCTCGGGTAACGATGTCCGCCGAAGTTGCGCTGCAAGATCTTACCGTCTTTGGTGCGGTCAAAAAGCGCGCCCCATGACTCGAGTTCACGCACTCTGTCGGGCGCTTCCCTGGCATGCAGTTCCGCCATGCGGCAGTTGTTCAAATATTGGCCGCCGCGCATCGTATCGGAAAAATGAACCTTCCAATTGTCGCGGTCATCCACGTTTGCCATGGCCGCTGCCACGCCGCCTTCGGCCATTACCGTGTGGGCTTTGCCCAGCAAGGACTTAGTAACCACACCCACCGTAACGCCACTGGCCGCCGCTTCAATCGCCGCCCTCAGACCCGCTCCACCAGCTCCAACAATCAATACATCGTAAGAATATTCACGATACTCGGCCATTAAAAAATTCTCCAGTCAGACCAAATGCCCATGGAACAGAGCCGCACATAAATGTCGGAAAACGCCACGAAAAACAAACTGCACCATGCCCATTTCTTGTGGCTGGCATTCAGACTACTAACGCATTCATAAGCCTTGTGCCGCACAGGGTGTTCGGATATCGAATCCAGATACCCCCCAACGATGTGGCGAAGGGAGTGGCACCCCAAAGCATAGCTCGAAAGCAGGCAAACATTCACCGCCAATATAATGGTCCCAAGCCCAATGCCGAAGTGCGTCCCAGTCGCATCGGTAAACCACATGGCCTTCCATACGTCCCACGCCAGCAGAAACAGAAACGCAATGGCAATGTACATCAAATAGCGGTGCACGTTTTGCATTATAAGAGGAAAAGAATTCTCACCCAAATATTTGTTCCTCGGCTCACTTACCGCGCAAGCCGGCGGATCGGACCAGTGCGACTTATAGTAGGCGCCGCGATAGTAATAACAGGTGAAGCGGAACAATCCCGGAGCCCACAAGATCAGCAATGCGGGTGAAAAGGGTAACCAATCGGGAATCCAACCAGGTTTTGGACCAAAGATGGCATGGGGGGAACCACCGAAAATTTCAGGGGAATAAAATGGGGAAAGATACGGCCCGTGGGTATAAAA
>JAYVXT010000220.1:0-2233 GCA_043785065.1 Bryobacterales bacterium | reverse complement strand
TGGAGATTTACGGCAGCAGCAATCCCGTGCAAGATTGCCGCAGCGGCGTTTGCCGGCCCGCCCACTTGTGGTTTAACGGGTACATTCCTCCGACGGTGGCAAATGCCACGAAGAACGGGGTGACCGGTTTGCCCGCGAACTACACGCCTTACCTGGCGCCGATCAATAATACGCCCGGTACGGCGCAATACGGCAATAACAACGTGCCGGTGAAACTGAAGGATGGAAGCTCAGTTTTGACCGCATATTCCGCAGGCCCCGCAGGTGCAAATCCTTACTCGCAAACCGTGCTGCTTGGACCCTTCAACTTCGTCACCGATATTTCGCTTTACAAAAGCTTTTCGATTACGGAAAGGGTGAAGTTTCGATTGAACGTGGATGCGTTTAATGCCTTGAATATTCAAGGGAGCCTGAATCCGAACACATCGGATGGGATTCAGTCGCTGCAATCGTCTTATTGGACGCCGCGGCAGGTGCAGTTCTCGGCTCGTTTGACGTTTTGATTTGAAGTTAGTTTGTACATGTTATCGGACTGCGGCTGGGCTGCGATCCGACGGCATGATCTTAAAGTGACATCCTGGCGGCCCATTTGGCGGATCATTTCCAGTGCGTCGATCTCACCCAGTAGGCGGCTGGCCGCATTTTTCCTCGTTGTAAAACCAGGATCCAATCGGCTGCGCATCGCCCCTATTGGAGAAGCCGGTTTCTCTTCGATGGGTAGCTGGACGCAGCCAGGCGACGATTTGGGCGATGAGTACAACCCCGTTTTCCGCGTCGATGGCGGAGCCCTCTGGTTCTTGAATGAAAGGGATGGAAGAGGCCGTTGCATCTTCGAGCGGACAATTCGATCCCTTTAAAACGCTGGAGATGGTCGCGCACAAGATCTCCCTATTTCATAGGGGCTAGTCGGAGCCATCGTTAGGATTATGAAATGTACAAACTCCAGGCTCCCGATTTTCATCGGGGCTGGTCAGATGCAACTGCCGTTTTCAGGTTCCTCAACGAGTACGCGCATGCTGGCCGCCCGATCATAGGCCCGCGCAAAGCAACGCATGCGTTTGACTATAAGCATGGCTCCACGAGTAACTTCAGCCACTACCGGTATCGAGGCTTCGGAAAACGAGAGAAGCCTGTGGATTTTGGATAGCTGATTGTCTATCGTGGCGTTGCGTTCCATACCGGATTCGCAAAAGCGCCATTCCCCGCGATGTCCCATACGGCCACCCGCGCCCAGCGCCAATTAGGTGCATTCGCTTCAAGGGTAACTTTGCGTTGCTCGAATGCATGGCTATTTTCCAGACTCAATGTTTGGCGGTGAGTCTGTTCGCCATCACCCCAAACCAGTTCGGCGAATTGCAAAGGTAGAGTATTTCGAACGTCGGCGGTAACGCTAAGCCTGCCCGGAGTTGCCTCTCGAATAGTATGATCAGGCATCAACACTTCCCCGGTGGAGACGAAGAAATCGCCTTTCTCCATGGTCGTAAAAATCTGACCGTAGTTGTCGAAGCTTGGCAATGCCGGCAAGCGCACATAGTTGATGTTCATGTGCGCATACAGTTCATGCGTATCGTCGATTTGGAAAACATCCACTTCGGCCAATAGACGTTTCCTGAGTCCCCAGTTGCTCATGTCATCCAGCAATTTAAGCGACCGCTCGCCCATGCGTGGCGACGACATATCGGCCGGCATCTGTTTCCAGCCCGCGCCGAAAAATGTATCGTCCAGGAAATGCTCCGTGTTGCGGATTTTGTCGGGATATTCCTTGGAACCCTTTGTGCGTGGATGCGTTTGATAGGCGAAACCTTTTTCGGCGTGCATCATGTCCAGTAAGGCCTTAGCGCTTCCTATTGTGTATACCGTGCCGTAACCGGGCATTTCGGCTTTCCCTGATTTGGCGCCGGGGGGAGCCATTAGCCAGTAGACCGGTTTGGGAAAGCTCAGCGCCCAATGGCCGCCGTAGTGGACATTCGCCTCCTCCGATGGAATCAGCAGGAAATCTTTTCCCGATTGCGCGCGGCAGTAATCGTAATAAGCCTTAAGCTCCTTCAAACGAAGATCGGTTAAGTCTTGCGGATGACCGTCGCCATGGAAGTCGGCGATGATGGCCGCATTCACACCCATGTCTTTCAGTACCGGCTTGAATGGCGGAACCCAGTTCGCGGGTTTTGCCATGGCTTGAACGGTGTAAGCCAAGTGCCAATGCGGAGCCACGGTGATGTACCCCGGGAGGTGA
>JAYVXT010000219.1:0-7476 GCA_043785065.1 Bryobacterales bacterium | reverse complement strand
AAATTCAATTCCGCACGGAAATGTTCAACCTCGCCAACCACGCGAATTTCAACATTCCCAACCGCAATTTGCGCACCGGCGCGGCATACCTGCCATCGGCCCCTGGTGGAGCCGATCCGATTCAGAACATCGGCGCGAAGGACACTGGCGCACCTGGCCAGATCACGTCGTTGGTGCAACCGATGCGCATTATCCAATTCGGTCTGCGTTTCGTATTCTAAGAACATGATGAAAACAACAAAGAGGGCTGCTTCGGCGGCCCTCTGTTTTTTGATACTGGCTGCGGCGGCGCAAGGTCAGCAATATGACCTAGTGCTGAAGGGCGGCCGTGTGATAGATCCGAAGAACGGCATTGACGGAATGCTGGACGTGGCTGTGCGCGACAGGCGGATTGCGGCTGTGGCTGCCTCTATCAACGCGGCGCAGGCGCGGCGTGTGGTGGATGTGACGGGATTGATAGTCGTCCCCGGGCTCATCGACATTCACGCCCACATGTTTCATACCACCGGCTTGGCGGATGCTTGGGCCGGCGACAGCAGCATTGCGCCGGATTCGTTTGGGCCGCGCTCGTGCACGACAACCATGGTGGATGCGGGAAGCGCAGGCTGGCGCAACTTTGAAACGTTCCGCCATACGGTGATTGACCGGGCCAAGACCCGCTCCTTGGCGATGATCAATATTGCCGGATTGGGGATGATGACCGATGTGGCGGAGCAATCGGATTTCAACCCTGAAGAGGTGGCGCGACTGGCGCTGAAGCATAAGGATGTTGTTGTGGGAGTGAAGAGCGCGCACTACCAGAAGCCCGATTGGGACAGCGTGGATAAAGCCATTGAGGCCGGGACGAAAGCGAACATTCCAGTGATGGTGGACTTCGGCTACTTCCTGCCCGAGCGCCCTTACTATGAACTGGTAGGCAAACGGCTGCGTCCGGGCGACATCAGCACGCATTGCTTCCGAGGGCCCGTGCCTGTGGTGGACGAAAAGGGCAAGTTGTATAGCTACTTGCTTGATGCGCGCAAGCGAGGAGTGAAGTTCGACGTTGGCCACGGCGGCGGCAGTTTTGTATTTCGCAATGCGATGCCGGCAGTGCAGCAAGGGTTCTATCCTGATTCGATTTCTACCGACTTGCATACGGGTAGCATGAACGCCGGCATGATCGACATGGTGAATACGATGTCCAAATTCATGGCGATGGGTATGCCGATCCGTGAGTTGATCAAGGCATCGACATGGAATCCGGCGAATGAAATCAAGCGCGCGGAGTTGGGGCACTTAAGTGTTGGCGCGGTCGCGGATATCGCCGTGCTGCGCATCGATGAGGGCAAGTTTGGATTGCTCGACGGTTTCCATGGCAGGTTAAATACGACGAAGCGGCTGGGCTGCGAACTGACTGTTCGAGACGGCGCGGTGGCTTGGGATTGGAATGGCCGCGCCGGCACGGATTATCAACTGCTGGGACCCACTTCAGGAAACAGGCCGGCGGACGTTGTTGTACGGCCCAAGTAAAACATAAAACAAAAGCAATGCGCAGCCTCCACCTCACTTTTAGTGACGTTGCGTTGAAGGAACTTTTCCAGGCCGTGGGAACTACTTTGACGGAAAAGCTGGCTGGGGCAGCACCAGCCGAGTGGCTCAACGTGGAACTGCCGTCCACCAGAAGCTTACGAGCGGACTTCGTTTGCCGCCTAACCCTCGCCTAGCTAACCAAAGGCCTGCTGTTCCACATAGAATTCAACAGTTATAACGAAGCAGAATTGGTTTGGCGGATGTTGGACTACTTGACCGATCCGCGGAAGAAGTATGGCTCCGTACCGAAGCAAGTCGTGCTTTATATCGGCCGTGAACCATTGAAAATGCCCAATAGGATTGACATGCCCGATACGCCCCTTTCCTATGAAGTGGAGATGATCGACTTGGGAAACCTGAATGCCGAGGAGTTGTTGAACAGTCATGAGATCGGCGATGTTATTCTGGCCATACTAAACCGGCATGCGGATCCGCGCCGAACGCTGACGCGGATTTTGGAGCGTCTGAAACCGCTCGAGCCGGAGCAGCGTTTGAGAGCATGCCGCTTGCTGGTGATCCTTTCGGCGAAGAGGAATTTGAGTGATACTGTAATTGAAGGAGTGAAAGAGATGGCTTTTCTGATCGATCCCATGGAAGATACGTTTTTTTGCAGACTCTACGAAAAGGGGCTGATGGAAGGTGAAGAGAAAGGGCTAGAGAAAGGGCTAGAGCAAGGCATAGAGAAGGGCGAAGCCCGCTTTCTTCTTTTAACCCTCAGGCAGAGATTCGGCCCGCTGCCAGCCGTTGCTGAAGAGCAAATCAAGTCCGCAACTTCCGATCAATTGGAAAGCTGGATCACTCGCATCCTTACGGCCAATACGTTAAATGAAGTCCTAAACGGCTAAAATTCAGATAGGCAACACCAAATGCGCCACGCAGCCACTCCGCTCGCGCCGTGATTCCAAAGTAAGCTGCCCTCCGTGCGCCTCGGCGATTTGCCGGCATAGCACCAGTCCAATTCCCGAGCCTCCCGGTTTCGTAGTAAAAAATGGCACGAATAAGTTTGCCGTGCCCGATAGCCCAGGGCCTTCATCTTTAACCAACAATTCAAGCCCAGTGTTTATCCGGCTCCACGACATAGTCACAGTCTTTCCTCCCGTTTCAATGGAAGCCTCGACGGCGTTGCGTAGCAGGTTGATGAGCAATTGATCTAGCTGATCACCGTCGGCTTGAATCGTCACGGGCGGACCGGGTTCCACTACGACCGACAGCCGAGCCTCAAGCCGGGCGACGCGTTCCACCCATTGCCGCACGTTCACCTCAGCCATCACCGGATGAGGTAGCTTTGCCAGCTTGGCATAAGCTCCGGTGAAACGGCCCAGGGCCTCGGAACGATTGGCAATCACCGAAAGGCCGCGTGTCATGTCGTCGCGCCAATCGTCGGGTAATGGATCCCGTTTTGCCATCGACTCTAAACTGCCGGCGATGGATTTGATCGGTGTCAGTGAATTGTTCAGTTCGTGCCCCAGCACTCTAACCAGCCGTTGCCACGCTTGCAACTCTTCTTCGCGTAGGGCGCGAGTCAGGTCGGTGATCACCAGCATCTGATGTGGTTTGCCGCCTTCCCGAAACGTTGAACGGCTGATGCCCCAACGGCCCGGGCCTCTTGGAAATGTTCTTTGAAAGGTGCGCGACAGATCGCCCTCAAGGCAATCAGAAAGGCCCAGAGCCGTGGCGTCGCGTTCCAGCAGGCGTTCGACCGGTTGCGAGAGCAGACGCGCCCCCGCTTGGTTCACCAGCTTCAGGCGATTCCGTTCGTCGAAGGCAAAGATGCCGACGTCGATTTCTTCCATGACCTTGCGCAACAGCGTTGTCGCTTCAAGCGCTCCCAGGCGTTGGGAATGCAGCGTTTCGCCCATGGCATTTACTTGCCGCGTGACTTCGGCCAGCGCATCGTTGCCGCTTGCTCCGCGGGCGCGAATGGAGAAATCTCCTTTGCGCATTGCCTCTAAAAGATTGGCGATGGTGAGCAATGGGCCAGCCACGTTTTCACGCACCGAAAAGGCCGCGCAGAGCCAAACGATCACTATGAACAACGCCGCCGTCCAAAAAACTTTGGGCGAATAGCCGTCGATCCAAAGCACGTAGAGTGCTATGGCCGAGCCCGGCAATCCGGCTAACAACGCAAGCAACAGTAAGCGTGTTTCGTGTCCTAGCCGTGATGGGCGATCCCGTTGCGCCATACCAACCTATCGTTTCATAATCGGAAGGGTCATAATCCGAATCGCTCCAGGCGGCGGTAAAGAGCGCTGCGGCTTAAACCCAAAGCCTTCGCCGCATGGCTTACATTGCCGTTATGTTTTTGAACCGCCTTCTTGATCAACAGGCATTCAACTTCTTCCAGACTCATCTCTTCCAGCTTGCCCGGAAGTGGCGCCGCGCGCACAGCCAGGTCTTGCGCGCGGATCAAATTGCCCGAGGACATAAGCACGGCTCGTTCCACCACGTGGTTCAGTTCGCGCACATTGCCTTGCCAGGAATTCTCTTGCATCATTTTGGTTGCGGTCGCGTCGAAGCCTGAGACGGGTTTGCGGTAGCGCGCCGCATGCGTCTTCAGAAAATGCGCCGTCAGCAGCGGAATGTCTTCGCGGCGTTCGCGCAGCGGGGGTAGGTGAATCTCAATGGTGTTCAGCCGGAATAACAAGTCCTGCCGGAAACGATTTTCGACGGCCTCCTGATGCAGGTTTGCGTTGGTGGCCGAGATGACGCGAACATTCACGCGCTGCGTCCTCGAAGAACCGACACGCTCCATCTCGCCCGTCTCCAGCACGCGCAGCAGCTTGGCTTGCAGGTTGAACGGCACGTTGGCGATTTCATCAAGGAACAATGTTCCATCATCGGCAAGCTCGAAGCGCCCCACGCGATCAATCTTCGCGTCGGTGAAGGCGCCTTTGACGTGGCCGAACAATTCACTTTCAAAGACGCCCTCCGCAAGCCCGCCGGCATTGACGGTGATCATCGGTTTATGCGCACGATTGGAGAGCAAGTGCAATGTGCGCGCAATTACTTCTTTGCCCGTGCCTGGTTCGCCGGTGATCAGGATATTCGCATCCGACGGTCCTACACGCGCCATCAACTCAAGAACCGGTTGCATGGCGGGGGCTTCGGCAATCATCGCCGGACGGCCTTCAGCGCGCAGCAATTGATTTTCCGCTTCCAGGCGGCGGCCGCGCTTCAAGGCTGCGCTCAACTCTTCCTGCGTTTTTATAATGGCGATCAGCCGTGCATTGTCCCAAGGCTTTTGGACGAAATCGCGCGCTCCGCGGCGCATGGCTTCCACCGCTAATTCCACGCTGCCCCAAGCGGTCATCACGACGACGGGCAAAACGGGATCCGCCTCTTGGATCTTGGCCAGCAGGTCCAAGCCTTCCTTGCCCGAGGTTGTGTCCCGCGTGTAGTTAAGGTCGATCAGCACCAAGTCGTATTCTTTGCGATTGAGCGCCGGCAGAATTTCTTGGGGCGAAGTCACCATGTCAATCTGAAACCCCTCAGCTTTAAGAAGCAAGCGAAGCGCTTCAAGAACGTCGGGTTGGTCGTCGGCGATTAGGATGCGGCTGGGGTTGCGGGTCATCACGATCCTATTTTTTATCGAATTCGGCCAGCAGAGCCTTCCTCAATAGGGTTGGGGGTAACATACCTTGCTCCAGAATAAAATCGTGGAAGCGTTTGACATCGAACTTGGGTCCCAGCTTTTGTTCCAGTTCGGTGCGGATCTCCATAAGGCGGTAGAAGCCGTAATAATACGAAGTGGCTTGGCCCGGCGCGCGGAATGTATAGCGATCCAACTCCTGTTTGGTCATGGCCTCGGAAAGCACGCAGTCCTCACGCAGTACGCGGCGGGCTTCTTCGTAAGTGATTTTACCGGACTGCAATTCTGGATCGAGATAGGCGCGGGCCGCTCTCATGAGCCGCATCAGAAGGGAACACAGCTTGCCTTCGTCGGGCAAATACGGCAGCATCACGGCCTCGCTGTACAGGCCCCAACCTTCCACGTTGGCGGAATTGAAGGCATACACGGCGCGCGCGGTGGATACCCCATTTTCGATCATTTTGGCGAATTGCATTTCGTGCCCAGGACGGAGTTCGTGAACTGTCAACGCCCAGGAGACGGCGCCATACGTGAAATCGTCGGCGGCCAAACCTTTACCGTCCTTGGTTGGAACAACCAGCGGAAGCACGAATTCGCCCATCTCTCCTGTGTTGCCAATCATCCGCGGGGGGCGCATGTTGGGGGCCGGTTGAGCGGCCGATTCCGCCGCGCTGGCCAGCCGGATGCGGGCTTCCCGTGTTGGCAGAGTAACAAGATTTTCGCGACGCACAATTTCTTCCACTTGCTTCAAGCGCTGCCGGTAATGAGGCAGGATAGCTTCGCCGGTGATTTGATCTTTCTTCAATTCGCGGATAACGTCACGGTAATCGCCCGAAGCCCAACCACGTTGCGTGGCGATTCGGGCGGCGATCCCGTTCATTTGCTTTTGCAGATCGTTGAAGGCGGCTCGGGCTTTGGTGGCCAACTCCGCAGCGGGAATATCGACGCCATAAGAATCGAGTGCGATGCGATATAGTTCCGGTGGCAAGCGGAAGTCTTCGCGGGCGCGGGGAAGGATTTCCTTGCGCACGAAATTGTTGTAAGCGGCAACTTGTTTCTTAATGGCGGCCAAAGCCACCTGGTATTCGTCTTGATTGTATTTTTCAAAGAGTTTGCCGATGCCATCGATATAAGCTTCGCTGTTGGCCAGGTCCTGTTCCACGTCGTTCTTAAACGGGCCAAGCAAGTTCTTATCGGTTAGCTTTTCGCGGACTCGTTTTTCGGCTTGCTCGGCAAGAGGAGTGTAGCCCGGTTCAAGACCCGCATATTTTTTCAAGCGCACGTTGGCGGCTTTGCGGAGTGGCTCTGGGACCTGATCGTCAAGCAGGCCGCGAATGCCGCCGAAGATCATTTGGGCCACCCGGGGATAGGGCAGCCGCAAGCGCTCAATGATGTCGCCGGCCTTGATCTCATCCTTTGACGCTTGGATCATGATTTCCAAGTCCTGCCGGACGCGCGTGTCCTTTTCCAAATTCAATCGGGGCTCAAGCTCGGTTAGGGCCTTTTGCGTATCGGCGCGGTTAGCGCGAAAAACGCCGGAGCCTATGCGGCTGACTTCCTTTTCCAGGCCGTCGATACCCGTGCGGGATGCCCCTTCAGGACCGTACTTGGCGTCAATGTCGAGCAAGAGTTTCGCGTTGGCGTTCGAGCGCGTTACCCATTCTTGCTGGGCGGCGGTAGCTAGACTGATTAGAAGGATAAATAGAACGAAATGTTTCATTTTTTGACTAGACCCCGATGGCAATCGGGGGATTTGCTCCTTCAATCCAGCCGTCATTTATATTTATGATCCGGTTTCCGAACGACGCGTTTCGCTCCGAGTGAGTCACCTGAATAATGGTCACTCCCTGGTCGTTCAAAGTTTTGAAGAGCTGCATGATCTCGTCTCCTTGCGAGGAATGCAAATTGCCGGTGGGTTCGTCGGCCAGAATAATTTTCGGGTTTGCGATGACTGCCCGGGCAATACCCACTAACTGCTGTTGGCCGCCCGATAGCTGATTGGGAAATAGATCCTTCTTCCCCATAATATGGAAGCCGTCGAGCACGTCGCAAACCATGGCGTCGCGCTCGCGCTTTGGGATGTTTCGATAGCCCAGCGGCACGTCGAGGTTTTCGTACACAGTTAGGTTGTCCAGCAGGTGATAGCTTTGAAACACGAAGCCGAAGTATTTCTTGTAGACCTCGTTTCGCACGTTCTTGTTCAGCTTATGGATGGGGTGCTCGTAAAGATCGTATTCGCCGGTCCAGGACATATAGTGCATGCCAATGACGTGCAGCAATGTCGATTTGCCGGCGCCCGAGGGTCCCATGATGGAGAC
>JAYVXT010000218.1:0-2236 GCA_043785065.1 Bryobacterales bacterium | reverse complement strand
TGGTTGGCGTGGCGACCTGCGATAAAGGCCTGCCCTCGATGATGATGGCATTGGCCGGAACAACGGAATTGCCGTGCGTGCTTGTACCCGGCGGAGTGACGCTGGTGGCGGAAGACGGCGAAGATGCCGGCAAGGTACAGACTATTGGCGCGCGCTTTTCGTACGGGGCTATCACTTTGGAAGAGGCAGCGGAAATGGGATGCCGCGCCTGTGGTTCACCAGGCGGTGGGTGCCAATTCCTGGGTACGGCGGCCACGGCGCAAGTAGTGGGTGAGGCGCTGGGAATGTCGCTCACGCATTCGGCATTGGCTCCATCAGGGCATCCGTTATGGTTGGACATGGCGCGGCGATCAGCGCGCGCGGTGATGCGACTCGAATCATCGGGCTTGAAGATGCGCGACATCTTGACAACTGACGCGTTGGAAAATGCGATGGTGGTGCATGCGGCGTTTGGAGGATCGACCAATTTAATTTTGCACATACCGGCGATCGCGCATGCGGCTGGTTTGCGGCGGCCCACGGTGGACGATTGGGCGCGCATCAACAAGCAAGTGCCGCGCGTGGTGGACGCTTTGCCGAATGGCCCGCGGAATCATCCTACGGTGCAAGTGTTCCTGGCTGGCGGCGTGCCGGAAGTGATGCTGCATTTGCGACGGGCGGGATTGTTGAAGCTGACGGCGCTGACTGCTTCTGGTGAAACGTTGGGCGCGTCGCTTGATTGGTGGGAGCAGAGTGAACGACGAGCGGCTTTGCGCAAGGTTCTGAAAGAACGCGATGGCGTGGACCCGGATGATGTGATTATGAGCTTGCCGGGCGCAAGGTCGCGCGGGCTGACTTCGACGGTTTGTTTTCCGAAGGGCAACCTTACGCCGGATGGGTCGGTGATCAAAAGCACATCGATTGACCCGAGCGTTGTGGGTGAAGACGGTGTGTATCGCAAGCGAGGCCCGGCGCGGGTGTTTACCAGCGAACCGGCGGCGATTGCAGCGATTAAGGGCGGACAGATTCAGTCGGGCGATGTACTGGTGCTGATGGGCCGTGGACCGCTGGGGTCGGGCATGGAGGAGACGTATCAGTTGACCAGCGCTCTGAAGCATTTGCCGTTCGGCAAGCATGTGGCCCTGATGACGGACGCGCGGTTTAGTGGTGTTTCGACGGGCGCGTGCATTGGACACATTTCGCCGGAAGCCCTGGCGGGCGGGCCTTTGGGCAAGCTTCGGGATGGCGACGTAGTAGAGATCATTGTGGACCGCAATAACCTTGAGGGGCACTTGAACGTGCTGGGAGCGGATGGAACAGTGGCGGCGGGCGATGCATTATTGGCTTCACGGACGGGGCATCCCGACTTGGCTCCAGACCCGGATTTGCCGATGGATACGCGGTTGTGGGCAGCGTTGCAGGATGCGAGTGGCGGACCGTGGGGCGGGTGCGTGTATGACGCCGAGGCGATTATTAAGGCGCTGGCCGCGGGGAAACGCTAGCGCCCCTCTAAGAGACGTGCAGCCGGAGGGCTTTCAGAGCAGGGCTGCCTGGGGTCCTCCGCCGGAGATTCAGAGGCGTTTCGCTTCCCGCCTCAAGCCTTCATGCACAATCATCTTTCAGCTGTTCAATTGTTTGGACCCTTTGGCACGCATGCCTGCGGACAATTGTTGAGCTGATTTCAACTTCAGGTAATCGCGACCGGCGCGGCTTGCCCACCAGTCCGCCTCCTCATCTTCAGAGACGAACTATGGCAGTTGGATCATTTTCTTCATAATTCACTTTCCATTCGTCCTTATTTGAAGACACGCTTCTGTCCTGCTTAAAGATTGTACGCCCTTACCACCCTCGTCCTCTCCTCGTGATCCTTTACGACTAAAGCCAGAAGCCTCCCGTTTTTTCGTCGTAATAGTTGAACCTCAATTCATTGCCAACTATCCCCGATTTCTTCAAGGTTCGTCTGATCCCAGTTATACATGGATCTTGCTTCAATTGTGTTTGCATTGCATCACTAAACGAGAAGCTGCGTTCGTGGTCACGTTAACTACTTCAACAAGGCTATGCTGGTTACGGACCAGGGGAAGTTGCGGAGTTCATGTAACACTTTACCGTTCGCGTCGAACTCAACAATGCGCCCCCCTTGGTAGTCCGATACGATCAGGCCGCCCTCGGGGGTTTGGATAAATCCCGACGTCCATGCCATCTTCGTTTGGCCGGTGGGGCTAGCGAAGGTGATTAGGGTTTTGCCCTGGGCATC
>JAYVXT010000217.1:0-2237 GCA_043785065.1 Bryobacterales bacterium | reverse complement strand
AATCTGATTTTTCTCCCGTCGCCCTTTAAAGAGGGAATCGGGAAGACCATTTTCGGCGGATGGCGGATATCCAATATCGTGGGCTTGCAGAGCGGGCTCCCCTTTACTGTCTATACCACCAACGCTTTCAACCCAGGCCAACCAAACGGCGGCGACTTCAATGCGGATGGCTATAACTATGACGTGCCCAACAGGCCCGCGCCGGGGAGCGTAAAGACTGGAAGTCGAAGCGACTTCATTCATGGATTTGCTTCCGCCTCGGCATTCCCGGCGCCCGCGCTTGGTCTTCAGGGTAACCTGGGCCGGAACTCGTATATAGGACCAGGCTTGGCAAACATCAATACACAATTCTCGAAGGCGATTACCTTGGAGCGTTTCACATTCGAATTTCGTGCGGATATATTCAACGTCTTCAATCGAGTGAATCTGACACAACCCGTCAGCGACTTGGCGAGTGGTCAATTCGGTTTGTCGACAGGTCAGAACCTTCCCCGTTCCGCTCAGTTCGGTTTGCATCTGAGCTTCTGACTTCCGGAAGCAGGCCATCCCCATCCGTCAGCAAAGGCTGATGGATGGGATTGGTCCGCTTTGATCCATAACACTAGTGTGCATCCTTTCCGATCAGCATTGTAAGCCCAACTCGCATGTTTGCTAGATTATCGACGGTTGGCTATGTTTGATTCAGCAAGAAAACAGTGCTTTGCGGCAGTTCAAGCTCAAATCCCGAACGTAAACTTTGGAGGATGAAGTGACTTCTCACTTGTTCCGCATCTTGGCTCTTGTTCTGCTTTGCGCTGGCGCCGTTTTCGCACAAGACACGGCGTATGTGCCGGGAGGCGCCAGTGGCTGGGATTCCGACTGGCAACAGATTCCCGGACCGAAGTGCCTTGAAATGCGGGGAGCTTGGGAAGGCGGTTCCGACGCCTGCACGCCGCAGCAGCATGAACTATGGCTTGAGGACGTGAAGCACTGGCGCATGGAGCGGCGCATCCGCATCGGCTACGACGGCTCCCGCTACGACATACCTGAGCTGAAATGGACGCAATCGAGCTTCATGCAGCCGCAGATGATGGTGCAGGATCGTTATTTCTACGATCTAGTTGCCGGCAAGTACACGGTGGACCGCTATCTGGATGATCTGCAGAAACGCTATGGCGGCATCGACGCCGTGCTGATCTGGCCAACCTATCCGAACATGGGCATCGACAACCGAAATCAGCACGACATGATTCGCACGATGCCCGGGGGCGTCGCCGGAGTGCGGCGGATGGTGGCTGATTTTCACAAACGCGGAGTGCGCGTGCTGTTCCCCATGATGATGTGGGACCAAGGTACGCGCAAGCCCGAGAAAAGCTGGCCGGAAGAGATCGCGGGACTAATGAAAGAGATTGGTGCCGACGGAATTAACGGAGACACGCAGGACGGAGTGCCGCGCGCGTATACCGAATCTGCCGAACGCGCTGGGCATGCGCTTGCCTTCCAGCCGGAAGGCGGCCCACACGATGAGGCAGTCGCTTACGATGTACTCACCTGGGGGCAGTTCAAATTTCCGCTGGTGCCGCGGGTAGACCGCTACAAATGGCTGGAGCCTCGGCACATGGTGAACATTTCCGACCGCTGGAACCGAACCAAGACGGATGATCTTCAGTTTGCGTTCTTTAACGGGATCGGTTGGGAGAGTTGGGAGAACATTTGGGGAATTTGGAACGGGATTACGCCCCACGATAGCGAAGCGACAAGGCGTGTCGCGACCATCGAACGCGCAATGGCACCATTTCTTGTCTCACAGGAGTGGGAGCCGTTCTTTCCCATGTTGCACTTTGGTGTGTTCGCAAGCCGGTGGCCGCTTGGCGACGATACCGTGTGGACGATCATCAATCGCAACGAATACAACATTAACGGTCCGCAACTGGAAGTGCCTTACCAGGAGGGCACGAAGTACTACGACTTGTACCACGGCACAGAACTTGCTCCGGAGAGCCGAGGCACTAAGAGCGTGCTGGCGTTTAGCTTGGACACAAAAGACTACGGAGCAGTCTTAGCCACAAAGCGGCCTCTCTCGGACGCGACCAAGAATTTGATGGCGCGCATGAAGGAACTCACGACCAGACCACTGGTCAGTCTGTCCGACAAGTGGACGGTTCTGACGCAGCAACTGAAGGAAATCGCTCCCACAAAACCCCCATCAGCGGCCCCTTCGGGAATGGCAATAGTTCCCGCAGCAGAATTCCAATTTC
>JAYVXT010000216.1:0-2239 GCA_043785065.1 Bryobacterales bacterium | reverse complement strand
GATGGACGCACATCAGTTGCGCTGTAATTTTAATCGGCGGCGCGATCATGGCAGCCATGCTGGCCCGCCAGGGAAAACTAAAAGGACCAGCATGGACACCGATGCAAGTGATCCCCTTGTTGATTGCGATTTTCGCCGCAGGGCTTTATAACTTGATGACGAAGATGTCAGGAGCGCCCCCCGGCTATCACGCTATTTTTGGCATTAAGTTTCTGCTCGTGATGCATATCGGAGCAGTCTTGCTTCTCACCGCGAAGCCGGCAATGGATGATGCGAAGCGGGCCCGGCTTCTTACGGGCACTTCCATTTCAGGCCTGGTTGTAATCCTTCTTTCCGCCACACTTCGATCTTTATGACCACAACAGGATATGAAGCGCTCCATGACGGCGCCGCGCTGGTTGACCTGACGGGCCGGGGAAAGATACGCCTTTCAGGGGAAGATCGGGCGCGGCTGCTGCACGCCATGACCACTAACCACGTCAATGATTTGAAGCCAGGCCATGGGCTCTACGCATTCTTCCTGAACGCCCAAGGCCGCGTGTTGGCCGACGTGAACATTTGGAACATGGGTGATTCCTTCCTGCTGGATACGGAGCCGGAAACAGCAAAGCTGGTCTACCAGCATTTGGACAAATTCATCATTGCCGATGACGTAACCTTATCCGACGAAACTGAAGAGACGGCAACTTGTTATGTGGAAGGCCCGTCGGCGGGTTCGGTGGTTCAGTCGGCGGGATTTCCAGTGCCTGCCGAACCTTTCAATTCCATGGAAGAGAATGGCATCCTTACTGCCAAAGTAAACGGAATTTTCTTTTACTGTCCCCTGCCGGAAAAGGATGCCGTGGCGGAGCGCCTTCGCAGCGCTGGAGCCGTTGACGCTTCCGCCGAAGATTTCCTCATTTACCGTTTAGAGCAGCGCCGCCCACGTTATGGAGTGGATTTCAGCGAGGCGCAAATCCCTCAGGAAACGCAGCAGATGCAGGCCATCCACTTCAGCAAGGGCTGTTACCTGGGGCAGGAAATTGTGGAACGCGTTCGTTCACGCGGCCATGTCAACAAGCAGTTAGTCTCGCTTGCCATCGCCGGGTCCAGCGCGCCCGCCGCAGAAACCAAGATATTTTCCGGCGATAAGGAAGTGGGCGAAATCACCAGCGCCGCATTTTCGCCGAAGCAAAATCATGTAGTAGCGTTCGGCTACGTGCGAACCGAAGCCATCCGCAGCCAATCCCCCTTAGTTGTTGGGGAAGTTCCGGCGAAGATCGTCGAGGATGGAAAAGGGAACGTTTAGGTTTCCTTTACGGCCTTGTCCAAGCTGGATGTCCGGCTTATTGTCACCGTGATAGTCACTACCGCCTGTTTGCGCCAATTGGTATTTTCGCGTGTAGGATTGATAGCGTTCCACATCCTCTTGCTTATGATCGGAATGGAAGACTTCAAGGCCCAGTAAACCGGAATCGGTGATCTCTGAAATCCAGCGCTCTTCTTCGGCCCGATCCACTTTCCCCAATCGGATGGGATGAGCCAAAACCGGAATGCCACCGCCGTCTCGAACCAGCGTGATCGCCTCCGGCAAATTCACTTCCTTACGATCCACATGAGCCCGCGCCCCTTCACCGAGGTAAATGCGGAAAGCTTCTTCGATCGATTTACAGTATCCCTGTTGGACAAGAGCGCGGGCGAAATGCGGGCGGCCGGTGATGCTACGCCCGATTATTTCCACATCCTCCAAGCGGATGCCAATGCCCATTGCGTTCAGCTTATGCACCATTTCCTTGTTGCGCTCGCGGCGGCTTTCCTGCAACAACAAGAGCCAATTGCGGAATTCCAGCACCGGGGGATGGTTCAGGAAGTAGCCCAAAAGATGGACGCTCTTTCCGCGGAACCTGGTGCTAACTTCGATGCCGCACACCAGATCCAGCCCAGCAGCTTGGGCCAAAGGAACAGCGGCATCGTAGCCTTCAAAAGTATCGTGGTCTGTGATGGCCAAGGCTTCTAAATTCTGCGCCTTCGCTAAATCCACCAGCTGCGCCGGCGTGAGCGTTCCGTCGCTCGAGTTTGTGTGAGAATGCAGATCAATCAAAACGAACCAGTCCCATTTCCGCTAGGCGAGCCCAGACGCGCGCTTCGCTTTCCTCAAGCGTTTCCGTCGAGGAATCAACATTGATTTCGGGGTTCCACGGAGCCTCATAAGGATCGTTGACACCCGTAAAATTAGCAATTTCGCCCGCCAGAGCGCGCT
>JAYVXT010000215.1:0-2242 GCA_043785065.1 Bryobacterales bacterium | reverse complement strand
ACCCCCGGTCTGCTTTTTCAAAACAGGCCAGAGCCCGAGCTATGTCCTGCTATATCAACACGCCCGTCGCCGGTCCCCTGCTAATTTGGACAGCAGTGCTAAATAACCCAGCGCGGCCAGAACCAAAACGGCTTCCAACCGAAAAATTGGAGGCCCGGCAAAAGATGCCCTAAGGCCCGTGGGTATTCAATGGAACGCATGCCGCGAAATCTTTCCTGCGAGGAAACGCGACAATTTTATTGGATAGGTCCTACGGCAATTTCTGCAAAAACAATTCGCTTCTTTTTAAATTAAATAGCGGGAACACTCGGGACGCCCAAAACACTGCGATTCCGGGTAATCGGGAACTGCTGCCGGAGGCGGCGAGAAAGCTGATCCGGGAGGCTTCGCAATGCGGCAGGGGCAGAATGCATACTACTTCCGCGAGGTGGCGCTGCAGGATGTTCAGCACGCGGCCAGTCCGTGCCACATAGGAACGTTAGCCCCGCGTATCATTGGAGCGAACTCACAATTTTCGACCAACGATCACATGAACTGATCCGCCCGTAAGCTCTTCATTTGGTTTGTGCTCCAGGAACACGATCGAAGCGGGAATACCCTCGGCCTTGAGCGCTTCCGCAAGTCTGATTCCGGGTGTCCTGAAATCAAGGAGCCCTGTTTCAGGAGGAACATATGGACGGTATGTGGCCAAGGTTCCCGGTGGCGGAATTTCAATCCTAACCCCGGCAAAATCGACATTGGTAATGAATGTGCCGTTTGAGGTACGTCTGAATCTAATAAAGGGAAGGGCGGGCACTGGCAGTGTCGCTTCCCACCCTGCGAAGCCCTGCAGCATACGATCCAACTTTTCAGCCAGGTCAAGTGCATATGGATGGGAATCTGCGCTCAAAGTATATGGGGTTCTGGGAAAAACTTTGAGCTTTGCCGCCATCCGCTCTAGTTGGACAACGTCCAAGTTCCAAGGACTGAGTCTATATTCTGCCTCAATTAGCTTCTGGGCTGCTTCTTTTTCTCCGGCAACCGCCTTTTCAGCCGACGCTACTGCCTTTTCGGTCGACTCTACGAGAAGTGACTCAATCGCTTGGTTGTCGGACCGAATACGCGTTTGGAGGTAAGATGCGCGAAACTGGAACCCAAGCTCACCCGCTACCCCGACTATAACCAAAACACCACCCGTCATCTCCATCAGCTTTTTCCACGGGAACGGAGGCCGTTTTCTAATCTCCTGGATCAGCTCGTATAGAGGAAACCAGTACTCGATTATAAGCCCCACCACAACGAGCACGGTTGAGACGGCAATCCGCCCCTCAATGGATTCCAGCGATCTTTCATTTACTGCTCTCTCGATGTGAGACAGATCCATAGAACTGCTACGAACGGATCCGCGGGCGCTGCAACATCATTTCCAAGGATTTGTATACGCCATGATGCTCTTGAAGCGCGGTGATCGAACCTCTGATATTCGCACGATCAAGATATGTCACGTCGGGACTCCACCCACCGGTGATCAAGCTGCGAATTCCATCGAAGCGGCATCATGCATCACTATTGCATTACATCACGGGTGGCATCGGATCCATGAGTTTCTTCAGAGATCCGTTAAGGCAATTTCTTCAACAACAATTTCGCTTCCTTGAACTGCGGGAACAGCTTCTCATGCGCTTTGAAATCGCGCGTATGAACGCACCGGCGCGTCCCCCGGTGATCCACCGGATACTCCAGATGCAGCATTTCATGGAACATCACATACTCCAGCGTCAGGCGGGGTGCGCGCGCATCGTCAAAAATCCGGCTGATGACAATCATGTTGTGCGACGGGTCGAAATGGCCCAACCGGGTTCGCGAACGCAGCGGACTCCAGCCCAGCGCGGGCCGCGCAATCATCCCTCCGAAGTGCTTCACATTCAGCTCATCAAACAGATCTTCCAGATTATGCACCGCGCCCCGCGGCCCCGTGTGCACCTTGCGGCCCCGCGTCTGACGCACTTCGTCGATCCGGTGCCGCACGTCTTTGCGATTCAAATAGAGACGGTAGCGGTGCTCATACTGCGCGGCGGCGGGCTTGCGATACAGCTTGCCGAGAAGTATATGAGCCAGAGATTCGGTGACCGGGGCGGGCGCGGTTTCCAGCAAATCCGTAATATTGACCGTGATCCCGCCATCCGCCAGACGCACATTGCTGTTGGCATTGGCGAACCGTTTATAGACCACCCCGATACGTGGCACCAGCGTGCGCGGACGG
>JAYVXT010000214.1:0-22114 GCA_043785065.1 Bryobacterales bacterium | reverse complement strand
AATTATAAAAAACGTGACAGTTAAGTCTATGTCGATAGTCTACAATAGACGAAACATAGGTTCTAGAACACGATTTTCAATGCTAACTGAGCGATACGAGGATCACCGACAGCGGTCACCGCGCCGTAAGTCGCCAGCGGACGGTAGGACCCGCCGCTGAACGCATAATGCGTCGTATTGATCCCTGTAATGTTAGCGCGATTGGTCAGGTTAAATGCTTCTCCGATCAACCGCAGCCTGATGCGTTCGTGCAGCAGCAGTTCCTTGGTAAGACGAACGTCCACGGTGGCGAACTCGGGACCACGGTATGTGTTGCGTCCTACTCCGGGTGCGCGGTCGTTGCTTTGGTTTCCATCGTTACCGGCGTCGCCGCTGGCGATCTCCTGATAGGCGCGGCCGGATAGGGCTTGCGAAATCAGGCTGAGTTGCCAATGGTTCAGGATCTGCTTAGCCACATTGTTCGACAGCGAATTGGCGTAGCTAATATCCCAGATGCCGGAGAAGACGAACTTATGGCGAATGTCGGCCTGGCCAGGTCCACGATCCAGATTCGGCAGGAGCGTGTCCTGAGCCACCTTTGCGTCGTCACCAGCGTTGCCTGGTACAACTGAAGTTCCGTCAGGAGTCGTATCCAAAACTTTGGACCACGTATAACTGGTTTGGAGTTGGAAGCGTTGCGCAAAGCGGCGTTGGAATTGAACGAAGCCGCCGTGATAGATGGAGTTTCCGCCGCTGTCAAATAAAGAGATACGCCCAAAAGCGGCATTAGGCCGGGCAGGAGTGTTGCCGCCGGGTGTAGCGGCTACGTGACGGTAGTAAGTGGTTGGCGCCCCCGTGCTGCAAGGCAGAGTGCTGGTTGGGCTGGCGCAAATGAACCCCGCCGTGGCGAGCGATGGGAACAAATTGATGTCGCGAGTCCGCGTCAAATGGCTGCCGTTCACTCCAAGGTAGCCGATGGTTACGCTGGCTTGCTTCCCAACGGCAATTTCCGTTTGCAAGCTGAACTGCTGCGTGCGGCCGGTCTTGAAGTTGGGATCGGTTACGTAGATGTCGGGAAACACCGTGCCTATTGGAGCCGCCTTCAGCACGTTGGGGTAAGTTGGCGGATTCGCCGTTACTAAGTAAGTCTGCGAGGCGAAACCATTGTTCAGAATCGCGGTGCTTAGCAGCAGTCCGGGAGTGCGTGAATAGTAGATACCGTAGCCGCCGCGAATTACAACGCGGTCGTTCTGAGAGGCGCGGTACGCAAAGCCTAGACGGGGAGCGAAGTTCTTGGAGTCAGTCGGGATTTGATCGGTGCGAAGGTTGGCCGCCGCCAGTTGAGCGTTGGGGTTTTTGAAGTCGGGCTGGCCGTATTTAAAGAAATCGTAGCGGACGCCGTAGTTGAGCGTTAAACGTTCAGTGGCGCGCCAGGAATCCTGCACGAACAGGGCGTATTCCTTGACGTTGGGATGGCTCTGCGGGAACTCCGTGCCTGAGCCGGGGAAGGCTTGACGGAAGTTCAGCGGCGTGTTGTTGATGAAGGCGTCGTAATTGGCGTAAGTATATCCGCCGGCGAAAAAGCCGGGGAAATAGTTATCGGCGTTGACGAAGTTGAAATCAAAACCCATCTTGTATGTGTGCTTGCCGCGAACGTAAGTCAAGTTACCGATGGGCTGCTTGGCGCGGGTGTTGGTAAAGCGCGGGCTGAAGTTGTTGGCTCCGAAGGTAACGCCGTTGGTGATGGCCACTTCAGGGCCAGTGGTGTTGGCGAAGCCAGGCTGCTTATCCTGCACGAAGTTGAAGCGGCCTTCAAGCACCATGTTGGTTCCTATGCTTCGCGTGTATAAGGCGGCGATGTTGTCGGTGTTCACTTCGTTATTGCCGGAATGTTCCCGCGCAATGCCTGTGCCGAACGATTCCTGATTAATGCCGGTGTAGCGGCTCAAGTTATAGCGAAGAGTGAAGCGGTCCTTGTTCGACGCGTTCCAATCGACCTTCACCAAGCCGACATCGTTCTTTAAGCCGACGTTGTAAGGGGTCAAGTATTTTGAGAATACAGGGAGCTGCGCGGCATTGGGCGCGATGTTTGGAATCACGATTTGCGACTGCAAATTGCGCTGGGCATCGTAACTCAAGAAGAAGAAAAGCTTGTCCTTCTTAATTGGGCCGCCCAGTGTGCCGCCGAATTGATTGAAGTGATAGGGGCTCTTGACCAAGCCCCGATTCTTATTGAGCAGCGTGTTGGCGTTTAGGCCTTTATCGCGGTAGAACTCGAAGGCTGTCCCATGCAACTGATTAGTGCCTGAACGGGTAATGGCGTTGACCACACCGCCTGAGGCGCGCCCCACTTCGGCGGGGAACGAATTGGCGTTGACCTGAAATTCCTGGACGGCGTCCTCACTGAATGCATAGGGACGGAAGCCGGTGCGGCCGGTGGCTTGGCCATAGAACAAGTTATTGGAATCGGCCCCGTCGATCAGCACCGAGTTGTTGGGGCCGCGTTGCCCGCCGAAGGAGAGATCGCCGCCGCGAGTGGGGTCTTTCACCACACCGGGCGTAAGCGTTGTGAAGTCGATGAAGTTGCGACCGTTGACCGGCAGTTCCAAAATCTGTTTGCTGCTGACGGTGGTGGCTGTGTTGGTGCGGGTGGTTTCGATGACCGGAGATTCGCCCGTAACGGAGATGGTCTCACTTGCCTGGCCGATTTCAAGGTGCAGATCTAGCGTGACCACGGCGCCGACGGAAACGGGAATAGCTTTTTGTTGAATGGTTTTGAAACCAGCCATCTCAGCGGTAATGTCGTAACTGCTAACCGGAATGCGGTTGAAGCTATAAAGTCCCGCTCCAGTTGTTTCCATGGTTCGGCTGAAACCGGTTTCAGTACTCTTAATGGTCACTTTGGCGCCAACGACCGCGGCTCCGGAGGGATCGGCTACAGTTCCGTTCAAGGTGGCGCCGGCATCGGATTGCGCAAACAATCCGGGAACGAGGAAGCCGGCAAGAAGGACAAAGTGGATGGCGTTTTTAGCGCCGGAAAGGGGGATTGCGAGAGAGGGTGGTAACCTGTTGCTCATATCCTATTTTATTACCACGCGGATGACATTTGGGTGAATGGGGCATTAAAAGCGGCGGGTTCGCATCGCAGGCGTAAGCTGCAAGGAGCGCTAGACAATCAGCCGGAGCCTCGCCTCAGGTTGACGGATGGACTCGAAGTTTTCGATTTTCAAGTGGAGATCGGATCAGTGGACCTACTGATATGCCGTGCGCGTGCTGCGCAATAGTCCATTGCCACTTTTCAATTGCTGGACGCCATCCGATTGCGCGGACTTGTGTTTACCTCGTCCCAGGTGGATTTCACCGCGCGATCCTTGCGTGATTGGGACGGCGATATCCGCGCCAAAGTGGAGTTGCTGTTGTAGGGAGTTTTCATACCCGCGCTCAAAGCATCGAGGCTTGATCCTTTGAGTGCGTTACGCAATGAGTGGCTACCAATCCACCACTGAACCGTCGTCGGAATCGTACTTTGTCAAATAGGGCCTCGGCTCGCCTACTAGCGACTTCAACTTGTTTTCGTCGATGGTAATTCCTAAACCTGGCTCCGTTGGCAGCGGCCGATACCCGTCCTTCACCGCGGGCAGGGGCTTGGCCAGGATATCCATGTGCTCCGCATCACCCCGCTCCTGAATCAAGAAGTTTGGAATGGAAGCGGCAATTTGCAGGCTGGCCGCAAGGGAGCATGGACCTTGCGGATTGTGCGGTGCAAGCGGCGTGTAGTAAGCTTCCGCCATGCCCGCGATTAGACGTAGTTCCGTGATGCCGCCGGCGTAACAAATGTCGGGCTGGATGATGGTGGCCGCGCGCTTTTCGAGAATCTCGCGGAAACCCCATTTGGTGAAGATGCGCTCGCCGGTGGCAATTGGAATATGCGTTTTTCTTGCAAGTTCCGCCATCACGTCGACATTTTGGGGCTGGACAATTTCTTCATAAAACCAAGGGTAATATGGTTCAATCGCCTTCATCAATACGATCGCGGTGGGCGGTTGAATGGCGCCATGAAAGTCGATGCCAATGTCGACGCCCTTGCCCACGCGTTCGCGCAGCGCCTTGAACCGTTCCACTACTTCTTCCACGAAAAGCTGACCCTCGTTGTACTTGAATGGCGTCCTTTTCTTTCCGCTCAATCCTACTTTGATCGCGGTGACCCCATTTGATTCGGTCATTACGCCGTAAACCCGGATACGATCCCTGGTGGGGCCGCCGAGCAGTTTATAGACCGGCACTCCATAAACTTTGCCTTTTATATCCCACAGTGCCTGATCGATTCCGCTTTGAATGGCTGTCTTGATGGGCCCACCTTTATAAAACGATCCGCGATTGATGGCTTGCCAATGATGAACCACACGGCAGGGGTCCTGGCCAACCAGATAGTTGGCTACGTCAAGCGCGCCCGCGGCGCAGGCCTTGGCATCGTCCTTAAGCATTTCTCCCCAACCGGTGACGCCGGCGTCGGTGGAGATCTTCACGAATACCCAGGTGTTCTTTAGCACGAAGGTTTCAATTTTGGTGACCTTTATGTTGTCATTTGGTCCAACCGCGGCGGCGGCGGTGCGTTCCGCTGTTAGTAAGGCGTCTAGTCCGAAAAGAGCTGCGGGACTCAACATGGCCCGAAGCCAAGAGCGCCGATTGATTTGTGAATGGGACACTATAATTCTCCTTGGGTCTTAAGATTGTATCGGAGATTAGGTGAGGTTGTGGCTCTTTGTGCATAACAGTTGCCTCGGAGGTAAGCTACCAAGCTTTGGCCGTTAACCAAGTGTGCAGCGACTAAAACAGACGCCGCATTAATCTGCCCATAGGTGAAACTCGATTGAGGAATATGGATCAGCGTAAGTTGCCACGGCATCATGTCGTGACGGTCCTCGACTTTGCCGTTCCCCGCACGCCCTGAAACGAGTTGTTCATTAATGATGGTCATCGGGCGTCCGCCGGAAAATAACCCTTTGCCGCAAGCGCGTTCAAAAGAACATTGAAGAGCCCGAACCAGGTAACAATGACTGTGTTTGTGTGATGCCAACATGCTCGCATGCGGCTAAATGCTCGAAATTTCCCGATTCTTTGGAATTTCGATCCGCATGTACTTTGACGATCACAACCCGCCTCATTTTCACGCCGTTTATGGTGGGAAGGAAGCACAAATTGGGATCGCTAAAATTGGGTTGATTGAAGGGGAGCTTCCAAGCTGGGCGCAATCGATGGTTCGCGAATGGGCTTCACTGCACAGGGCCGAGCTTATGGAAAATTAACGGCGACTGCGGAATAGCGAAACGCCAAACCGGATTGAACCGCTGGAGTAGGTACAACATGTCACCAAGAATCAAACGAGTACGGCATCTGAAAGCGTATGAATTAGAGTTAAGATTCACCAACGGGTTAACAGGGTCGATTGATCTCCAGCGCCGCGTGATTGGCTGCGGCGGAGTTTTTCGCCAACTCGAAGATATTGCTTTCTTCAAGCAAGTTCGTTTGTGGATGATGAAGCGGGAACTATCGTGTGGCCGAACGGAGTTGATTTTTGCTCCGGCGTTTTATTCAGCTTGGCGACGGGAAAACCGATTTGGACGCTTAAACCCGCTTAGCGTGGGCGCGAACAAGAGGCGAGGGTGGCAACTACGGTCCTTTGCTCAAGGGATGGCTTGGATTGTTCTGACCACTGCTTCCATTTGCGCCGAGGGCAGGGACTCGAATTGAGTCAAAGCGATTCGCGATTTTTCGTATGCAAACTGACTGATCCCAGTCGCGAACACGGCATCCATCGTGTGATCGGCTTTGTTCCTCAACAGCCGCAAGGATTTCAAAGTGCCACCAACGCCACCAATCGTATTGTTATTGGACTTCTTCAAATGGGCTACGACTCGGCCAAGATCATCGGAGTTCTCTGGAAACAGCACGCCCTTCGACACGAGTGACCCGACAATGAAGCCCGTAGTAGGAAAGGCTGACGCTAATGCTGCGTTGAGCCTCGTTCTCCGAATCCTTGAACATGAGGGCCACGGCAAGAAAATCCTTTGCATCCATTGCTTACACTTGATCGAAGTCAAAAACAACGGCAAAGTGCAATTGATCTTCCGGCGGAACCCGGTCAGAAATTGCTTGATGCAGTTGCTCGTCAGCCTGAAGCACGTCCGCTACGGAAGCAGCTGTGTTAATGGTGAAACAGAGGAGGAGCAAATCCTGGATTTCAGGATCGGAAACAAGTTCGATTTTGATTGATTTCGCCAGATCGCACACACTGGTTATTGATTGGATCGCGGCCAATGAATTCCACAACTGATGAGTGCGCGCGTATCGTTCCGCTTCCATGGAGATGGTAACGCTTAGCGCCGTTGGTGCTGAAATGAAGGGGGCGCGCTGATCGCCTTTTCGTGAGTGCCGGTTGACTGCATTGGGACTACTATCTTTAATCGCGTAATTCTGAATCATGGTTTCAAACCTGCTTTCATGACTGCTTAACCCAAACGCGCTGTTCGGCACTTCTGGCCCATGTGCTTGAGTGAGCGGTAGTTCACGACAACAATTGAATTGTTGAGACGATTTGGGCTAACTCGTGATCCGCTAGTGAGTCAAAGTAACGCAAGGCAATAGATGCTTCGTTGTAAGCGTCACGACTCCTGGTTGCTTCAAACTTCGAAGTCATGTCATAGTCAGCTGCGTTACGGGACGCGCGAAGCCGCTTCAGTTTGGACCCAATTTTAAGTGCTTGTGGATGCTTTGCCTTGGTTAAATAGGAAGTCAACAAATGATGGTCATCTGGCGTCTGCCTGAAGTTAACTCCCTTTGCCGTTGGCGCGTCTAACAGGACATTGAAGAGCCCATAGTAACTGCGGCCAATGCTCGTTCGGCATCCAGACTCCATTTCGGAATCCTTTAGCCGATCCGCAATGTCGAAGAAATCTCTGGGGTTCAATGGCTTGCTCAGAGGTAGGAGAACAGGACGACGAAGTGTTCCTGATCATCAATTGAACCTTGTTCATACAACATGGTATCCAAGAATTCTTTAAACTCAGAGACCTCATCAACGGTGGCATGGGTTGCAACTCGGAATGTGACTAGGGAGTAGTTTGCGATTTCAGGATCCGGCACCAGCTCAATAGTGATCGAATCCGCCATGGCGTGGTTGTTCACAATCCATGATTGAATTAGACTGAGGGTTGGCAAGACCTGACGCGCGCGTGCGAATTCCGCCGCCTCGTTGGAAATGGAAATGCGGGGAGCGACAGAGCGTTTTATCGGAAGAGGGGCGCTGATCGTTGGTTCGTGAATGCTCAGTGACTTCATCGGATGCTGCCACCTTCAATTTAGCATTTGGCTGAGAGGCGTGGTTGGCTGCAAGGAGGTTGGGCCCCGGAAACATATCACCGAGACTTCGAGCCAGTGCGGCGCACTCCTCGCTACCCCTCAGTCACCCGCAGCCCAAAGCTCATCCAATAAATCCGCGTTCCATCCACCCAAAGCCAGCCCTCAGCCTTGAACGTCACCGCGCCACCGTCGCGCACTACCTGCTTCACTTCCACTTCCGACACAATCTTCTTATTCGACGGAACCACTTGCCCGCGATATTTCCACTCCTGCGGATTCTCGAGCGTCATCACCGGCGCGCGCATGTCCTCCGCCGCGCCCGTATGGATCGCGTAGAATTGCAACGTCTGCACCAGCGCCTCAAGCCCCAACGATCCGGGCTGCACTGGGTCCTGATAAAAGTGCGCCTTGAAGAACCACTCGCCGGGGTTCACGTCCTTCTCCGCACGCAGCCGCACTGTCCCGTCTTCGGCGGGCCACATGCCGTTAATGCGGTCGATCAACAGCGCATTGCCACTCGGCATCTTCATAGCTGCGGCGAAATAGCGATCCGGCGAAGACGTCAGGTCCACTAGGAAATCGGAAACCGCATTCACCCGCGCCCTCTCGTCCGCCGACGCTGGAATGCCCACCTGCCGCGCCAAAGCCTCCGCACGGAAGAAGCCGAACGTGGTCTTCATCTCGAAGATTTTATCGGAGCCTAAGTGGCACACCACGTCGAACGACACCAGCGTCATGCCGCCGGCTCTGCTTACGTTGGTCAGAATCGACTTCGTACGAATGGTCCCCTTAGACGCTGGCACATTCACGAACATGGAAGACGTGCCGTCCAAATTGCGGAACGCCAGTTCGGTCTCCGCACGCAGCGCGATACCAATGTACGAACCCAGCCAACCGCAAGGCTGCAGCGCCGCTTCCAGCAGCACCGGATACGGCATCGTCGGCTGGCCATTCGCGTGGAAGTACCAATCCGAGGGGTCAATATCGTACTCGGCTTCCACCGAACAACCGATGCGCTCCACGTTAAACTCGCCGTCAATCTTGGCGATGCGCGTCATGAAATGATATGGCGGGCCGGGCAGGCGTGGCAGGCGCATGCCGCTATCGAACTTGGTGAACGGTTTGCCGAACGCGTGACTGGGAGGGCCCCAGGCGCAGTTCAGTAGCGCGCGGTAATCCAACGGCACATCGTTAACCGTGGCCACGGCACGATTGCCGTACAGCCTCGGATCGGGCTCGGGCATTTCGTCCAGCGGACAGCCGGGCGTCAGTTCCAGGCCCATCCGCTTACAGTGAAACGCCTTCAATCCGTCGATGGTGCACAGCAGGTCGACAAACAGTTTCGGCTCAGGACCATCGACCACTTCGTCGACAAACAACTCATAAACCAAATTACGCGACGACGGAATGACTTGGCCGCGGCAGCGCAGCGGATAGGCGATTTCGGGCACTGGCTCAAAGCGCCAGCCGTCTTTATCGGTGGTGAAGCCAAGGGCCATCATGTAGAACGCCATGGCTTGCAGGCAGCCTTCAAACATTAGCGTACCGGGCATGCAGGGGTCGTTCTTGAAGTGCCCTTCGAAGAACCAGTTGTCGTCGCGAATGGGCAATTCGGCGCGCATGTAGCCACGTTTCCATGGTCCGCCGATGAAGTCCAGGTCGGTTACGTTGTGGAATAAAAGAAGATCAGGCGAACCGAAGCCGGGCGAACGTTGATGCGCAGCGGCGAATTCAAAGCCCTTGCCGAAACACGCAAAAGCCTTGCCTGCGGCAGCTTCGCGCACTTGGGCGTTGGTGAAGCTTGAGGGGATACCCGCCACGCGGGGCTTGGCTACTTGCGCGCCGGGGGTTGGCTCGGCTTTGTCCGCAGCCCACAGAATGCCGGCGGAGTCGGCCAATTCCTTTGCAGTGAAGAAACCGGCTTGGCCGTTGCGGACCGAAAGGCGCACCTTGTTGTTGATGTGGCAATCGTAGTGGAAAAAGAATAGGCGGACATCGCCTTGACGCGCGTGCTGGTCAATGGCGATTTCGTATTGCAGCGTTTCTCCAGGCTGGGGCAAGCCGCCGTGATAAGTGAGGTCGCAACCAAGAAGGCGGTAAGCGCGTTCGCCTTTGACCAGTTGATCGATGCCGAGCCATGAGATCAACAGCAAGTCGGCTTGGCCCGTTTCGATCATGATGCCGCCGGGCATGCGGTTGCGCCACAGGTACCAGGAGTCTGGCTTGACGTCAGTCTCGGTCCAGATTGTGCCCAGGCCCATCAAGCAGGGGACAGCGTCGATGCCGGTGACGCGGTCGGCGAGCAAGAGCGGCGGCATAGGCATGCGGACTACGCGATGGTACTGGTCAATGTTCGCGAATTGCGGTCCGAAGATTGCGGAGATGGGTCCGGATGAAATTTGTTCCAGCGCGGTTCGTGACAGAGTCTTGGAGCCGGCGGAGGGGAAGCTGCGACCCGCGATGGGTTTAGGTGGTTCCGGGCTTAAGCCCGGCTTCACGGGTTGAAACCCGGAACCACCAACGGCAACTTCAGGCTTGGTGGAAGGAGGCGGTGCGGAAACAGGCGCCGGGGCCACCAACGCCTTAGCAGTTGGCGCCCCGCCTACAGCCACTGCTGCATAAGCCCGTTCGGAGATTTCCAGGAATTGCCGGTTGTGTTCGCTCGCCATTTCAAGGAAGCGCTGGTGCTGTTCGGTTAGCGTTTGCGCGTGCAGTTCAAATAGAGACTTGGTGCGAGATGGCATAAGTGTAGTGGGTGGTGCGGGCAATTCAAACGCCGGCGCGTGCGCCGGGAAAACTAAGCGGCGCGATTCCGGTTCTTGTGTTGGGCTGGGCGGTTGCAGCGGAGTGAACTTAAGGCCGGCCGCCAGCAGTTGAGCTTGGGCGTTGAGTGCTTGGCGCACACCTTCGACACTGGCCAGGTCAAGCGAAATCGCTACATGGTCGCGGTCGCCAAGGATGCGGCGGATCCATGAAGTTGATCCGCCTTGGGGACCATGTTCAAGGAAGATCCGAACACCGTCGGCGTAAGCGCGTTCGATGACTGCCGGAAAGTCCAGCGTGTGCAGCGCTTGATTAGTCAACGCATCGGCGATTCTATCGCGAGTGGGTTGATAGTGCGAATTGTTGGAATGCGTATAGAAGCGAACGCCGGGAACTGGCGTCGTTTCGCGGGAATGCAGCGTGTGCCACGTTTTCTCAAACGGCTTGAATTCCGGGCAGTGAACAATTAGGTCGTAATGAATGCGCTGGCCCTTGCCTTTGGGCATAGCGCCGGCCGGGCCAGCTACAACATAATCGCCGGGACAATGGATAGCTGTGAGCCGCAAGGCTGGGGCGGATGACAGCAAGGCGCGCAGTTCTACTTCTGGAATGTTGAGCCGCCAGGTTTGCCACACTACTCCGTTCGTGGTTTCAAACTCGCCACCGATGTAACGTTCAAAAACTTCAGCGGCTGTGAATTCGTGATGAAAACAGCCAATGTCGCGCCAGGCGCCGAAGGCCGCAAGGCTGTTGGTTTCACCGGAACTGATACCGATTGCCGCTGTGGGCTTCAATCCCAGCTTGCCGATCGTCAGTTGGGCATGCACTTGCGAAAGCAGCGAACTTCCCCAGAGCTTTTCGGTTGTCGTGGGTTCCTCGGCGAGCGGATCATAAAGCCATTGGCTCGCTTCAAGCAGCTCTGGCGGAACCTCGCTCAGCAGTTCCGGGAAGGCCAAAAAGAAATCGCGTCCCATGCCTGAATAAGCGGCTGCGGCGCCGGGGAAGACGAACGCAAGCTCGCCAGCAATGGGCGTTTTGCGGTAATAAATGCCGTCCATCGCAAGTGTGGTTGCGCCTTTGGCGATAGCTTGTTGAGCACGGGCGCGCTTCGATGCAAGTTCCTCCGCGGTAGCCGCGACGATCACAAGCGAGCCTTCGTGATAAATTCCGGGGGGATACGCAGAAGTAATCGCCTGTGTCTTCTTCGCGGCGATCAATGTAGTGGATTCGCTTCGTCCCCCAAGCGCGATAGTCTCTGTGGTGGTCTGCGTTGAAAGAGTACCGTAACTTATCGCAACCAGATTCGCTGCGACGTTGAGCAGTCCTGAAGCGGCATGCGCATGGCCGAAGACTCCCCGGGCAACTCCCGCATCCGGTATAGAGGTGAGTGAGTCATCAATTTGCGCCAGCGGCTGCTCTACATCTTCACTACGCTTCAACACAAAGAAAACCGCAGCGTCGCCCGGCTTCCGATTCGGGGCCAAAGCAGCCATGGCAGCCTCATGCACCGGCTCCACCGATAGATCCACCGCGCCAACAATCGCCGCATCCAATTCGCCCGTGGCCAATGCCCTGTGCGCCAGACGCAACGCGTCGATGCCCGACAGTTCTTCCGACATGAGAGCCAAGCTGGGTCCACGCAAATCGAACTTACTGGAGATACGATTGGCGACTATGTTGGCCAGACGCCCTACGACGGCGGGGGCCGTCAAAACTGGCGCAACACCGTTTTGCCGCGCCTCGTCCGCCCATTGCTGAGCGCGCCAACGCAAACCATAGCGAGCCACTTCGGCGTCGCAGCCCATGCCGACGAACACCCCTGTCTTTGCCTTATTCAATACGCCGGCCTTGCCAATCGCTTCGCCTGCGGCCTGCAGAGCCACCAACTGCTGAGGCAACGTTTGTTCAAGATCAGCAGGCGGAAAGCCCAGCCCTTGCATTTCAAGTGAGGCCACATCAATGCGAGCCACGCGCGGCTGACCCGCCAAAATCGCTTCGGCAAATTGCTGAGAGTTGGTGGCGTCGCCTGCAACAACTCCCATCGAAACGATGGAAACAGGTTTCAAAGCGGGCACGCTGGCCGCCTTCGCGCTTGCATATTGCTCCACGATCATGTGCGCGTTATTGCCGCCAAAACCAAACGCGCTGATGGCCGCGCGCCGCTCTCCAGTCCAGGGTTCGTTCGCCGTCAACAATCGAAACGGAGATCCAGCCAAGGCTTGTGTTGGCTGATCTAAATGTAGCGTTGCCGGACGAATGCCGGCTTCCATTGCGCCGAGAACTTTAAGCAGGCTGGCCATTCCCGCCGCTGTGATGGGATGCCCAAGATTCGATTTCACGGAGCCAATGGGCACGCCGCTCAGCCCTGCATAAACCTTGCCGGTGCTTCGAATTTCGGTTGTGTCACCAACTGGCGTTCCTGTTGCGTGGCACTCCACCATGGTCACTTCCGATGGCTTAACGCCACTAACTTCATAGGCCATGCGGATGGCTTGTTCCTGACCTGCCTCTGACGGAGTCAACAGTCCCGCGGTGCGCCCGTCGTTCGAAACACCAACACCACGGATCACACCAAGAATCTTGTCGCCCGCGCGCTCAGCATCCCGCAATCGCTTCAGGAAAACGAAGGCCGCGCCTTCAGCTGGAATCAGCCCATCCGCACCGGCATGAAAGGGACGGGTCTGCCCAGTGGGCGACATCGCTTTCAACGTGCTGAATCCGGTATGCAGGAACAGATCGTCGGCCCGGTTCACCGCGCCGGCCAGCATCGCATCCGCACGCCGGTCATGCAAGGCATCGCAAGCAAATTTAATTGCGTATAAAGAAGATGCACACGCCGCATCCAACGCAAACGCCCCTTGATCAATTCCCAACGCGCGCGCCACAGTCTGCGCCGCCAAGCCGCACATGAACCGATTCTCCGGCGCTATTTGCGGATCCTGCCCAAGCCAAACCTCTTCTGCAAATTGCGCCAGTTTATCCGAAGGCAAACCCAGCAACCCAATCACCGCGCCTGTGCGAGCCGGAGCCGTCTCCATCCCACCTTCGCGCAGCGCCTCGCGCGCGGTATGGAGCAGCCAATGCACCATCTCGTCGTAACGTGAAATCTCCTCGACGCCGATCAAGAAGCCTTCAGGGTCGAAGACATCTTCAAAGCCGTTAACGTAACCGCCCTGATCGGTGAATACGCGCTCGGCTAGGCGCGCGGGATCCATCATGACGTCTTTTGGAATGCGCCAGCGCCCCTCCGGACAGGCCGATACTGCATAGCGCCCTTCCACCACAAGCGACCACAGTTCTTGCGGCGAAAAGGCGCCAGGGAAAATGGCGCCTCTACCTACGATTGCGATTGGTTCAAACATCCGTTCCGTTTTTCTCCGCCAAGCGGAATGCCCTACGCGCCGGAGGCAGCATGCATTTCCACGCCGCTCATGGTGGCCACCATTTCGTCGCCCGCGTTCACAAAACCGATGTCACATACTATTTTGCTGGACCCCACGGCGCGCGCCGAAACCAGACAGCGAATCGGTTCCGATTCCACACCGTGCCGCAGCAGCCACAAACTACCGATGCTTGTCGGCAGCGTTGGTTTGCCCAACGAGTGATAGCCCCACAGCCGCGCCAGTTGCAAACCGCCATCCAACATAGCCGCATCGCTATGGCGATTGCCGTCGTGCCAGTTACGATCCGTAGTACCGGTAAGCGTGCCTTCAATGCCATTACTCGAAAGGCCTTCCACGCTTTGAATCACTTGGAATGCTGGGCCGTGAAACAGCATTTTGCCATAGATGTCCGCATTCGGCCATGGCGCACCGCCCGTTTGGCTCTTCGGCAAATGCCCCATTGTAATGGCGCTGGCCGGCTCGCCCGCATTGACGGTAGCTTCATAATGACGTGTGCCATCCGCTGAGGTCAGCTCAAACAATGTGTTTGACTTAGGCCGGATGAAAATCAAGTTGCCGCCACTGGTGAATTTATCCAGCATGACGCCACGCAACACTTTCAAACCGGTGCAAATCAGTGGGCCGGATTGGTTGCCTTGCGCCCGCGCGCATCGCAGGAACAATTCAATGGCTTCCACTGCGGGTAACACTGGAATGTTTTGGATGGTGTGGTCCACCAGGAACGGATGCGAATGCTCGTCGATTCTTACCCGCAATTCGCGGTTCGGCAACTTAGGCAATCCGCCCAGCACCACTTCCACGGGCTTTATGCCGCCATGCAAAAGCTCATCGCTGAACAACTTGGCGCCTTCTTCCAGGCCCACTAAGCGGACGCCTTGATCCTCAAAGTGCTTACGCAATGCCGGGGTAACCATGCCGCCATCCCAAGGTCCCCAATTCATCGATTTAACAATGGCCGCGCCGCCGCGCCGTTTTGATTCCGCGCAAGCCACGCGATTCAATACTTCATTGGCCATCGAATAAGCGGTCTGCCCAATGTTGCCGGTGCGCGCGGCGATCGAGGAGAACAAGCAGATAACGTTGATCGGATCCTTGGCCGTAGCTTCGAGCAACGCCAGCAACCCGTCAACCTTAGTCGAAAATACGGTGCGGAATTGATCGATGCTGAGATCTTCAATACGCTTGTCGGCCAGCACGCCCGCACCATGGACTATGCCGGTGATGGGACCCCAATCCTTGCGTACTTCGTCGAGCGCGGTATTTAGCGCGGTGGCATTGCGGGTGTCGATGGCCAAATATTTCACGGCTGAACCGGATTTCTGAAGGGCGGCCATGGTGGCGAGGATCGTGCGGTTGGCCAACACTTGCGAAGCCTTGGCCGCCACAGCCGCCGGTTCCAATTTCACGCCCCTGCCCTGCGCGTCCGTCAAAAATGCGCGCCGCAGTTCAGTTTGATCTTTGATACCGGCGCAGAAGGCCGGCTCCTGTTCCAGGCTGGTGCGCCCCAGCAACACGATTTTCGGAGATACCGTTTGCGCCAACTTCAAAAGAGAGATTGCGGTAACTCCACGCGCGCCACCCGTGGCGACGATCACAGAGTTTGAATCAATCTTGTGAGCCGGTCCGCTGGCTTCCGCCTGCGTCGCCTCCAGCACCAGCCTTTCACCCGCAGCCGTCAGGCCGACTTCAGTTTCCGGCCCGCCCTTGAGCAATTCTTCGATGATAGCCGCGGCCACCTGGGCTGGCGTGCGTTGGGCTACTTCAATGTCGATGGCTTTTACACGAGCTTTGGGCCATTCTAGAGCCGCTGTTTTAGCCAGGCCGGTGAGGCCCCCGGCCCAGGCGCGGATCGGATCGGGCGATGAGAAATCTCCGCCTGTATCTTGCACGGTGACGAAGACTCCGCCGTTCTTTGCAAAGTTCGCGGACACTGTCTTTGCGGCTTCAAACGCGGTTTGATTGGCGGCGATGGCCTGTTCTTTTGTCTCGAACGATTGTAGACCGGCAAGGCAAATCACGGCGGTTGCGCCGGCAACCGCGGAGGTTGTCCGATGCGCTTCGTAGCCTTTGCCGTTGAGGATCGTTTCGATGGCCGCCGCAACGCCATTGCCGTCATCCAGCACGAAGACTGGGCCATCGGTTTTATCCAGCGTGATATGGCCGTAGCTATCCACGCGGCGTGTGGCTACTTCAAAGCGAGGGGAAAGTTCTTTAGGGGCAACCGGCGCCGCGGTAATCTGCGAGCCGTGACCGTGCGGGAGCGGTTCTCCAACTCCACTGCCGCCGATGTGGTCAATGATATCGCCGATTGTCCGAAGGGCGGCGATTTGGGTTTGATCCATTTCCTGCATGCCGGGGACACGTTCCTGCAATGCGGAGAAGATTTCGACGCGCTTGATGGAGTCGATGCCGAGGTCGGCTTCAAGGGCCATTGAGGGCTCCAGCATCTCTTCGGGGTAACCGGTTTTTTCGGAAATCAAGGCCAGGATGATGGGCTTGAGGTTAGCAGCGGGGGCCGCCGGGGCAACCACGGCTGGAGCTTGTTCGGGGGTTGATAGAACGGCGGCCCCGGCTCCAATATGCGCCAGAATGTCGCCGATTGTCCGAAGGCCGGCAATCTGCGTTTGATCCATTTCCTGCATGCCAGGGACACGTTCCTGCAATGCGGAGAAGATTTCGACGCGCTTAATGGAGTCGATGCCGAGGTCTGCTTCAAGAGCCATGGCCGGTTCCAGCATCTCTTCGGGGTAGCCGGTTTTTTCGGAAATAAGAGCAAGAAGAATTGGTTGAAGGTTGTAAGTTGGCGCGGGGACCGCTTCCTTATGGTCGCGGCTCGCTGGGGGCGGTAATTCCGCTCCTAGATGGGCGATGATGTCGCCGATTGTTCGAAGGCCGGCAATCTGTGTTTGGTCCATTTCCTGCATGCCGGGGACACGTTCCTGCAACGCGGAGAAGATCTCGACGCGCTTAATCGAATCGATGCCGAGGTCGGCTTCCATGGCCATCGAAGGCTCCAGCATCTCTTCGGGATAGCCAGTTTTTTCAGCGATTAAAGCAAGAAGAATTGGTTGAAGGTTGGAAGTTGGCGCGGAGACCGCTTCCTTATGGTCGCGGCTCGCTGGGGGCGGTAATTCCGTTCCCAAATGGGCGATGATGTCGCCGATTGTGCGGAGACCGGCGATTTGAGTTTGGTCCATCTCCGGAAGACTGGGGATCTTTTCCTGCAACGCGGAGAAGATTTCGACACGCTTGATGGAATCAATACCGAGGTCTGCTTCAAGAGCCATCGAGGGCTCCAGCATCTCTTCGGGATAGCCGGTCTTCTCGGCGATCAAAGCAAGAAGAATGGGTTGAACGTTGCCGGTTGGCGGGGCAACCGCTTCCTTACGATTAACGCTTGCCGGAGGTGGGGCGCTTGTTCCGAGGTGGTCAATAATGTCGGCGATCGTGCGCAGGCCGGCAATTTGGGTCTGATCCATTTCCGGAAAGCCGGGCATCTTTTCCTGTAAAGCGGAGAAGATTTCGACCCGCTTGATGGAATCAATTCCAAGGTCGGCTTCAAGAGCCATCGCGGGTTCCAGCATCTCTTCGGGGTAACCGGTTTTGTCCGCAATCAAAGCTAGAAGCAATTTGTGGATGTTAGCGGTAGGGGCAACGGCCGCGGCGGCAACTAGAACGGGCGCGGGCGCGACGGCAACAGATGGGGCAACTGGAACCGGGGCAGGCTGCTGCACCGGGGCCGCCGCAACAGCCGCCGGGCGGGCAGGCGCCGCAACCGGAAGGGCCACATGGCCCCCTCCGCCAATGGTGCTCTGGTAAGCCGATTCCATCGCCTTCAAGTAACCTTCATGCCCTTTGCTAAATGCATCCTGCCAGTTACTATGCGCGGCGCTGATTGATTGTTGAAACACTTGATAGGCTGACAACGCTTCAGGCGCGGCAGCTACTACGGGAGCCATTCTCCGCGTTGCCGAAGGAGGAACTGCTGGGCTTGATACGGGCATTGGCTTCGCTACCTCTCTAATTACTTCCTTGACGATCACTTGAGGCTGCACGGGAGGGGCCTGCTTCACCGGCGCGGGCAATGCCGCGGCGCCACCTACGGGCGGGTACGGCCGGCCTTGATTGCCGCCATTAATAGGAATCAGGAACTTCGAAGCGCCGGCATTTTCAATCGGCTCAAGCGCATGGCCGGCGCGTAACGCAGCGAAGTTCATCGGCACGCCAAGCACGGCCAACTGCGCCAAGCCCTGCCACAAAGACATCACGCCGTTAGCGCCTTGGCGATCCAGGTTGATGGCAAAGTGCGGCTTGCCGCCAAGAATCGACTTAGTAAGTGAAGTTAGTACGGCATGTGGCCCAACTTCCACGAAAGTGCGAATACCATCTTCATACATCCGCTCAATCATAGTTTGGAAATAAACCGGCAGCGCAATCTGTTCGGCTATACGCTTGCGCAATTCTTCGGGATCGGCAGGATGCGGCTGTCCATCGCGATTGGAATAACAAGGAATGCTTTGCGCTGCCACCGGTTCATTGGCCAGGAATTGTTTGAATTCAGGCACCACGGAATCCACCAATGGCGAATGAAAGGCCGTGGAAACGGGCAGCCGGGTTACGTTCAACCCAGCAGCCGTAAAACGGCGGTCGGCTTCTTCAATAGCATCAGCCGCGCCGGAAACCACCGTCTGCTGTGGACTGTTATGGTTGGCAACCACAACCGCCAATCCCCACTCTTTCAGCAACAGTTCCACGGTGGCTGCGTCTTTACGAACCGACAACATTCCGGCGGGCACACTGGAAGCTTGTGACATCAACTCGCCACGCTTACGGGCAATTTCCAGCATCGCCTTCAAACTTACTCCGCCCGAAGCATAAAGAGCCGTGATTTCACCAAAGCTATGGCCGCCAGTGGCGTCAGGCTTCAATCCCAACTTAGTAAGTACGGCTAACAAAGCAGCGCTGGCCGCTCCAATGGCGGGCTGCGCATTTTCGGTCTGCGTCAAAGTACGGAACTTCGCTTCCCGTTCTTCATTTGAAAAACCGGGTGGCGGAAAAGCAACTTTGGCAAACCCGGAACCTTGATCCCATGCATGCAACGCTTCGTCAAAATTCATGGCCACATCGGCGGTCATACCCAGGTACTGGCTGCCCTGACCGGGGAACAGGAAGGCCATCTTTCCCGGCTTCGCGCCACTCGAAAAATAGACGCCGGGAGCGATCAACAAATTGCCGGACTTTGTTCCAGCCTCAATTTGTTCAGCCGCCTTTTTCAACTTTTGCGATAAGTCAGCCGAGCTCTCCGCCACTACCGCCAGCCGATGGCTCCTACTTGCATCAAACCCAAGCTGGCTTTCAAGGGCTACATGCGCAACCGGCAACTGCTTCGCCGCCAACTCCCGGCACTGCTTCGCCAGCCCAGCCGCATCAGTAGCAGAAATCAAAACCAGATCCGACGCGGCATTCCACCAACGCGCCGGCTTCGGGGCGGGCCCGGTGTACTCTTCGAGCGCCACGTGGAAATTAGTTCCACCAAAACCAAACGAGCTCATGGACGCGCGGCGCGGATGATCCGCTCCACGAACCCAAGGCCGCGCTTCTGTATTAATGTAGAACGGCGTCTCCCCAATATTCAGCTTCGGATTCGGTTGTTCCACCTTCAACGTCGGAGGCAAAATCTTGTTATGCAGCGCCAGCGTGGCTTTGAACAAACTGCCCGACCCGGCAGCCGCTTTGCAATGCCCAATCTGTGATTTCACGGAGCCAATGGCGCACCACTGCTTCTGGCCATCTTTGGCCGCCGGGGCAAACACCTGCGTCAAGCCGCCAAACTCCGCCGCATCCCCAGCCACCGTACCGGTGCCGTGCGCTTCCACTAACTCAACTGTTTCCGGTCCGTAACCGGCTTGATCATAGGCCCGGCGCAACGCCTTGGCTTGCCCTTCAGATAAAGGCGCATAGATACTCTTCGACCGTCCATCGGACGACGAACCAACACTCTTAATGACGGCGTAAATATGGTTGCCATCGCGCTCGGCATCTTCCAAGCGCTTTAGGGCAAACATCGCCATGCCTTCGCCCAACACCGTTCCATCGCCTTTGGCCGAGAACGGACGGCAATCTCCGGTGGGCGAAAGAGCCGGTGTTTTTGAGAAGCACACGAACATGGAAATATCGTTGAACGTATCGGCGCCGCCGGTGATCACCAGATCCGAATGGCCTAATTGCAATTCACTGATGCCCATGCGCAAAGCCGAGAGAGAACTGGCGCAAGCCGCATCTGTAACGCAATTTGTCCCGCCTAAATCGAAGCGGTTGGCGATGCGGCCCGCCACAACATTGCCCAACAAACCAGGGAACGTATTTTCCTGCCATGGCACGTAGGAATTAGAGATGCGATCGCAAATGACCTTCGCCTCATCTTCCGGAATCCCGCTCTCCCGCAACGCCTTCACCCAAACAGGGCGCTGCATACGGCTGGCGACTTCCAGGAACAATTCCTGTCCACTGGTGACGCCCAAAATCACACTGGCGCGTTCGCGGGCAATTTCTTTGAACTGGCTGTTCAGCGCATCGTCCAACACACGCTTGGCCACAATTAAAGCCAACAACTGGCAAGTATCGGTTGCGTTGATAGCCGACGGAGGAACGCCAAACTCCATCGGATCGAAGCCGATGTCGCCGAGGAATGCCCCACGCTTGGCGTAAGTTTTGTCGGGCGTTTTCGGATCGGGATCGTAATGATCTTCAATTAACCAGCGCGTCGGAGGAACGTCGGAAATCAAGTCGCGGCCATTGACGATATCGCGCCAAAAACCTTGAGCCGTATTCGATCCTGGAAATAGTGCGCTAAGACCAACAATGGCGATAGGGGACGATTTAGTTTGCATGTGCAGCTCTCCCAAAATTTGCAGTAAGTGGGCGCGGCGGATAATGAAACATCCGCGAGGGTACATTCACGCCCGAGGCGCGCAATTGCTGCGCGCGGGTAATCGATGCCGCACCGTGCATGAGATTCAATGCAATCTCACCCACGCCGCGATTGGCCGGGTCTTCAAGGAACGATCCCGCAGCCCATTCGTTAAATGCGCCCATGGCCGGGCCGCACCAAATCTGATAATCCATCACGCGGGTTTTGTCCCCGCCAATCGACCAGCGGCTGGACTGCCCCAAATACCAGCGGAACACCAGCGCCATGCGATGCTTCGGATCCTTCGCACCGCGCTCAGCCTCTTCGGGCTTGCGTTGCAGAAAGTATTGCCGCGTGTCTTCCCATACCTGGGCCAGGGGCTTTTTGAAGATGTCTTTTTCCAGTTGCTGAATCACCGGGGCCGGCATGGATTCCAGCGATTCGTGACGGTTGTACAGCTCCCACAACTTGGTGGCGCGCATGCCGAACAAGGTGCCGCGTTTCAGCACTTGAACTCTTACGCCTAATTCAAACATGTCGCCCGCGGGGGCCATCATCACGTCGGCGAGTCCAGCCTGAGACAAAAGCTTTTTCGCATGATCACACTGGCCGCTTTCGCGAGTGCATTGGTTAACAGAGCCGGTCATTACATAAGCCGCGCCCAACGAAAACGCAGCCGCAATGGCCGATGGAGTACCCAAGCCGCCGCCGCACCCAACACGAATCGGCCGAGTGTAATTGTACTTGGCCGCAATTTCGTCCCGAACATTCATGATGGTGGGCAGCAGGGCAACAAGCGGCCGGTTATCCGTATGGCCCCCCGAATCCGCTTCCACCGTGAAATCCTCGGCCACAGGCAACGTCCGCGCCAGTTCGGCTTCGGCGCGAGTAAGCCCGCCCTTTTCCACCAGCGCCTGCAGCATGGCTTCAGGAGCGGGAGACAAGAACTGCCGCGCCACTTCCGGCCGTGAAATCTTCGCGAACACATGATTGGGCCGCACAACGGACCCGTCCGCCGCTTTGTAAATCCCCATATAGGAATACCGAACGACGCTGGGCCGCACGCCCATGAATGCCGACGCGGAGACGCGCTTCACGCCATGCGTCAGATAAAGGTCAACCGTTTTCTCTTCCAGCTCTTGGTCTTGTGGCGAATGGATCAAATTTGAACCCCACGCGAGGCCTGCGCAAGACGCCTCCAGCCGGATCAGGTTCTTCTCAATCTCCGCGAGCCCCAAGCCAGCCGCGCCGAAAAATCCCAGCATGCCTTCGCGGCAGATGGCCTCAACCATTTGGGCCGTGGCAATGCCATTCGCCATTTCCCCGGCGATGTAGGCGTACCGTACGCCATGGGCCTCATGCATCGACGAATCCCCAAGATTTTCCGGAAAAATGCCCGGGAGCACTCCGATCGGCGAGGCCGGGGCGTCTACAGTAACCCCCATGGAATGAGAATTTTCGCGAACCAAGTAGGCAGTTCGGGAGGGTTCGTTAATCGCTGTTTCAACGGTGCTCAATCAGTATCCTTGCTAGGGAACAAGACACACTACGGATATTCCAAATCCTGTTCTTCCACTTTCAGCATCTACCAGTGCAAGGCGTTGCATTGTAAGGTTTTTGTAATAGCTGTGGGGACTGAAATCAGGTGACCGCAAATGCGGGGAGTAGAGGAATTATTTGGTGGGCAATGCTGGGTTGT
>JAYVXT010000213.1:0-2244 GCA_043785065.1 Bryobacterales bacterium | reverse complement strand
AACACCAGAACGCCGTCGAACCACAGCCGCGTGTTGCCTTTCTCTTTATCTTCCGACCAATGGATGTGCATCGCCAGTTGATGCCATTTGCCGATGGTGAAATCCGCTTCCCATTCCGTACCGTTGCGCCCCAGGTTCCCAGTGCCGTATTTGATCTGCGTGCCGCCGCCTTCTTTATTAGGCTGCACCCACCAGGTCATTACGTTGTTGTATCTAGGCGGCGGAGTTCCTTCCCAGTAGAAAAAGTTGTCACGATCCTTGGGCGGTTCAGCCATATACATGTAAAAGGACATGTATGTGTCGGAGCCTTCATCCACGGTAATCTTGGGTCCGCCGACTTGTACTCGTAGCTGCTGCGCGTTGAACACATCGTCTTCGTGAATAGTGAATTTACCGGCGTACTTTCCCTGCTGAACAATGTCTGTAATCACTTGAACATTGCGCGGCGTGGCGTTTTGCCCGCGGGTGCCGGTTGTGCTCCATTCGCTGAGGCCGCCGGTTTCGAAATCGGCCTTGAAAAGGATCTTAGCGGAGGCAACCCCGATGGCGAAGAGCAGAATTGTTGGTAGAAGCGGGGTTCTTAACATCATTTTATCTCCTTAAACCTGAAAACGGCAGTTGACAAAAACGGCAGTTGGGTTGACATTATAGACCCAGGCTGCTGAGGCAAAGACAGTTGCTTTTATGACGCATTTCACCATTTGGGTGAAACAGCCACGATCCAGCCCCCGATGGGAATCGTGGGATTCTGGTGCACTCGTCATTGGTTAAGTTAAGTTATTGTTTATCCATGGCTAGTTGCAGATCGCCTGATTATCATCGGGGGCTAGTCAAATGCATCCAACAGCCGTTTCCAGGTTAAAGAAGCCTACCGGATTTTAGTGTGACATAGATCAACAAGCGGTTGGAAACCACCGTTCGGTGTAGTAGGGCCAACCCTCTCGTCAGCAAGAAAGCTGCTTTTTCAATACGTTAGGATCTGGCCAGTTGCGTGCACCGATAACAATGCGTGTGATCCGATTAGAAAAGCGGATTTGCAAGAAGAGGGAGGAAGGATTATGAAACGCAATTGGATAGCAATGCTGATGATTGCCGGTGGATTGGAGACGGCCATGTTTGGGCAACAGTATCCTCAACAGAATCCGCCCCCTCAAGGCGACCCGAACTACAATGGTCAGTACGGTAACGGCCAATACGGTAATGGTCAATACGACAACGGCCAATACGGTAATGGTCAATACGCCGGAGACGCGAGCTATAACGGAGACCCAGCCTACGACCAAGGCTACAACGCGCCCCCGCCGCCTCCCATACCGGGCTACGGCTACCAGCGCCCCCCGATTCCAGGGCCTGATTATTGTTGGATTGATGGATATTGGAATTGGAGCGGCGGACGTTACTCCTTTGCACGCGGGTATTGGATGCTGCCTCCATATGACAGAGGATATTGGATAGCTCCGCGATATTCAAGCGGTCGATTTTTCGGTGGATTCTGGGGCGGGGAACGGAGAGGTTACGACCGTGGATTTGTCCGCCACTACGACCGCTATCAAGGCCACATTGAAACGCCTCGCCAGAATTACAGAGTGCTGGCTCCGCGGCAGAGCTACAGAGTAGAAACCCCTCATCAGAGCTATAGGGTTCCCGCCGAAAGCGGATACCGTGGCGGCGATAATCACGGAGCCCGTTCTGAGAGCTATGGACACTACGGCGGTCGCCGCTAATTCATTAGATTAGAGTAACAACTAGATTGCCCGTGTGATTTCGATCACACGGGTCTTTTGCGTTATAAAACGTAGGCTCTAACCATATAAACAATCAACCATACGGCTACAATTGCCATCACGATACTTCCAATGAGGGTGTGAGGTGGAAGATCTTTCTTCGTCATGCCTCAGCGTAACAGGAATGTAGCCCAAGGGCTGGGTTAACTTCTATCTTGTTAACTTCTATTTCCAACTCGATGCGCCACGGCAATGGCGTGGCGCAACCGGTTCCAATCGGTCTCCCCCGCAACAGTGCAATCGGCGCCGAGAATAAACTGGCCAGGGGCGCTTTTCACCACCCGCCTGATTTCATCTTCCCCTTGCGCCGGCGTTCCCTTGGCTAGGATGCCGTGGCGGTCCGTGCCACCCATGTATGGCCGAACTTAACCCTAGAAACGGCAGTTGCTAAGCGAAACAAGGTGAAACAGCGATCCCGGAATGGCAATGCTCATCGTTGTACCAAAGGAAGAAGTCCTGA
>JAYVXT010000212.1:0-2246 GCA_043785065.1 Bryobacterales bacterium | reverse complement strand
TTTGAGGTTGCGCACGAATGCCGCGTGGTTTCCGCTCATCGCACGCCGGATGAGATGAATGAATATGCAAAGGCCGCTGAGTCCCGCGGTCTCGAAGTGATCATTGCCGGAGCAGGTGGGGCAGCCCATCTTCCCGGAATGGTGGCGGCTCAAACGATCGTGCCCGTTCTTGGGGTGCCCGTTGAAAGCCATGCTTTAAAGGGAATGGACTCCCTGTTGTCCATCGTACAAATGCCTGGTGGCATTCCGGTGGGTACGCTGGCGATCGGTAAAGCCGGGGCGATCAACGCCGCGCTGCTGGCCGTCGCGATTCTGGCCAACCAACGGCCGCCATTGAGGGAAAAACTCCATGCCTTCCGCGCTGAGCAATCAGCCAAGGTGAAGGCCGATACGCTTCCATGAGTCTTAGACCAATACTGCCCGGATCAACGATAGGTGTTTTAGGCAGCGGCCAACTAGGCCGTATGTTTACCATTGCGGCGCGCCGCATGGGCTACCGCGTCCACACTTTTTCTCCGGAAAACGATACGCCCACCGGACAAGTAGCCGATCTTGAAATCACCGCCCCATACGAAGATTTAGACGCAGTCCGCAAGTTCTCCGAAGGCGTCCAAGTGGTTACGTTCGAGTTTGAAAACGTGCCGGCCGAAACAGCCTCCGTATGCGCGGAACATACGCTGGTGCGGCCCAATGGAACCATTCTTCACATCACCCAGAACCGTCTCCGTGAAAAACAGTTTCTCATGCGCAACGGTTTCCCTTTGGTCCCTTTCCGCCGTGTATCCACGCTAGCTGAACTGGAAGTGGCGATCAAGGAAATCGGAACTCCGGCAATCCTTAAAACCGCTGGATTTGGATACGATGGCAAAGGCCAATTCAGCATCGAATCGCCAGATGAGGCTGCCGCCACCTGGCTCGCTATCGGCGAACAGGAAGCAGTTCTTGAAAAACGCATCGACTTCCACAAGGAACTTTCCGTGGTTGCCGCCCGTTCGGTAACCGGGCAATTCGCGCATTACGGAGTGCTTGAAAACGATCATCGTAACAGCATCCTTGATGTCACGATGGCTCCGGCCAACGTCAAAACGAAAGTCGCGCAGAGGGCCGTCGAACTCACTCGAAATGTGATGCAAGAACTGGATGTGGTGGGCGTGCTCTGCGTGGAATTCTTCCTGTCGCACGACGGGCAACTGCGTATTAACGAGCTTGCTCCGCGGCCGCACAATTCCGGCCACTTCTCGTTCGACGCCTCCGTTACCAGTCAATTTGAACAACAGCTTCGCGCCGTTTGTGGCTTACCGCTTGGTTCCACTGAACTTCTGAAGCCCGCGGCGATGGTGAATCTTCTTGGAGATTTGTGGGATCAAGGCGAGCCCAATTGGGCCGCCGCCGCGCAGTTTCCGAACGTAAAGATCCATGTGTATGGGAAGCTTCAACCGCGCCCAGGTAGAAAGATGGGCCATCTAACCGCACTCGCCTCGACTGCGGCTGCCGCGAAGGGAACAGCGATAGCCGCAAGGAACGCGCTGGGGTTTAGAGTTGAGGAAGAGTCAGGCGAATAGCTTACGAAGATTGCGCGACGGGACCGTTTGCCGAAGCTGAAGACTTTCCTGTATTTTTTTCCGTACTGGAGACGGGGATCAAGATTTGGCTGCGTTCGGCGCGCTTGGCATAGCTAAACCGCTCCTTAATCGCTTTCCAACTGGCGAAGTTGCAGCGGCAGTATTCACACCGCACAGGTTTTGCCCCTAATGTGAGCTTGAACGTTGTAAAGCTATCGGGCCGGTATCTGGTTGTAGACCATTTAGTCAGGTCCATTTTGTGGCATCGAGGACACTTAGCATAGATTAAGTGATCCAGGCCCCAAATCCGGATGTTCATCCGCTGATCGCATTCTCTGCACCGGGCGGGTTGATACCCAAGCAAAAGCCCTAATCGTTCCAGCGGCCCACGGACCTTCGAAAGTTTGAAGTTAGTTGATCCGCAACCTGGGCAACTTTGAGGCATGCTAGTAAATATATATTGTAACGGTATCGAAGCCTAACTCAAAGTAGAAAGATGCACTATTACTGAACAAGTTGGGATATACCTAGTACGGACGATTTTGACTGACTTCAATACCCTCATTCTAGGGCGTCGCCATGGAATAATTTTCCGCAAATGCGGTGAATGCTTCTTGTAGCTTGGCTCTTGATTGGCCACTTTGCTGGATTTTCAAACCTTGAACCGATTTCACCATTAGAAGT
>JAYVXT010000211.1:0-7517 GCA_043785065.1 Bryobacterales bacterium | reverse complement strand
CCTTTTCGAGCTGAGACAGATTGCGGATGAGGGCGTTCTTGAGGATGCCCATACCGCTGTAGTTCGCCTTGGGCGCGTCGTCGTCACCAAAAATAGAGCGGTTCGCTTTGTGTATGTTGAACAGCGCCCCTTGTTCGGGGTTCGCGTCCGGGCTGAACATGTCCGTCTGTTTTGAGGACTTGTTTTTCTTCAACTTCCGCATCTGCTCTTCGCGGGTGAGGGGCGATTTGAATTGCTGCGTCAGCTGGTCGCCGGTCAGCTTTTCATCGTGGCTCTTTTGCCCGGAGTTGGCGTCGGCTATTTCTTCGGAGCCGAAGAGGGCGGGCTGGGTGGGTTGGAGCTTTCGGTCAGTTGAAGGCTTCTGGGCTTTCGGTTTGCTTGCTTGTCAATTTTGATAAGCCGAAGGTGGAGTTTGGGCGGGTTGTTTTGGATTTCTGACTGGGATCCTGGGCGTTGGATTGTTAGCCGCCGATTCACACGGATTCACGCGGATATGCCGCTCGGATTTCTTAGACGGCGGCGGCTCTGGTTCGGATGTTTTCGATGATCCCCACTAATTCGGTTACTTGGTCTGGTTGGAACATTCCTTCTACTCCTCTGCTGTTGAAATCGGTGAAGGGGGATTCGTATAAACGGGATGCTTCCATGAAGCCGTTTTCGGTTAGGTAGTTGATGATCCAATCAATGAAGCGTAGTTGGTTGGGGGATGGGCGCTTGCCCTCGATGAATTTGTCGAATTCGACTTTGGCGGCGGCTCGGTCCAGGCCGACTAGCGAACGGATGAACAGGCCCAGGCCTTGGCTGGCTTCTTTGGCTTGCGTCACGTTTTGCAAAGTTCCGATGCCTTCCCGCAGCAAGATTCTTTCCAGTTCTTCGAGGTCTTCCGCCGTTAGCGGTTGGTTGGTTCTTACCTTTACAACTGCCGGGAGGTTTTCATGCTCCTTAAGGAATTGCTGGGCTTTGACTCGAAAGTTTTCGTAGTCATCGGCGGGCGTGTTGAAACCGGGGAGCTCTATTTCTGTTCCCTCGCCTAATTCGTCTTCGAAGTCTGTGTAGACGATATTTCGCTTTACCTTTTCGATGAGTTTTATCAACGCTCGGATTTGCTTTCGGACATTTTCAAGGATGGGCGTGGTTACATCCAGCCAGAACTCTTCACTCAGCAGGCTGAGAATCAGCGGCGTTTGAGCGCGCACCATGGGGATGGAATCCTGTTCCGCCAGTAGCCCGGCGATTGCTTCCACACGCCTGCGCCATTCTGTAAAAGCCGGTTCGGCGCGGAGCAAGGTTAGTTGCAGGCGGAGCATGAGTAAGTCGAACTGTTTGGCTTCTAAGTCGGTATCGACTATGGTGGTGGGCAGCCCGGCTACCTCGTTCAAGAGTTCGGATTGCTGTTCCAGACCTATGGTTTGCCAGTTGGCCGGTTGGGCGTATCGCTCCACGAAACGGCGCTTTGGGCGGACGATGAAGTTTTGAAGATTCATGGCCGCTATTTCGGTTTGGAGGAGTTCGACGATGTTGAGGCGGAGTTTTGATTCCGGTTCGCTACCGTTGAGGCGGTCTAGCTGCACGATCAATTCCACGCGCTTGGTGAATAGGCTCCTGCTGAGCGACATGGAGCCTGCGCCGTCGGTTGCTTCGGGGTTTTGTTGGAAGAATTCCAGGTTTTGGCAATAGTCGAAAATGAAGAAGAACTTTTTGTGTTGACCTGGACCGAAGAGGTCGGGACGCAGGCGAGTGCCCCGGCCCACCATTTGCCAGAATTTGGTTTTGGAGCGCACCAGCTTAAAGAAAACTAGATTGACCACTTCGGGTACGTCGATTCCGGTATCGAGCATATCGACAGAGAGGGCAATGTGGGGCTCTTTGTCTGCCATGGAGAAATCGTCTATCAGGGATTGGGCGTACTCCGTGCTAAAAGTGATCACGCGGGCGAAGGCGCCTTTCAGGTGGGGATAGTTTTCATTGAAGCGTTCTTCAATGAAAGTGGCGTGGGCCTGATTCTTGGCAAAAACTATGGTTTTTCCCAACCTGTCGCCGCCGGCCACTTTTTGGCCTTTCTCCATGAGGTGCTTTAGAACTTTATCGACCGTGTCTTTATTGAAGAGCCAACGGTTGGTAGTGGGTCAGTTTGAAATTCAGGCATCTTGACAAAAAAGAGGAAGAGTGCAGGAAGTTTTATAATCCATCAGCAACTTTCGGTAGCGTCTTAATTTGGCTTGTTGCCAACTATAATTTGCACCTTCCCCTCCTCGATCTGAGGATTCTCTTCGCCAGGCAATGGGATTCCAATAGAAAAGAAAGCACGCTGCAAAACAGCGGCAAACGGAGGAGCGCCGATGGCGTTACGAACTAAAATTACGAATCCGATCGGATTTCCACCTGCATACGCTGCTTGCGATATGCCTCCACCCTCTACATCCCACCCTGCTGCCTTCAGTGCGGCAGCGACATCTGTAGCAAAAGCATTCCCCTCGCCGTCGCCCATCACGCAAGTTATCGATGCCTTACCTTTTGGACCCAACCTCAGAAAATCAATCAAGGCTGGCTGCTGTTCTGCGGTAATCCGCCGAGGCTGCACCGCGAGTTTGAGCTGCGCCAAATCTTTTTCGGCTTTTGCCGCGCGTTCTTGTTGTTTGGCGAGGTCTATCTCAACTCGTTGCTGCGCGGCTTTGGCGTCCGCAGCTGCCTTCTGTAGACCGGCAAGATTTTTGTTTGCTTCAGCCGCATTGGTTTCGAGGGTTGCAACTTGGCCCCTAAGGGTCAAATTATCCTTTTCCAGTCCCTTGGAGCGTTCATCGGCTTGGGATGCAGTGGCTTTTGCCTCTTGTATTCTTGCATTTGACTCACCTTGTACCGCGTCGTTAACTTTGTTTCCAGAATCCCATGTCAGCCATGTGAACGTAGCGACAAGCAGCGCCGTTACAACGAGCACCGCTATGTATACCGCAAACAGTCTGGCGTTGCGTCGGGTAGCGACCTCAATACTAGACTGTAAAGATTGCGTAGTGATTGCCGCCATTATCATATTTGCCATTTCTATAAGCTCTCTCGGCATAGTGGCAATCCGTAAGAACAACAGGAGAATGCGCAGTATACGTAAAACATATTGTAAGGGATTTTGAGTCTGTCATCGCCGAAATACATAAAGACATGCGTGGATTCTAATATTCCAACAACCCCACGATGTCCGAAATCTCCCACAATTTCGTTGTCACGCCAGCGGCCCTTGCTGGAGTCGTTTTCAACGTCTGATGAATGCGAACAACGGTTGATTTCTTCCGCGCCGACGAAATCGCGCTGCGTGCCCTCTTCGTCCCATTCGATGTCGCCCCACTCACGTTTTTTGTCTTCGGGCAGATCGTCGTACTGATTCCTTCGCGCTGGAATTTCAGCGGGACGGAAACGGACCGGAAGGGAACCAGGTGGGCACGAGGCGAAGACTCGGCTTTCGCCGCTGCTTGAGTTGGTCGAATCCGGCGAAACGGTTATTATCGCCAGGCGTGGTTCCCCTGTGGCTGAGCTGGTTCCGGCACGGCGGAAAGCCGGATTCCAGTTTGGCACAGCTGCCCACGAACCGATGGCGCCCAAGGGCGACGAATGGTGGGCTCCGATTTCGGAACGAGAGGTTTGAGAATTGGCTCGGCGGCAACGGCTTTGCATTTTCTGCGGTTTCGCATCACCTGCTGGCGTGGCGCAATGGCCGGCGTCCCATACATTACAGCCAGATCGCGATGAAGATCACCCGGTGTGCTCGAATCCCGAGTCTGGGAGCTTGTTGAAAAATGGGGACTGACGGAACAGACAGCCTTTTTTCGCAAGTTACCCTTTGGAAAAATCAATCGCTTGTGATGGCGAAAAAAGATGTCAGTTTCGTCAGTCCCCGTTTTTCAACAAGCTCCCAGGATATTTCCCTCCACTGTTCCAGCGCAACTCTCGGAGCCACTACAGTTTTGTTCTTCAATTTCCCAGACAGTCTTATATACTCATGTTGGATAACCTTCAATGAAAATTCTGATCCTCGCGTCACTTGCCGTTGCTCTTCATGCACAACCTGCCAATGGCCCAGCGGCTTTCGCCAGCCGCTGCTCCGGTTGCCACGGCGCTGACGGCAATGGCGGCGAGCACGCCCCATCCGTCTTCCCAGCCATGTTCGCCAAGAACGACGGGGAAATTACGGCCATCATCAAAGACGGCATTCTGGCGAAAGGCATGCCGGCGTTCAAGCAGCTGACGGATGGCGAAGTTTCCGTCCTGGTTGCTCAAATGCGGACCATGCAGCAAGCTCGTCGTGGCCGCCGTGGCTTTGCTCCGGTCAAGCAAACCGTGCGTCTGACGAATGGAAAGCAGCTTGAAGGCTTCGCGATCAATCGCACGAGCCGTGAACTACAACTGCGCGATACCGAACAGCGCATCCACTTGCTTCGTCAATCCGGCGAACAGTATCGCGAGGTGACCTCCGAGGCCGATTGGCCGAGCATGCATGGCCAACTAAGCGGCAATCGTTACGCGCCATTGAAGCAGATCGATACGACCAACGTAAACCGCATGGCGGTGAAGTGGGTTTACCCCGTGCCCGGCTCTGGCCGCCTGCAGGGAACGCCGCAGGTGGCTGATGGTGTGATGTACGTAACGAACACAAACACAGTGATTGCCCTCGACGCGGGATCTGGCGCTAAGTTGTGGGAGTATTTGAAGCCGGCCACGCAGGGCTTGATTGGCAATGCTCGTTCCCCGGGAAATAATCGTAGCGTTTCGATTGCGGATGACCGTGTTTTCATGCAGACTGACAACGCGCATCTGGTCGCTTTGAATCGCCACACCGGCGCCGTGCTGTGGGATACCGAGATGGCGGATTACAAGCAGAACTATAACGCTACCGGCTCGCTGCTTGCGGTGGAAAACTTGGTGGTGGCTGGTACGGCTGGAGCCGAAGAGGGCGGGCTGGGTGGGTTGGAGCTTTCGGCCTCCGGGTTCGCTGGCATTTTCCAGTCGAAGTGGACGCCCTTGAACATCTTCTTCGGCTTCGGAGGCGGCGGATAAATCTTGTCCAGGGCTTTCTGCAGCCCCGCTTCCCCGTCCTTGTCGTACGCCGTCAGGCAGTTTTCCAAGTTCTTGGATGCTCGGCTGATCCGTTCCTCGGATAGCGGAGATAACTTTTCTGATGATTGGCTTGGGCGCTTCTTTTCCATGTTCCTTCCTCAATGATCGCGCGTAGTGAGCCGCAAGGGACCGAGCTTCTTCGTAGGTGAGAGGGGGCCCCAGTAGTTACATCGACAGAAAAGTGGCGAGGGTTTAGAAAATTAGGGGAGAAAAGCTGAGTGAGTTTGGCACTACTTTCTTATGAAGCTCGAACTGTATAAGTGTTTTGTCCACACCTTATCTAGCAGGTGTATCGAGACCGCGACAGCGCAAGTGACGGCGCTCCGCGAAGGCGCGAAAAGCAGTGGCGCACAGAGCTTGAAGTAGCTGGTTAGACCAGCCCCCCTTGAGTTGCGCTCTCCGGCTTTGGTCTTTTCCTGGACTGAAGGTTTAAGGGTGGTTCCTCTTTTATTTGATGCCGAAGTAGAGCAGGGAATTCAGAACAAAGGCAAAGATGCCCGCGCCTAAAAGAACACACACCGGCAGCGTGAGCACCCAGGCCAAAAGCAACGATTGAAGGGTTCTCATTTGCAGGCCGGAGTTGTTAGCGGCCATCGTGCCGGCAATACCGGAAGAGAGCACGTGGGTGGTGCTGACGGGAAGGCCCAGGTGATCGGCGCTTAGAATTGTGCACATGGTGACCAATTCCGCCGAAGCCCCTTGGGCGTAAGTGAGATGCTCCTTGCCGATCTTTTCGCCCACCGTTACCACGATGCGCTTCCAGCCAACCATGGTGCCGAGGCCCAGCGCGAGAGCGACGGCGAACTTGACCCAATCGGGAATGAATTTAGTGAGCTTATCGGCGCGCTTCTTGAAGTCCACAGCGGCCTTCATCGCGGCGGGAGCGGCGATTTTGTTTTGCTTCAGAAGCTTGGCGACGGCTTCGGAGGCCAGATAGAGATCGCTACGAAGGATGCGGCGCTCAACGCCGGTCAGTTCCTTCAACGATTTCTTACCTGCGAGAGTCGCCGTAACGTCGCCGCATTTGGCGCCCAGGGCGGCCAGCGTGGCTTCGCCCATTTGGCCGGTGGTCTCCACGTAGGCGGCCAGTTCCTCACCGGCGGGATTGCTTGGAACGACGGCGGGGCGCCGCTCCATTTCCGCCGAAACTGCGCGGCTTGCGGAGATCAGTTCATTGATTGATGGTTGGGTGGTCCTCATATCGACGGCGAAGGTGAAGGGGAGGATTCCAATCAGAATCAGCATGATTAGACCCATGCCTTTTTGGCCGTCGTTTGAGCCGTGCGCGTAGCTGACGCCGGTGCAAGTTAGAATCAACAGGGACCGGACCCAGAGGGGTGGGGCCTTCCCTTTTTCGGGTGGAGTAAACAGTTCGGGCCGCTTGACCAAGAGCTTAAACAGCAGCAGCAAAAGCGCCGAGGAAACGAAGCCGATCATGGGTGAAATAAGCAGCGACATGCCGATTTCGTAGGCTTTGGTCCAATTCACCCCGTCGCCCCATGCGTGGCCTGGGGCGATCATGGAGTTAGCTAAACCAACACCGAGGATCGCGCCTACCAGGGTATGGGAACTGGAAGCGGGGATACCCATGTACCAGGTGCCGAGGTTCCAGATGATGGCGGAAATCAACATGGCGAAAACGGTGGCGGCGCCTGCTCCGGCTCCGACATTGAGGACCAGATCGAGAGGCAGCAGCGCCACCATTCCGAAGGCAACGGCGCCAGGGGAGAGTAGCACGCCAATGAGATTGCATATGCCAGACCAGACCACGGCGACAGTTGGGCGCAGCGAATGGGTATAGATGACCGTAGCGACGGCGTTCGCGGTATCGTGAAAACCATTGACGAATTCAAAAGTCAACGCAAGCAACAAAGCGAGCAACAGAAAAATCCCATTGATAAGAGGGATCGACTCTCCAAATAATTCCATGGTCCAACCAACGACTGTAGGTTACAGACAGGTTACTTGGCAAGTGGGAGATGAGACCTTTGCAAAATTTAGTAATAACGTACGGCGATTCCGCTAATTTGGTAGCCTAACCTGAGTATGCGAAATTTAGGTTTTTTCATTGCCTTGGCCGCGGCGGGTTGGGGTCAGTCTCCCAACTTTGAAGAACTTTTGCGGTTAGCCGGGACTAAGTCTCCCGAAGCGACGGCGGCTCTGGTGAAGGCAATGCCGGCCGATGCGATCAAGAAAGGGTCGGGGTGGCTGGCGAAGGGCCCGGATTTTATTTTTGCGATTGAGACGCCATCGTCTCCGCGGTTGGTGATTGACGATGGCCCTGCGCGAGAGATGACTCGGGGCAGCGGGAATTTCTGGTATGCCACGATGCGGCTGGGAACAGGACGGACTCACAATTTCAATTACCTGATTGACGGGGAGCCGTTTGGCGGACGGACGGATGTGATCGCCTA
>JAYVXT010000210.1:0-7525 GCA_043785065.1 Bryobacterales bacterium | reverse complement strand
GGAATCGCGGCAAGCATAATATCCGCTTCGGCATGGAATATCTTTCGGGCATTTACCGCCGCATTTCCAATAACAACACGTGGGGTTCGGTCAGCTATAGCGGCGCCGGCACAGGGAATCCGAATGTCGCCAATTCGGGAAGCGACCTGGCGTCGTTCCTGCTCGGGGTGGCCAGCGGCGGCAGCTTCCGTTATCCCGATGACACTGCTTTTCAATGGCCCTATTATGCCTGGTACGTGCAAGACGATTTCAAAGTAACTCGCAAACTTACCTTGAATCTGGGCCTACGCTACGAACTGCCTGTTCCGAAAATGGAACGTAACCGGCACAACAGCAACTTCTGCCCCACATGCCCCGCCGAAGCCTACGGCGGTTTGCCCGGCTCAATGGTTTACGCCGGCGTGAATGGCCAGCCGGATCGTTTTGGGTTGACCCGCAAGAATGCTATCGGCCCACGGCTCGGCATCGCCTATCAACTAAACTCGAAGACAGTCATCCGAACAGGAAGCGCGATTTATTTCCAACCCTCGCGCGAAGACGGCAATGCCGATAACGGCATTCAGGGCTTCGGCGGAACATTTGGCGCAACCGCCAATTTCCTTTCGAACGGAATTTCTTATAAGGTACAAGACGGCTTGGCGGCATTTGCCACGCAGATCAAGAACCTTACGCCGCCAATTAGCAGCCCTCAAACTTTGACCGCAAACTTATTCCAACAGACTGCCTTCTTCTACAATCCACAAGCCGGCCGCGCTCCATACTTCGCCGATTGGCAATTCACGGTGGAGCGGATCGTGACTGCGAACTCCGTTTTTCGCGCAAGCTATCACGGCGTTGTTGGCGTAAAGCTTCTGTCCCGGTTACAGGCTCAAAACCAACTTGACCCGAAGTATTGGGCCATTTACGGAACGTTGCTTGGCAGCCCCATAAGTTCGGTGATTAATAATCCTATCGTGGTTGCGGGCGGATTCAAGCTGCCTTATCCAAGTTATCCGACGAATCTTCAGTTACAACAAGCCTTGCGGCCCTATCCGCAGTTCTCGAATGTGGACAGCAACGCCGGGGGGCAGAACGATGGCCATTCCACTTTCCACGATTTGGAAACCAGCTTTGAACATCGCTTCGCCAAGGGCTTATATATGATGACCACTTACACCTTCGCTAAGTTGATTTCGACAACCAACGGCGAAGACGCCAACCGCACCAGCCTTGGCGCCGTGCAAAATCAATACAACCGGCGCGCCGATAAAGCCGTGGCAAGCCAGGATACTCCGCACAATTTCCGAGCCAGCTTCACTTACGAATTGCCGTTTGGACATGGTCATGGAATGCTGGGCTCTATACCTCGCGTATTGGAGGCCGCAGTGGGCAATTGGAAAGTTTCAGGAATTCTGACCTATGTTTCCGGAACTCCTCTGGCAATGAGTTGCAATCAGAATCTGTTTGGCGCGGGGCAAACTCAGCGCTGCAATTTCGCCTCAGGAGCAACTACTGGGCTGATCCCTTTGATTAACCCTAGCTGGACCTGGAGCCACGACAACATTGGAACAGCGGCGCTCGGCAAGATTCCGTATTTGAACCCCGCCGCATTTACTCTGCCCGCTAACATGTCTTATGGCGATACGCCGCGTCAGATGTCCTACCTGCGCACGCCTTGGACTGTGAATGAGGATTTGGCGCTGCTTAAGAATTTCCGGATTACGGAAAAATCAAACCTGGAGATTCGCGCTTCGGCATCAAATGCATTTAACCGCGTATTATTTGGGGGACCGAACACGTCATTGAATAGCGCGGATTTTGGCCGCATCACGGGCCAAGGGAACGGTCCGCGAAATGTACAATTGGGTGCGAGGATCTCGTTCTAGACATGTCGAATCGCAACAAAGCAGCCATTTTCCGGCAACTGCATCATGCGCCCCAACCACTAGTGCTGCCCAATGCTTGGGACGCCGGCAGCGCACGGCTGATTGAAAGCCTTGGCGCGAAGGCCATCGCCACCACCAGCGCGGGCGTGGCTTGGGCTCATGGCTACGCGGATGGCCACCATCTGCCGGCTCATTTGCTGGCTGCGACGGTTGCGAAGATCGTCCGCGTCGTCAATGTGCCGGTTTCGACCGATGTGGAAGGTGGTTATTCAGAGGACCTGGACGAAGTTGAGCAGACGATCAGCCGCGTGATTGATGCCGGGGCGGTAGGCATCAATATTGAAGATGGAACAGGTTCGGTGGATCAACTGTGCCATAAAATTGAGCGGGCGCATCGCGCCGCTGATCGGGCAGGTGTGGCATTGTTCGTCAATGCACGGACGGATGTGTACCTGCATTCGCTCGCTCCGGAAGAGATCCGTGTGGAAGAGACATTGAACCGCGCTAGCCGCTATCGAGGAGCCGGGGCCGATGGGCTCTTTGTGCCGGCTGTGGTGACGGCCGAAGAAATCCGCGCTATTGTTGCTGGGACTCCTTTACCATTGAATGTTTTGGCGTGGCGAAATTTGCCTGACCTCGATGAACTGCGGGAGTTAGGTGTAAAGCGGCTGAGTGCCGGGTCGGGCATCGCCCGCGCGTTGTTCGATCGCGGCGCCATTCTTACAACGGAGTTCTTAAAGAGTGGACGGCTTGAGTCACCGTTTGAACACACTATGACGTACCCGCGGATCAACGAGTTGATGAAGTAGCTTCTATGATCAGCAGGCCAAATCGGCGCGGCCCAACTTCAAATCGCCGATGGGGCCTAGCACGGCCAGTGTAATGTTTTCCTTCTTCAGGAAGCGATTGGCCACCGCCATCACCTGTTCCGCCGTCACCGCTTCAATGTTATCCAGCATTTCATCCATGCTGATAAATCGGTTGAAGAAGATTTCCTGCCGGGCGAGATTCGCCATGCGGCTTGAGGTGGATTCAAGACCCAGCATCAACGAACCTTTTAAGTTGTCCTTCGCGCGGCGCAGTTCTTCGAAAGGAATGGCCTCGCTCTTCAGGTTCTTGAATTCGGCAAGAATCAGTTCCACCACTTTAGGAACGGTATTGGCCGAAGCGCCGGCGTAAACGGCAAGGCATCCGGCATCGCGATACATGTTCAGTTCGGAGAATACAGAGTAGGCCAGGCCATGCTTTTCGCGGATGTTCTGGAACAACCGGGCGCTCATGCCGCCACCGAGAATTGTGCTCAGCACATAGCAATCGAAACGCCGCGCATGGGGCATGGCATAAGAAGGAACTCCAAGGATAATGTGCGCTTGCTCCAGCGATGGCTTGTCTTTAAATGTGATGCCCGCCTGCGGGTCGGCCACTTCAATATCGCTAAGCTTGCCCGTTCGTTTGACTGAGCCGAAGCTCTTTTCGACCATCCTAACGATCTGGTCGTGCTTCAGCTGGCCCGCCGCCGTGACCACAATGTTCTTCGGCGTGTAGACGCGTTCGAAGAACTGCTTCAACTGCTGTTTATTGAAAGATTTTACGGTTTTCGGATTGCCAAGAATAGGACGGCCGATGGCTTGACCTTTCCAAAAACTTTTGCTGAACATTTCATGCGCGAGGTATTCGGGGTTGTCGGCGTCCATCTTGATTTCCTCAAGAATGACGCTCTTTTCCTTGACGATGTCCTCCTCGCGGAACATCGGGTTTGAGACCAGGTCGGCGAGAACATCCCACGCACGCCCGATGTGTTCGTCCAACACTTTGGTGTTGAAGCTGACGAGTTCGCGCGAGGTGAAAGCATCCAGGTTGCCGCCGATGGAATCGATTTCCCGGGCAATCTTTTCGGCCGAGCGGGTGGTTGTTCCCTTGAACAACATATGCTCGATGAAGTGGGAGATGCCACTTTCCCCTTCGGATTCACGCCGGGAGCCGGAAGCTACCCAGATGCCGACGGATGCCGAGCGCACCGAAGGAATTCGTTCGGTAATAATCTTGAGGCCGTTAGGCAGGCTGGTATGTTCCACCAACGCTTTTTTGGATGATCGCTTGGCGGAGGCCATTTACCGTATTGTATCGAACAAAGGGGGAGTGGCGGAACTTTTCTCGAATCGCAAAGGCCAGGACCCCGGGCCGTTAAGCCCGGGATTGATGGGAACTATCTACCGATTCAGTTATTAATCGCCCCAGTTAGGATCGTCGCCGTTCCGTTGTTTACCTGGATCGTGAAGTTGCCCTTGCTGAGATCGGGCACGGTGGCTCCTTCTTCTGTCTCATCTTCAAGCTCCCCTTGATTGCCCTTCGCCCCAGGTTCGGCAACCAACGCGAATTGATTCGGAGTAAGGGTTAGGCTTGTTGTTCCTTGTAGGATCACAACAATCAATTTAGTTCCAACTGGGAGGTTGACATTTTCAACATCCACTTCCAGTTTGCGGCGGCCCTTTTCGTCGAGCCGGAATTCTACCTTTCCCATAGGTGTAACTCCGTCGATCGCAGAGCCGGACAACACCGTCCGGATTTTTGACGAAGATTTAGCCCAGGAGAGGGTGACCCCTCCGAAGAGCAGCAGCGCAGTAACTGCTGCCGACATTGTAAGTTTATTCATGTTCATCTTTGGTTTCTCCTTAGTTGACCCGCTCCAATTGGTCTTAGTCACGTGTAGCGATGGCGGGCTCTTGATAGTTGGACATTTGAAGGAGCAAAGGTGGAACAGGAATTTAGAGTTTTAGGACTAACTGTTACAAGTGTTACTGGGGGATTAACAGATAGTGATTATTTCGACTTAGAGATGTACTAAGGTTAAACCGGACTCCCGGCTACTTTCCCTTTCGCAGGCGGTTCGCTTCCTGCTTGTTGAATAGCGGAATAATCCGTTCTTCAATCCAAGCAAATGCCGGCTCCAGTCCATGCTGCTGGTAGGTCCGCCCCAACTCCGCCTCTACTTCGCTCGGTTCGCCCAACGCGCTCAGGAATTGGTTCGATGTCATTAAGGTTAACCGCGACCCATCTACTCGCCCGTTTTCTTGCAGGATTTTCGAGCGGGCATATAGGGAAAGCACGGCGTCACCAATCCAGGCTTCTTGAAGGATACGTGCTCGATAAGTGCTCTTGGGCATGGTTTCTATTCATACTAGTATGCGCTTGCTTCTTTCCATCGGAAAGTTAGAGAATGGGTGCGGCAGTTGTTCCATAAAAATAAACGAGGCCCGCCCAGCTGACACTAGCGGACTGGCTTAAAAGGGGAGCGATGCAACTTCGCGTATTAGCGTTTGTGTTGGCTGGAGGCAAAGGGACGCGCCTCTATCCACTGACCAAAGAGCGGGCGAAACCAGCGGTGCCGTTCGGCGGCAGATACAGAATCGTGGATTTTGTACTTACTAACCTGGTGAATTCGGGGATTTATTCCACTTATGTTCTCATCCAATTTAAAAGTCAATCTCTCCTACAGCACTTGCGCGATGGCTGGGAATTCAGCGGACTGCTGAAGAACCATTTCGTCATTCCCGTGCCGGCTCAAATGCGCTCTCAGGGCGAAACCTGGTACCGTGGCACGGCCGACGCCATCTATCAGAACATCAACTTGATTGAACAAGCCGACCCGCATTTGATTGTGATCTTCGGAGCGGATCACGTCTATCGCATGAACATCCGCGAAATGATTGAATTCCACGAGCACAAACGCGCTCAGGCTACAGTGGCCGCTATTCCCGTGCCCAAGGATCAAGCCTTCGAGTTTGGCGTGATCGAGGCGACCGAGGACGGCCGCATCCGCGGGTTTCATGAAAAGAAAGCCGACGCGCCGACTATCCCAAGCGATCCGGCGAGCGTTTACGCCTCCATGGGGAACTACGTTTTCTCCACCAGCTTGCTGCTAAAGGAACTCTACGCCGACGCCGAAAACGAAAACAGCACTCACGATTTTGGGCGCGACATTTTGCCCGGCCTAGTTGGTAGGACGGAGTTGTTCGCATACGATTTCCGCACGAATCGCATTCCCGGGGACCCGGCCAGCGTCCGTCCTTACTGGCGCGACGTGGGCACCATCGACGCTTTTTATGAAGCCAACATGGACCTGCGCGCCGTATCGCCCGACCTAAACTTATATAACCGCCAATGGCCTCTGCGCACGGCGGGTTATGAGGACCCGCCAGCCAAATTCATTTTCGACGATGAAGGCCGGCGCGGCAGCGCCATTGATTCAGTGGTTTGTTCCGGTACGATTCTCTCCGGCGGCAGCGTGAAAAATTCGGTAATCGGACGCGGCTGCAAAATCCATACCGGGGCGGAAGTGGAAGATTCCATCGTGTTCGATAACGTCGATATTGGACGCCACGCGAAGATCAAGAGAGCGATCATCGACAAGAACGTGCGCGTGCCCGCGGGAACCAAGATTGGCTACGATCTTGCGAAGGACAGCCAGTTGTATCATGTCACCGAAACGGGCATCGTGGTTGTGGAAGGCACCCGTTCCCATGTGGAAATTGCGACCATGGATATTTAAGGGCCATGGCTAATTCCGAACTTTCCACACGCTTTCTGGCGGACCATATAAAAAGGTTGCGCCAGCTTCCTAAACGGCGAATCGTGTTCCCGGAAGGGGACGATCCTCGCGTGCAGCAAGCGGCCGCGCGGCTTATTGAGGAGCGTTTGATTGAACCTGTATTACTTGGTAAGGGTGGAGTTACGCCCGACGCGCGATATGCGCGGTTACTGCAGGAGCGCCGCCGCGCAAAGGGGATGACGGAGATCGAGGCGCGCCAGCTTTCGATGAAGCCGCTCTACTTTGCTTCGTTAATGGTGTCGGCCGGTGATGCCCACGGCAGCGTTGGCGGAGCCGTCAACACTACAGCGGAGACAGTGCGCGCGGCCATTCTTTCCATTGGCATGGCGCCGAAAGTGAAGACGGTTTCCAGTGTGATGTTCGTCATCGTGCCCAATGCCAAGTTCGGCAAAGATGGCGCGCTGGCTTTCGCCGATTGCGCGATTCTCATTGACCCCTGCGCGACGGAGCTGGCTGAAATCGCCATCGCCACGGCTGAAAGCACTAGCAAGATTTTGAACACGGAACCGAACGTGGCGTTGCTCAGTTTTTCCACTAAGGGCAGCGGTAAGCACCCGTTCGTCGATAAGGTGGTGGAGGCGGTTCGCATCGTTCGTGAGCGCGCACCGGAGCTGAATGTGGATGGCGAACTGCAGGCGGATGCCGCGTTGATGGCGAGTGTGGCGGCAAGTAAGGCTCCGGGGTCAACCGTGGCGGGGCATGCGAATACGCTTATTTTCCCTGATCTGGCTAGTGGGAACATTGGATATAAGTTAGTGGAGCGGCTGGCGGGTGGTGTTGCGTTTGGGCCGTTTTTGCAGGGTTTGGCTAAGCCCGCGAATGATTTGTCGCGAGGGTGTTCGGCTGAGGACGTGTATGGGGCGGCGATTATTACCGCGCTGCAAGCATAAATAAAAACTTTGGCACAAGCTAACACCGGTTGTCCGTGTTAACAGTTTACGCCGGAGCAGTTCCACTTAGTTAGTTATACGAGAGATGTGCACTATTTTGGGGAGTAGAGCCGGGCTTTCAAATGGGAATTTAGTTGAAGTTTAACCACCACTCCAGTCTG
>JAYVXT010000209.1:0-2262 GCA_043785065.1 Bryobacterales bacterium | reverse complement strand
CGTTTGCCCGTGACCGCGGCATTAAAGCCTCAGGCATTGTAAGAGGAGAACCGAGCGAATTCCACGAACGTGGATGGCTCTCCGCAGACGCAAGAATCGGTAAAGACCTCGAGTTTCACCCTTTCCGGGTTCATGTCTTGCATCAGGCTCTATCTCACAAACACGTGGATTCAATGAGGGCGCGGGAATGGAATGGAACTGCAGACCTTTCAATTTTGCTGGAACCGATCTACTGGCCTGAAATCGTTGGTCACCTTCGAGGAAGCTTCGGAAAAGACACTCAGAAAAAGCACGCGGCGCTTTACCGCCAGAAGGTGCTGAGGCTGTTGAAGAGCCTTGATCCCGATGTTTGGAAGAAGGTTCATAAGGAATTGCTGATTGATGCTGCCTGGATGGACCAAAACAGCCAACTTTACGCATTGCTGCGGCTTTCTCATTGGGAACAGCGCGAGACTCTGCAAGGTAAGATTTCAGGCGCGTTATGGATCAGGCACATGGCAGAAGTAATTCGTCGCGGTTTTGAAGAGGTCCACGGGACGCAATGGGACGAGGAGGACCTATGCTTCGGATACCACGCCACTGGAAGCCGTGTCCGCTTATATGGCGCGGAGCGGCCGTTTGACGATACTATGCGCGCCAAGCCGTTGCTTGCTTATCGGTTCGGGCTCTTCACCGGCAGCGCGGTTCGTTGGTACGTTGAAGGAGACACCGAGTACTACGCGGTCCTGCAAATATTACCGGAGCCCTCAATGCTGGGAGTTGAACTGGTCAATCTCCGGGGTGAAATCGCGCTAGAAAAACGTAGCGCGGCGCGAAAACTTGAAGATGCGCTAAGAGAGGACTTAGGGCTGAGGCGCTTCAGCATTATCTCCATCGACCGTGATAAGGAACCAAATGAACGTACGATTCGGCGGCAGATAGCACAAGATCATATCGTTGGAGAGATCAATGCCAACAAGCCGGACTTCGAATTCGCCAATTTTTCCCTGGAGGAATTGGTCGAGATCGCAGCGCTTATGGACGAGCGTCTTGGTTTCGACGGCGGGAAAGTTCGAATGGCGGATTGGAAGCACATCGCCAGCGGTAAGGCATTCGCGGAACGTTACCAAAGAGCTTCCGAGCGAGGAGTATCACTGAAGGGCAAAGCCTGGGGCGAAGCGCTCGGTACATATGCAAACGCGAACCCGATCAACCCGCGGACTGGCTCAAAGCGCCCGTTCTTGCCCATGATATCGGCGGCGGTCTGGGGTTGGCATTCACACTACGATTCACGGAAAGCGAACTTTACGTTCGACATAAACACATTCGAAGCAAAGCCCCGTTGAGTAGCTGAACAGCGCCGTTTAGTGGTCGCGGTCGGTCACCAGATCGGTGACATCAGCTAGCGCACGCTGATACGGAGAATCGGGAAATTCGTTGATAATCGCTCGCGCTTTACCGGCGAATTCCTGCGCACGGTGGCGTGCGCGGACGATTCCATCGTGACGATCAATAAACTTACGAATGTCCTGTACAGACACCTTTTCGTAGTTCCTATCGTGGAAGTATAACCGCACAAGCGAAACAGCGACAGCGATACGATTTCTGCGAGGTACGAGAACTTGTTCGAAATTTCCTCAATAGAGCCCGCGTGTGTCTGCGATAATGCAGTTCGACGCTCATATGGTTTTATTGTCCGACGTTATTCATGAGTCAGCACTGCGGATTGACTCTTTACGCGATTTCGGGGAGTTCTATGCGTCTTTGGCGCCCGTCCAAGGACGATGGATCTTCAGGGGACATACAGACGCGGATTGGCCCTTGGAGTCATTTCTATACCGAGCTACAAAGCCGGACGGCGGTTGCGCTCGCGCGGAAGCGCTGTTTATTCGCACGTTCAAGCGCAAGGCTCATCATTTCGTCAATAACCTACCCGCAGACGACGACGAACTTGAGTGGCTTGCTCTTATGCAGCACTACGGCGTGCCGACGAGGCTGCTCGACTTTACGGCCTCTCCCTATGTGGCGTTATACTTCGCACTGAACAAGTTTCGGCTTGACGCCGACGCCACCATGCCGGAGCATTGCGCAGCTCTTTGGGCGGTCAATCGCGTTACTTGCAAAGGCATTGCGGCCCGGGCCCTTAATGGAGCGAAGCTGGATGGTTTGCCTGAAATTTCGCACTCGTCCAAACTGGGAGACCGGAGCTTATTCCGTGCTTGTTTTCTCCGCGAGCATGGCCTCCATTTCGTCGCACCGGTTCAACCATTCCGGATTAATAAG
>JAYVXT010000208.1:0-7560 GCA_043785065.1 Bryobacterales bacterium | reverse complement strand
GCACGTGCCATTTCCCATCGCCATGCACCTGCCAGCCGTCGAGGTTCACTCCGTTAAATAGCGGCTTCGCTTTTTGGCCGTAAGCCAAACCGGCGGCTCCGGTGAGGCCCAACAGCATTTTCCTTCTATCCATGGCTGGTATTGTATCGTGGAATCATGCGAACTGACGGGAAGTTACTGGTGCTGGCCTTTGCCGCCGGCTTATGCTGCAATGCCGCCGAGCCCAAGCGGCCGAAGATTACCGGCATTGCCCATATGGCGCTTTTTGTTTCCGATCTGGACAAGGCTCGTACCTTTTACAAGGACTTTCTTGGCTACGGCGAGCCGTTTGATTTGAAGACGCCCACCGGTGAGTTGTCACTGACTTTCATCAAAATCAACGAAAGGCAGTATGTTGAAATCTTCCCTGAAAAAGAGAAAGACTCCGACAGACTGAACCATATTTCCATTGAGACCGATGATGCCGAAGCCATGCGCGCCTTTCTTGAGTCGAAGGGCGTGAAGGTTCCGGAGAAGGTGAATACCAACCGGATCGGCAACAAAAGTTTCAGCGTGAAAGACCCCGATGGCCATGGAGTGGAGATCACGCAGTACACGCCCCCTGGAGCATCGATTAGGGAGAAGGGCAAGTTCATGGGAGCGAATCGGATCAGCAACCGCATGGCTCATTTCGGAATCTTAGTTGGCGACTTGGCGGCTTCCCAAGTGTTCTATCACGACATCCTTGGGTTTAAGGAATTTTGGCGCGGCAGCAAAGATGGCAAGATTCTCAGTTGGGTCAACATGCAGGTTCCCGATGGAGACGACTACATTGAGTTGATGCTCTATGACGTCATTCCGGAGCCCACTAAACGGGGGTCTGCGCATCACATTTGCCTGTTCGTGCCGGACATGGACAAGGCGAAAGCAGCGCTTGAGGCGAGGCCCGCCGCTAAGTCATACACGAAGCCACTGGAGATCCGCACGGGCGTAAATCGGAAGAGGCAGATGAATCTTTTCGACCCTGACGGGACGCGCGTTGAACTGATGGAGCCAAACACGATTGACGGTAAGCCTACGCCGTCCTCAATGGCGCCGCCGCCTGTCAAAGCGAAATAGTACTGTTATTTGAATCATGCCCAGGGCCGTTGTTGTATACTGCCATGAGCATGAACACCAAGAAGCTATTCATCGCCAGTTGCGTCGCGCTGGTCACGACATCCATGGTCTTTTCGATCCGGGGCGATATTTTAGACTCGCTCGGAGCTGATTTTCATTTAACCAAAGAACAGATTGGCCTCATTCTGAGTCCTGCATTTTGGGGGTTTACACTGTCGATTTTCATCGGTGGTTCGCTCGTGGATCTGCTCGGCATGCGGCGTCTGCTGTTGACATCGGCATCCTTCTATATTTTGGCGGTGCTTGCGATTATCTTCGCGCCCAGACCCACTGGACCGATGGGTTTTACCGACACGCCTTTCATTATTCTCTATGGGGCGATGCTGACTTTGGGCTTGGCGCAGGGGCTAGTGGAAGGGGTAATCAATCCTTTGGTGGCGACTATGTTCCCCAACGATAAAACGCATCGCATGAACTTGTTGCACGCCTGGTGGCCGGGTGGGCTGATTGTTGGCGGGTTGGCTTCCTATGGGTTGACTAAGGTGATGGGCTTGGATGTTACGGGTGTGGCTGCGGCGACGATGACTTTCGGTTGGCAGATCAAGCTGGCCTTGATTATGATTCCGGCGATGATTTTCGCAATCATGATTTGGAATGAAAACTTTCCTGAAACCGAGCGTGTGACAGCCGGTGTCTCTAATTCGCAAATGGTCAGTGAACTGATGAAGCCGATGTTTCTGCTGTTGTGGATTTGCATGTGGATGACGGCATCGTCGGAACTTGCTCCCGATCAATGGGTGGGCTCGGTGATGACGAAGCTTGCCAACATGCAGGGAATTTTGATCCTCGTGTATACGGCCGGGTTGATGTTCGTGCTGCGGTTCTTCTTTGGCGGAGTGGCGCACAAGTTTTCGCCTGTATTGATTTTGTTTTGTTCGGCGATCTTGACCGGTTGCGGGCTCTACTGGCTCAGCACGGTGACTTCACCTACGGAAGCCTTCCTCGCGGCGACTTTGTTTGGTGTTGGTAAGACTTACTTCTGGCCATTGATGCTGGGGATGACTTCGGAGCGTTTCCCCAAGGGTGGACCTTTGGCGCTGGCTGTGATGGGTGGAACTGGTAACTTGGCGATTGCCTTTATTTTACCCATGATGGGGGGATGGTATGACCGGGAAGGCGCCGGGGCAGCCTTCCGTTATGTGGCGATTTTACCGGTTATCCTGACGGCTATCTTTGGCGGGTTGCTGCTGTACTTCAAGTCGCAGGGCGGATATCACGCCGTGAAGATCGAGGCGCAGAAAGCTGCGTCTTAGATTGAACGATCACCCAGCGCGATTCGTTCCGCGTCCCTTTTCAAAAAGCGCAACAGCGCTAACCGGATCAAAATAATTCCGGCGGAAAAGAGAAGCCAATAGCGTTTGAATTTGCGTCGCGCCCCTTCATCGCAAGCTGCAACGCGGGTCTCCGTAACAAATAACGACGTTGAATCGCTAAGCGGAATGGCTCGCAGTGTCCAGGCGATTTTCACATGGTCCGGCTCCTTGTGCAAGGCGAATTTTTCTGAGGGTATGGAACGAAATTTCACGTCGGCAGCCCATGGCTGAGTGATGGCTCCCATCACAATCTCACGACCGTGCGCCTCCGCAAGAATGCCCCATCCCAGAGCACTGGTGGCGGCAATCAGTCCTGAAGGCAAATCGTTGGTTGGGGTGGTGCTTCCTTTGATCAATTCCCGGGCTCTAAAGATGAAGCGCGTAATGCCAGAGCCCATTAGGTCCATTTCATGCGCGGAATCCAGCACTGTTCCGGCAGGCGCCAGGATGCGGATAGACCGGCGCTCCGCAACGTCAAATTTGGGCATGAATTGATCGAGTAGTGGATCGCGTAGTTGCTCTTCCAAAATTGCCCGTTCAATTAGGGAGAGTGTTGCCCGCATGATGAAACCTACAAACGGGGAGACGAATCGCAAATAGCGAAGGCAGTCCCGGCTCGAAGCTGGATCAGTGGCTAGGGTCCGAGTTTCATAGAGCAGACGATGGGCTCCACCGGGGGCGGATTCGATCAGAAAGTGGCAAGCAATCTTCGCGTGGCCGGGCGTTTTGAATCCCACAAAATCGGCGAAGTCTATTGTTGTCCAAACGGTTTGTCCGGCCCAAAAGCGGCCGATTGCGCCGAAAGCAAATTTGTTTGGTAATTGCTCTCCTAATCTTACCCATTCGCCATGAGTTGGTAAGCCGGATAGCTTCATCATGGCCGGCACTGTTACTGGGACTACCGCCTTTCGGGCATATTTGCAGGCAACGAACTCGAAGAAAGATCGGATGGAGAACAGAAGTTTGACCCAGGGATTCAGCCGTGCGACGTCGAGAAAGTCGACATTCAGTGCGGCGCGGTAAATGGCTTCGCTTGAAGCGAAGAGTAGCCGGGATTCTGTCCGACGGGAATCCCACATGGGTTGGACTGTGTCGAGTATCATACAACTCCTGTACCGGTTTGAATTTCAGGCGGGGAGGCTAATGAGATGCGGGCGCGGTCATCAACCGAATCCCCGCGGTTAGTTGATGGGTGCGGAATGCTTCGGGAGCATAGAAAAATTCGCCGAAGCCATAGTAGCGCCATTCGCCGAACAGCTCGTACGACTTCCGCATTGGAATTGTGATCCGGCCTTGCGGTTGGTAAAATCTGGTGGGGCGCGTTCCTGTTGACTTGACCATTGTCCCGCCGGCGGTCAACTTCAGCCGTGCGTGCAAATTGGCGTCGAGCAAAAATGTGGCGGCGCGCGAATTATCACGGTACAGAGAGCGGAGCGCGCCGAATGTTGAAGGATCGAGGAACTGTATATCGCTGAACAAGACGCCTCTGGTGTATTCCGCTAATGCGGACACACGCGAGGTTGGCGTAAAGTGCAGCGAGGCTCCGCCAGACGTATTGGCGTATGCGTAGTTCCCCGCCCAAGATGGATTGCTTCCGTGGATGCGCACGAAGTTTCCGGCAGCCATCCATTTGGCATTCAGTTGATACCGGGCGCGAATCCGGAGCGAATCGAAATCAGTCAGCGTGGTGCGGAACCAGGCACGATAACCCGAGGCCACTTCGGTATCGGCGTTGATGGTGAGGTTTTTCACGGGTCTTAGGACTGCTCCGCCGATGAAGGATTGCCTGCGGAGTTGAGCCCGTTCGGAGCCTTGCGCCTGGTCCAGTTGGCTGCGCGGCATGAACGATTCGCCCCATGTGTACTTGTAGCCCGCCCTTATGGTCAACCAGTTGGTGACATCAAGGAATCCTTCAATGCGTTGTTCGTTATAGTTCCAGGTGACAGGAACCGAGATGTTGTTGTTTAGCTTATCGGTGCTGAACGATTCGATGATGCGTAGCCGGTTGAAGGGACGCATTTCCGCGGCTGCATTGCCTGAGGTGCGAGGCTGCGCGAGTTCGTTCTGGCTAAAGGATTGGATACCTGTGGTGAAGCGCAATTGGTCCAAAAGAATGAACAAGCCGGTTGCGCTTTCAGAGAAGCGGGCATTCGTGCTGGGGCGCGTGTAATAGAACTGCCCCGAGATGTCCAGCCAATTGGCGATAGCCGCCGTGAGGTGAACTCCAGTTGTGCTGTTGCGTCCTTCGATGGCGTATGATTCTTTTCCGTTCCCGATGAAAAGCGTCTGGCCAAGATAGGAGCCCGAGCGGTTGCCGGTATTGCGTGTGTCGATAGTCAATGCCTGGTCGTCGTGGAACTTGGCTTCGGAGTGTTCGAAGGATACGTGGAGCCGTTCCAAGGAAAACCGCAGGCCCGCGCGGCCTATGGTGTAGGCGTAATCAACATGAGTAGCGGCGGCATAGCTGTTTGCGTCGAAGACGATGGGGCTGATGCCTGTGCCGCGCGCCGCTTGCCGGCTGACGCCGAAAAACGGAGTTAGCCGCTTGCCCGGCAACAGGTCAAGGTCGGCATCGAAGAAGCGCTGCTTTTGGTCAAAGCTGCGTTCGTTGAACTTACCCAATGGATTGGCGAAGGATGGCAGAGCGTTGAAATATGCGGTATTTCGATAGGCGAATGTGAGCCGGTAAACTCCATGCTTTTCCGCGAGTAAGCGTGCCGAGTTGTAGGGATCGCCTCCCCAATTGTTGAGGCGGATAAAGAAGATATCGTAAAACTTGCCACCGGGGAAAGATACTTCAGCGCCCAGCAAACGAGGGCCTTCACCAAGGTTCACGATGGAGCGATAGGTGAGCAGGCTTCCGGAAAGATTGGGAATCGAACGGTAGCCTAGTTCAATACTGGCTGTAGGCCCAGGGGGCTCGGCTTCCGCCTTTAAGGGTGGCTTAGTTTCCTCGGCTGGCAAGTTGGCGGTGAACACAATGAGTGTGAATAGAAGTGTTCTCATTTGAGGAAGTCCCTATTCACATGTGAGCCGTGGATCTTCGAATGGCATACTGTGCAGTTGCTGTAGAAAGGGTCGCGAAGGTTGTGAAATGCCGGCGGTAAGCCGCCTTGCACTTGTCGCGCGGCGGTGTTAGCCGGAAGCGCTGCGTGGCATTCGAGGCATTGGGTGGATACGTCGCGGCGCGTCAGCATGCGTGGGTTGACCGAGCCGTGTGATTCGTGGCAAGTAGCGCAGCTTTCGGTGCGCACCGGAGAGTGTTCAAAGCGGAACGGGCCGCGCTTATCGGTATGGCACTTGTAGCAGCTTGGTTCATTAGATCCGAAGCGCGGGGCCGAAGCTACTGCTTTGCCGTTGAAAGAGCCATGGGGATTATGGCAGTCCGTGCAGTTCAGTTGCCCTTGCAGAACCTTATGCGCGAAAGGTTTTGAAAATTGCGCGCGGGCATCGGCATGACAGGCGAAGCACTTTTCATTCTTCGCAACGGAAGATGCGGGCGGGGCTGGTGTGTGAACGCTGTGGCAACTGAAGCAGGCCACTTGCCCTTTTCCATGACCGGATCGAATGCGGCCAATCTGACTGGGACTATTTTTGTGGCAACTGAGACAAACGGCTTCACCCGCCGCCGGCGCGAGCTTGCGGGGATTGCGAATCTCCGCCGGATCAGCAGTTTCCGCATGTTTGGTGGTATCGCCGTGACAGGAATCGCAACCTTTCTTTGCGTTGGCGTGATGGTTACGAGCGAAGGCCTTTACAATGTCTTCGTGGCAGGTGGTGCACGTTTCCCACTTGCCATCTTGCCCACGGGCAGAGTGCGGGACAATGAGCACCGCAACTAGAATGGGCCATTTCACTTTGCATGCACCTTAGCCACGGAGAAATCACCATTCACGCCGTGGCAGACGCCGCACGCTTCGCCGAGTACAGAGGTGTTGAGCAAGAAGTGCGAGGAGGCGTCTTTCGACACGTGGCAGCCAGAGCAAGCGGCGGATGCGGGTCCGGCATTGGGGATCCAACCGGCGGGATCAACTACGTTGAGATTGGTTTCAGCTAACGGCAAGTTCTCTGAACCGTTGACATGGCAGGCCGCGCAATTCTTCAAGTCGTTGGGGAAGCCGACGTCGTTATACGAGTTGGCTGGGGCGGCGATCCAGTAGGGGCGAATCTGCCGCCGGCCGGCATGGATTCGGTGAACCATCATTCCGAATTGAATCCCTTCGGCCGGGAGTTGCGCGGCTGTCCGGCGGGCAGCATCGGTCATGGTTGGGTTGTGGCAGATTATGCAAGCTTCCACCTGATTGCGGCTGCGGCCATGCGCGTTGAGTTGGAAGTGGCATGCATTACATTTTGCAGTATCCACTACCTTGCGTCGCTCCACAAAAGTCGAATTGTCGACAGAGAAACTCTTCAAGACGTTAATACCAGCGTCGCGAGCGTCGATGGCTGTATTGTCGAGCTTGGCCACCTTGATGGTGCGATAGCCGGTCATGAGCAAGGTAAATGAGCCCTTGGCGTCGTCGGCAATCTTTTGGGTAAAGATGAAACTGGCGCGGCCATCGGCGCCCACCACGGCCGTTCGCGCGGTTTCGTTCCAAAACGTGTTGTAGTCTTTCGTGTCGCCGCCGATAATCAGATTCAAAGAAGTCATGCCGGCCGGCTTGATTGGATTCCCCGAACTGTCTTTGACGGCAAAGGTGACGATGGGTTTCGTTCCGGCGACGGCATCCTTGATGTCCACGATCTCAAGCTTCGTGCCGGGAAGTTGGGTTGAAACTTCGGGGATGATGTGCGAACCCTTAATCGAGATATCGAACTCCTTGTCGTCGGGCAAATGGCATTGCGAGCATTGGGCGTCGGTGACGGCTATGTGACCTTTACCCGCGGTGAAATCACGGTCGTCGTGACAGGATCCGCATGCGGCGTTATTGGCCGCATACAGGCGCATGGCATTTGTTCCGGCGGCGAGTCCGGTTTGCGCGTGGCATACGGTGCAATTGCGCGTGTCGGCCGGGAACCCTACTTTGGAATAATCGGCGACTGTGTTGTTGAAGCCGATGATCTGATACTTACCGCCGGCCTTCACGCT
>JAYVXT010000207.1:0-2264 GCA_043785065.1 Bryobacterales bacterium | reverse complement strand
GCGCCGACGACGCGCCGACGACACGAAACCGACATGAAAACGACACAGCTTTTGCTGTAAGTCCATTAGAATCAGTAAAAGACGCTACGCTCAGCGTTCGCTCGCGCGCGCGTTCTCCTACTCCTACTCCTATTACTCCTCTAACTCCTCATGAAACCGAAGATCGACTGAAGCCTCTTCCGATGGAAATGTTCGAGTCGGAACCCGCTTATTGGGCTGAGCGTTGGTACAACCGCCATCCAAAGAAAAATAGGCTGTTCGAGAGTGAGGAACAAGTGCGGCGCCTAATGCTCAAGGTGGACATGCAGAAGATCCTAGAAATCGAGCAGTGTCATGCAGCACATTGCGAATCGAAAAAGTGGCGCGAGGAGCCGCACTTCGTTTCGCCTTTGGATAAGTGGTTGTTCAATCGAGAGTACGATTCATGGCCAGCCGGCCACGTAAAACCAAAACCCCACTCAGAAACCTATGAGCGGGATATGGAGTATCTCGAGTGGCTTAGGAAGCAGCCCAAAGGTGTTCCTTCAAACCTAGCTGACAGTGATCCCGTTCCATGGAAACGGAAGATCGCATACAACTACATCAACCATCCCCAATGGGAGCCTAAGTAGTGAGAAAAATAGGTTCCGAGGTTGCTTTTGAAATAGGACTGCCTGCCGCGAAGGAATCCGAGCAGGTAATTATTGCGCAGATGATTTCAGGCCACCTGGAGCCAACGATCGTTTTCGCCGAGATCGCGCCCAAGCAGTTTTACACGGCAAACTACCGGATGTTGGCCGAAATTATACGTGACTTGGACCGGGATGGAATGAGCCCGGACATGAGTATGGTTATGCAGGTTGGAATCTCTACCGGACGATCTGAAATGGTAATGGAAGCCATGTTCGGACTGGCTGAGATTCCTAGCTCCGTAAAATGGCGACAACACTGCGCGCAAATCCGTAAGATGTTTGTGCTCCGCGAGTTACACGAAAAATTTAACTCGTTATCGGTCCTCGCTCTCGACCAAACCGAGGACGCTGACGAAATATTCGCCAAGGCGCAAAGGCTTATAGAGGGCTTGCAAGGGGAATCAAGGCCGCGGTATGAGGATTTGGAACATCCTCGCGACACAGCCAGGCGCGTAGGTAAAACTCTTCATCAGTGGGCGACTCCGCCTTTTGCTACCCCGTTGTGTCCTATGCCTTTCGATTCCGTTATGGACACTGTGGATGGGTTTCACGAGGGGCAGCTTGTGATTGTAGGCGCTCGTCCCGGGGCTGGTAAAACCGCTCTGGCGGTGAGGTTGCTGGAAGAGGCGGCGGGCCGACAGCGGACCAGGACGGTGTTCTACACGCTCGAAATGACCAAGCAGTCACTGGTAAGCCGTATGGTGAGTGGAATCACCGGCATTAATAGTCGCCGGGCTCGAATGGGCGACTTGGCTGACCATCCACTCAGCGTGTTCCAGGAAACGCGCTACCGAGAGGCCTTCGAGTGGGTGGAATCGTGGCCTTTTGAGGTTTCAGAATCAAGAAACACTCGTGTTTCTGATATTCGCGTTGCCATTCGTCCTCGAATTAAGAGTGGGTTGAAAGTTCTGATTGTGGACTACCTAGGCCTCCTCAGTCCAGAGCAACGGGGAGAATCCCGTAATCGAGAGGTTTCTGATATTTCACGCGCTCTTAAAAACCTCGCAATGGAGTTCAAAATCGTAGTCATAGCACTGCACCAGTTATCCCGGGACAACATGAAGCAGGGCCGAGAGCCGCAGTTGGAAGACCTCCGCGATTCGGGATCGGTCGAGCAAGATGCGGATTTGGTTCTCTTGTTGCATTCGATGGATTTCGAGCCCATTAGTCGAGTGAAGTTGATCGTAGCCAAGCAACGTGACGGGCCGACAGGCTTCCACGAGATAGAGTTCGTGCGCAATACTGCGCGATTCACAGATGCGGGGGGACTAGAAAAACCATGGCAAGAACAGAAGCAGAGAATCCAGTGAGCCGGCCATTTAGGGGGCCGACCGATGAGCCAATGACGGTTCGGATGCACGAACTGGAGCAGCGGGGCGTGACCCAAGCAACACGCATGTCGGCGATCGAGCGAGATCATTTTGACATGAAGAAGACTTTCCAGGCCAGTGAGAAAGTAAAATCCAGCCGGTCGATGGACGGGCTACAGGAAGCCCTCTCACGGATTGAGAAATTGGAATCCGACTTCGCGTCGATGCGAACTGTGCTGATGGAACTTCGGAGCCGGGTAGTGAAACGGGGTTGAGTGGAAGG
>JAYVXT010000206.1:0-7565 GCA_043785065.1 Bryobacterales bacterium | reverse complement strand
CCATCAAATCTTGCGGCTGAATCGTAACGCCGCTGGGCTCAACCGCCGGATGCGGAAAACCGCACGTCCGGTGGTGTGGGAGGGTGACGGAGCGCAATTTCCGTCACTCGACCTGATTCGGGGCTAGCCTAAGCGCCAGATCACTTTGAGATCCGCTAACTACCCATGCATCTTACGGAAATTCACCAAACACTTCTCCGCCGTCTCCAACTCAGAAAACCGGCTGCCTTCCTGTTCCACTAAATAATACTGAAGCCCACCAGTCTTCTCCGCCGCCTTGAAGAGTTCCTTCCATTTCGCGGCGCCTTCGCCAAACAAAACATGATAGCCTTCTTCACGGCTGCCACCGGGTTTGTAATCCTTAGCATGCATGGAAACAATGCGCCCCGGATGCCCTTTAATCCAAGTCAACGGATCGATATTCGCTTCAATCGCCGTGCCAACATCCAATTGCAGCACCACATCCTTCCCGGTATTTTCCGCCAGAACTTCCATTGGCCGCTTGCCGTCAATCGGCATGAATTCCAACTGATGATTATGGAACCCCGCGCGCAGCCCCGCCGATTTCATGCCCTCGGCGCCCTTGTTCAACTGCTCCGCCACTTTCTTCCACCCATCAAGGCCATTCACGCGCCCCGCGCTGGCCATGATGATGAACTTGCTACCAATGATGCTGTTCAACTCAATCGCCTTTGGCAGCAGTTCCGGCGTGAAGGAGTTGTTTGAGTTGTGCGTCGAAAGAGCCTTCATGCCAATATCGTCAAGCAATTTGCGAACATCCTTGGCGTATTCGGGCATCCATTGCATGTATGGAGCAAAAAACTCAACGCCGTCATAGCCCATTTTGGCCACTGCGCGAACAGTGCCCATCAGGTCCTTCCCCAACTCCTTGCGGACTGAATAGAGCTCAAGCCCAACAGGAATCTTTTTCTTAGCGGCGGAGAGGGTTGCGGCCGAAGCGGCCATGGAAAGTATTGATCGGCGGGTAATTGCGCTCATCTCTAGAGACGATAGCACACAGACGATAGCACGAAACGAAAGCGGACGGCGATGCGCCCGCTTAACGGTTTTCCAGGATTAGGGCTTCGGAGCGGGCGGAGGCAAATCACGAGCCTCACAAACGGAATCGAAACCTTGCCGGCTATGCGTTCCGTCGCAAAAAGGCTTGTTCGCCGAAAGGCCGCAGCGGCAAAGACCAATAGCCGTGCGTCCCCCCAAACCAAACTCTTTGCCATTTGCATCAACCATTGTAAACTCGCCTTCCAGGCGAAGTGGACCGTTATTAAATACTGTAGCTTTTGAAGACATTGGCCACATAGTAGCACAGCCGGCGCAACCGGATGATGCAAAATAGAGAGGTGCGGATTTTCCTTGTTCCCTTTTGTTGCGCAGCCTTAGCCCAGGCCCAAGCACCGGCTGAATTAGTCGCAAAGATCCGCGCGCACATGAAGGAGACCATCGAAGGAGTTCCTAACTACACCTGTCAGCAGTTGGTGGAACGCTATCGGGCCGAAGCCGGTAAGAAACTCACGCGTGCCGACGCGCTACGTCTGGACGTGGCCGTTGTGGAAAGACGTGAACTCTTCGCTTGGCCCGGCGAAAGCAATTTCCGCGACATCAACGAACATGAAGCAGCCAGGCGCGGAACCTTCGGCACCGGCAACTTTTCCAGCAACTTGAGCAACGCATTGAATGGCTTTGGCGTCAGCTATCAAGTGCAAGGGGAGGAATTACTGGATAAGCGCAACACTATTCGTGTCAGCTACGAAATTCCCGCCCGCCGCAAACCCTATGCAGTGAAGATTGACCAGCAGCAGGCAATCACCGGCGTCAAAGGCCAGTTCTGGGTGGATCGCGCCAACCTCGACGTGTTGAAATTGGAATTCGTCGTGACTGATATTCCTGATGGGTTCCCATTGAAGGATGCGGGCGAATCTATCGAATATGAACGTATCCACATCGGGACCGGCGATTTTCTTCTTCCCAAGAAAGCAAGTTTGACTCTGAAGATGGACGATGATTTGGTCAAAGTGAACCGCACCACCTTTTCAGCTTGCCGCCAATATTCCGGGGATTCCGTGATCCGCTTCGAAGGCTTGGTGGACGAGACCGAAGCCGACAAGGGTCCGTCGGAAGTTAAGATCCCTCAAGGGACGTTGATCACCATAGAACTGCGCACGCCGGTGGATAGCGGAAAGTCGGCAATCGGCGATCCAGTGGAGGGCATGGTTTACCGCGCAGTGAAGGTTAAGGGCGAGGTGTTGCTGCCAAAAGGAGCGATAGTTGAGGGCCGGGTCACCAAGACACAAAGGTTAGAGACCAGCCAACAAGGGTACTTTTCCATGATCGGCCTGGAGTTTCAAAAAGCCAAGCTCGGCTCGAAGTTCGCGCAACTTTCAACGGGGATCGAAGATGGCGGCTCCATTGCAACTGCGGCATTAGCCGGGCAACGAAGTTCCAGCCGGACCTTGAGGCTTTACGTCTTTCACGAACGAGTTGCGAAGGGGGAGCGGGAACGGCCGACGATGATTTACTCAAGCTCCGGCAAAGTGGAACTGGGCAAAGGCAGTTTGCTGGTCTTGCGCGTTTATTAACGAAAGGAAAACCTCTCCTCGTGAGCCGTAACTGTAAGGGAGCGGTCTTTTTTAACTAGAACGTAAACCGCAGCGAAGCCTGCATGATGCGAGGCGCACGGGTCGAAGAAACCTGGCCGAACGTGGCATTCACTTGAGCTCCCGCCGGATCAAAACGAGCCGTCGTGTTAACACCAGCGAACTGCGTATGGTTCAATGCGTTATACATTTCCCAACGCAGCGAGAAGAAGCGGCGTTCGTCCTTTAGAGGAATCTTCTTGACGAACGACACATCCACGTTGCTGAAGCCGGGTCCGCGGATGATGTTTCTGGGAGCGTTACCCGGATAGCCAACCTGCGGCCGCGCGAACACTGAAGTGTCGAACCAGCGTAAGAATGTTTTTGACCCATGATCCAACTGAGCGGGACCAGTAACCACGATTCGCGAACCATCGCCGCCACCCGTGATATCAGCGCCGTCCGTGGTGCTGAAACCGACGCCGCTCGGTTGGCCGCTGACCAACGCCACAATGCCCGTCAACTGCCAGCCGTCCATCACATGATGAATTACCGCATTCTTTGCGTAGTTGGAAACCTTCGGCAGGTCGTAGGTGAAGTTCGCCACAAAGTTGTGGGTCTGATCGCCACCGTTTCTGTCGTAGCTCCAAACACGGACAGGACGGTAAACAGGAATGCCGGAGTAATCCATGAACTTTGAGTAGGTATAGGAAACGCCCAACTGGATCCCCTTGCTGAAGCGCCGGTTGAGCGAGGTCAGCAAAGCATGATAGTTAGAGCCAAATGCATTGTCGATGTAGTTGATGTTGCCATAGCCCGGATAGGGGCGAAGGAAGTTCACAGGCAGCGGCTTATTGCCGGGGACCGTCGAATCTATGTTAGATGGGACAAAATTCGTTCCGTAAGGAATCGTGTTCAAATTGTAGCTTTGCTGGATATGGCGTCCAAACGTACCTCCGTAGCTTATATCCAGCATCAAGGAATGCCCTAGATCTTGCTGAATACCGAACGTGACATTGTATGTACTTGTGGTCTTGTTGTCCACATTAAACGCGTTTGTGTTACTTGGCGAAAGCACATTGGCAGCCTGCGTAAAGGTGGACAAGTTGCCGTAATAGGTGGTCGGCGAGAAGATGGCAGGCGGATTGTTAGTTGTCTGGCTCCACTTGCTTAAGCGCATGTTATAGAGGATGGCCGAACCGCCGCGAATTGCCGTCTTGCCCTTGCCGAATGGATCCCAAGAGAAGCCTAAGCGAGGTCCATACAGCACCGGTTGATTGTTTACGAAACCTTGCGGATAATTCTTGTCACCCGAAAGCACACTGCCATTCGCTGGATTTCCCGTATTAGGCACAAAGGCTCCAATATAAGCGGCTGGATAAGTTGTGCCGTTCCGCGGATCCACTGCCACGCGAGCACCCTTTGAATCAAAGGCTGGGCGAAAGAAAACAGGTGCATCCTTCAGGTTATACCGGCCAATCGCCAGTACCGCTTGTTCGCCGTCTTTGTGCGGATACATTTGGTTCGACCAGCTGAATCGCATGCCGTAATCAATGGTTAGATTGCGCCGCACTTTCCAGCTGTCCTGCACAAACCATTCCACGAACGTCTGCCTTTCGTTTGCACCGAATCGGTCGGTGGATTCGGTATAGGATTGGAAGTTTCCAAGCACCGCGTTCGAGTAGGCATAATTAGAATCAAACGGGTTGTTAACGTCTTTCCCGAATGCAAAGTTCCCACTGAACGTGCTGCGTTCGCCTTCGTATTCCCGAATGCGGTTGTAATCGAAACCAACCTTGAAAAGATGACTGCCCTTGGTTATGCTGACGTTGTCGCTCAACGTAAACGTGAAGTCCGTGCCGCCTGTCAAGAAGCGGTCGTCAAAGGTTGCGTCCGCACTGCTCGGCACGCCTCCGAATGAGAAGCGTGGAATAATTCCCTGCACGTTGGCCGATGGATAATACTGCCCCGCCGTGTAACCAATCGAAGAACGCAGCACGCGGCTGATCGGATCCACCGGGTGCCATGCTTCGTGATTATGCCGTACACCGCTAGTCATTTCATTAACAACAGTGGGAGAGAACACATGCGTATAACCCACGCCAAGGCCCGATTCCGTGAAGCAATAGCACTGTGCAAACAATCCCCAAGCCGATGCGCCGCCGGCAACAGCATGACCCTGTTGTTCGGAAAGCCAAGTCTTGCCACGAACATATAAGCGGTCAGCGCTGGTGGGAACGTAGTCAATCTTAAACAACTGGCTGCGCTTTGGATTGCTCAGCAGTTCTTGAAACTTGTAATTGTAATTGCCGGCTGAAATGCCACGGTCAAAGAAATTCGGCAGCGGTTCCAAGTTCATCAAAGCCACGCCATTCTTGTTAATGCGGCTAGTGGGGATGATGTTGTTCGGAAAATTCAGACCCGTAGTGGGATCAATGATAGGAATCAGCTTACCGCTGACGTCCAGTGTCTGCGAAAAATCACCAGCGCGTTCCAGTGCAGTCGGTGTCGTGACACGTTGCAAACTACCGGGATACTTGATGCCCCACTGTTCCAAGTTGTAAAACCCGAATAGCTTATTCTTGTTGGTATTCCACTTGCCTGGAATGTAAATCGGTCCGCCCAGCGTGAAGCCCAAAGTGCTGTAGCGATAGATAGGACGCGGAAGCGGGTTGAGCACTGTCGATAGGCGGTTGTTGAAGAAATCATTGGCATTCCACATTTCATGCCGCTTGTACCAGTAACCAGTGCCATGATATTCCTTGCCGCCCGACTTGGTCACAACCTGCACCACCGCCCCGCCATTCCCGGCATATTCCGCCTGGTAGCTGTTCAGAATCACCTTCACTTCGCCGATCGCATCCATCGTCGTTACCGACGAAAACACGTTCGGAGAACCATTGTCATTGCTAACCACGCCGTCCACCGAAAGCGTGTTCATGCCGCTCGTAGTGCCGCCCATGTTTGAAGAACCGGTGCCGAAGCTGCCACCAACCGAATCACCATCCGCCGCATACTGCACACCGGGCAACAGCCGGAACAACGAGTTAACGTCTCGTCCACGAGCCTGCAAGCTGGTCAACTGATCCGACGTCAAACTGGCTGAACGTTCCGAACTGGAAGATTGCACCGTTGCGCCTTGTGCTTCCACGGTGATCGTATCCGTCACCGCGCCGATGCTCAACACCACATCACCCAACGACAGGCGCTCATTGGCGCTAAGAACTAAATTGGTTTGTCGGAACGATTTGAACCCAGGCGCTTCCACCTTGACGGAATAGTTCCCAGGCAAAACAGCCGTGAACGTAAACGCGCCAAGTTCGTTGGTAGTAGCTGAACGGGATTCACCCGTCAGACCGCTGACCAAGGCAACTGAAACACCAGGAACAACCTGACGGATTGGATCCATAATGGTTCCGGAAATGGAGCCGGTGATGGTCATCTGCGCCATCGCCAGTGGGACGGTTAGGAGAGCAAGACTTAGGCCCTGGAGGATTTTAGACATTTAAAGAACCCCGAATGAAACGTAAGATAGCATCGTTAGCGATAACTATCTAATGCGATGATAATCGGGCAGTAGTACAAAGTCAATCGGAAGGTAGTTAGTGACAATTATCCTGTCTGCTAAAGCATGCAAAGTGGGGTAGACACCCTGGCCAGCCTCTCCGAGCATTGGAAAAAATCCTTACTTTCCGAAGCTAACCTGGTACGACTTACCTGCCTCCACCGTCAATTCGCGCGATGCCGGTTTCCAGGTTGCGGCGGAAACCGGCTTCCCACCCATGGTCACGCCCAATACCTTTTGACCTTCCGGCACGCGAAGCACATGCTTTCCATCCTTAGCCGTTCCTTAGCGTCCTCACAGACTTTCCAGGCAGCAAGCTCAGTTACCCAGCGTGGCTTTGCAACAGCATTGCCGCCATGCCGGCCGTGCCGCCAAAATTCCCGTCGATCTGAAATGGCAGGTGGTTGTCAAACAGGTTCGGATAAGTGGACTTGGCCAGGAGGTGAAGGACTTCGTGGCCGATTACGGGCACATCATCGTCGACGAGTGCCACCACCTATCGGCCGTCACCTTCGAAAAAGTCATGCGCGAGACAAAGGCGAAGTACGTGATTGGTCTCACCGCGACGCCAACGCGCAAGGACGGACATCATCCGATCATGTACATGCAGTGTGGCCCAGCGCGGTTTTCGATGAGTGCTCGCGCGATGAACGACACGAATCCCTTCGAACACGTCGTGATTCCGAGAATCACCGACTTCCGCATGCGGGGTGAGGGTGCGAATATCACCATCCAGGACGTGTACGCCGCGCTCGTCTCCGACAGTGCCCGGGACGAGTTGATCACGCAAGACCTGATTCGCGCTGTCCAGCAGGGCCGATCGCCGCTGGTGCTGACTGGGCGCACTGAGCATCTGGCCCACTTCGAGGCGAAGCTGTCCGGCATCGTGAACAATGTCTTCGTCTTGAAGGGCGGTATGGGTCGCAAGCAGCGCAAGGCGATCAGCGAAGCATTGGCCAACGTGCCCGACACTGCGCAGCGCGTCATCCTTGCCACCGGCAGTTACATCGGCGAAGGCTTCGACGATGCGCGTCTGGACACCCTGTTTCTCGCGATGCCGATTTCGTGGAAGGGGACGCTGCAACAGTACGTCGGACGGCTTCACCGTTTGCACGACAACAAACGCGTGGTCGAGGTTTACGACTACGTGGATTCGAACGTCCTGATGCTGTCGCGAATGTACGAGCGCCGTTTGCGGGGTTACGCCGACATGGGATATCAAATCACCGGCGGGCTGCCTGAGCAGCCGCGGCTGATTTGAGTGGGCTTCGCAGGAACATCAGTCTCGGATTCGCAAGAGTTCGACGAAAGGTGTCCTTCCGGCAAGCGTGCGTGACTACAGTTCCCAATAGCTGATAAGTTGTGTCGAAGGCGGGAGGCCTTAGCAACTTATGGCAGACTCATCAGAG
>JAYVXT010000205.1:0-2267 GCA_043785065.1 Bryobacterales bacterium | reverse complement strand
CATTTCGGCTACCGGCCTTTCCTGCATGCTCTACAATAATCCGATTGCCTACACGGTTGATTTTGTTCCCGAACAGGTGGCAGAGCTACTTGCTTGTCATGCAAACCTGCATGCGATCAAGGAATCCAGCGCGGATGTGCGCCGGGTAATGGCTCTGCGGGTGCTGTGCGGAGACCGGTTGCGAATCCTTGTGGGGGTGGATGATGTAATTGTCGAATCCATTGCCGCTGGAGCCGTAGGCTGGATTGCCGGTTTGGTAAATGCATTTCCTAAGGAATCCGTTGAGTTGTTCAGCCTGGCCATCAATGGTGAGACCGAGGCCGCCTTTGAATTATACCGATGGTTCCTGCCGCTGCTACGGCTGGATACGGTTCCCAAATTCGTTCAATTGATCAAGTTGGTCCAGGAAGAAGTTAGTATGGGCAGTGCGCGTGTACGCCCTCCCAGGCTGGAACTGACCGGCGCCGGGTTGGAGCAAACAAAAAAGGTGATCGCCGATGCGCTTGCGGCAAACCCTATGTTGAAACCTTTGTAGTATTTCGATGGAGGAATTGAGGCGCGGATGCTTGAACAGCATCTGCGCCTCATTCTACTTACAACGTTGCTTCGATGGGCCGGCCTTCAAATCGCACGCTGCGAACGGCTGTCCCCCCGGCGATGCGAATTTCAATGTTCTTAGATGAGTCCAGCATTTTGGCTCCTTTCGCCAATCGCAACCCAAGGCGCTTGCCACGATCCCGCCAGGAGACTTCCATTCGCATGAATTCGCCTTTGCGAAAATTGAAGCTTTTTCCGTCGTCCTCATAGACAGAGCTGGAGCCATCAGCGCCTGGATAGACGATCAATGCTAATGGCCCGTCGACCTTTTCCCATGTGTATTGACGCAAGGGATCCATCGGAAGGATTGCTCCCGCCCGAACGTAGAGTGGGGTTGTCTCAAGGTTCACATTACGAGTAATTTCCTTGGGCCCTTCGTGCCGCTCATTGGTCCAGAAGTCATACCAGGATCCGGCAGGCAGATAGACGGAACGGGAACTGGCGCCCTTTTCCACGACCGGCGCCACCAGGATATCGCGGCCAAACAAAAATTGATCTCCGCGGCCGACAGCGGCTGCATCATTCGGGTAATGCAACCACATAGCCCGGATGACCGGCAAGCCTGTCTCGCAGGCATCCTTGACGGCGGTGTACAAGTACGGCATCAGGCGGTAGCGGAGTTCCAAATACTTGCGGCATATTGGTTCCACTTTGGGGTTATCCAACTCGGCCGCGCTGGGCTTGTAGTTTGGGGTTTCTCGAAATCCATCCAACCCCTTGCCATTCCAACCCCACGGCGTGTGCAGCCGCCATTCGCGGCCATGCGAGCGGAAGAGCGGATTGAAGGTTGCGAATTGAAACCAGCGGACGTACATCTCCCCTGTGTATTCCGGTCCGGGAACGAAACCGCCAATGTCGGAACCCCACCATGGTATGCCACTTAATCCGGTATTAATGCCGATCGGGACGTGGTTCTTTAGAGTCTCCCAGGTGGACAGCACGTCGCCGGACCAAAGGAACGATGCAAACCGCTGCATACCCGCGTATGAGTTGCGATGCAAGGCATAAACCCGCTCGTTTGGCCTATACATCTGATGGCCTTCGAAATACATCCGGTTGCGGGCGAGACGCGACGCGGAATCAAGCCCGTCACCTTGATCGGGCCACCAGCCATCCACGCCAAGGTCGAGCAGTTTCTTATGATGCGGCCAATAGCAAGCGGCTTGGCGATCAGGAGGCCAGCGGTTGTCGGGGGTTCGGCCACTTGGGATAGGCGGAGCAGTACAGGTTTCGGCTACGGTCCCGGTAAGATGCCGGCCTTCGATCACCGTGTGAAGCACTACCTTGAAATTATCGCCATGCAGACTGTCAATGGCTTGCTTTGGATTAGGAAATGCGGCCTTGTTCCATTCGAAATCGCCGTTGTGAGTGTTCCAGCCGTTGGGGCAAAAATCGGTACCCAGGTAGATCATGGAATCACAAGGAAGCCTCTTTTCACGCATCAACTTCGCTTCCTGAAGAATCTCCTCGGGTGAACCAAGCGTCCGGTGCGACTGCTGATAGCCAAACGACCACAGAGGCGGCATTTCCGGATACCCGGTTAGCTTTGCGTACTCGCTCATTATGCCGGCGGGGTTTGCGCTGATTACAAAGATATCCACCGGCAGCGGAGTCTGCGGAGTGGTAGTGGTAAGCAGCCCTTCCTCACCCGTCAAATCAAAAGCTCCGAG
>JAYVXT010000204.1:0-2268 GCA_043785065.1 Bryobacterales bacterium | reverse complement strand
GCGTTTGGACTTGGTGGATTTCAAGGTCGATAGCGGCGGGATTATCTTCTGGGATGAGGTTACGGTAACGCAGGGCATCGAGGATGAATTTGACCGACCCCCCGAGGTTGTCGGCGTCCAAGATTTTGGCTCCCCTCCGCTCAATACGAACCCTAAAGCGTCCTGTGCCTCTTTCTTCATCCTTATCCTTACCCAGTGGGAGCAACTTAGCATCCGGTTTAGGGAGGGGGTGACGTAACCTCCCATCCAAATCTTGATTGGATAAACCATATCCGTTTTGGGATAAAACTTTTCGCAGTTGCTCATTGGTTAATCGGGCCATTAGATGGTTCCGTATGGGTGAAGGGTTATCTTTGCGTTCACAGTTCCACAAGAATCTTTGCCGACCGCCAAGCCTCCCGCCACCCCATTTTTTTATTTAGGGATAGGAAGATAAGGGTGCGCTGGATTAGTTTAGCCATGTGTCGGGCCTCCCCATTCATTCTTTTGGGGCGAAACGGTTTTGGGTGGGGCGAGGCGGCGGTCTATGTTCTTCTTGATGGCCGCTGCCGAACGTGTCTCAGGCTCTGGGAACTTAATCCAGCCCGCTTTCGTAAGCGCTACTATCGCCTCTTTAGTCGTCATTGGGCTAAAACAATTTCACGTTGCACGCATAGATTGTAGAGGTGGGAGGCGCGTAGGTGTTCGCAAAGGGTGGCGTCGGATAGCAGCTTGTGGGGGCGTTTCAGGTTGGCGACTACCCTGCACCCAAAGTCGGGGCATGCGCAAAAACCGTTTCCGTTTAGTTCGTTCAAGTCGCAAAGATACTGCCCATCCCCCTTGCGAGAATCCACCAAATAAACCAAGGGCCTCCCCATTACCGGATAGACGTTCATTTTCCGCCCCTCCCCGCCAAATCCTTCGGCCAAATAACATACCGCTTTGGCCTGTAGTTCGGCCCCCTAAGTGGCTTCCGGTAAGTCTCCCTACTGCTCTTTATTTTCTCCCTACTGCTCTTTATTTCTCCGCAGGGGGTGCGGGGGGCGAAGCGTATAGGGGTCATGGGTGGTGGGTCAGTTTGCTTTCAGGGCACGTTCGACCTCATCGAGCAGGAGTTTTTTGACGAGGCACAGGGCTTCGCGTTCTTTGAAGTGCCGCACAGCAGATTCCCTATCCATCTCTGCGCCCTGCGCTTGAAATTGAATCGCCCGGTTTTTGAGCAGATAGTCACAAACCTGATCGGCGTTCAGGAAATCCTGCGGATGATATTTTGATTGGTTCATTTTCAAACTGACCCACTACCGGGTCATGGGTGGTAAGGCTTCATGCGGTATGAAGTAGTTCTGTTTGGATTTCCTGCGAGTCGGTGTAGCCCATTTTTTGGAGCCACGAGCGAACCGCCCCATGCTTTCCTTCCCCGATTCTAAGGCTATAGACCCGCCTAGAGTGGGCGTTTTTGTTGGGGGAGGGGATGACCCCCGTTATCTCCAAAAGTCCCACCTGCACGAGCGTTTTGACCGCCACCCCCGAGAAATGCTTGGAGTGGGTGCCGTCGTCCTTCAAAAGTAATTCGGCGGGGATTTCCGCCCCACAGGTCGCCCCCTGAATGAGTGCCGCTTTAAGGAGAAAGGCTTGGCAGCGTTTGAGGTTGTCCCCACGCCACATGACCACGTTTAAGATGGCTCTGGAAAGATTATCGTCCATGGGGGGCGATTAGGTCAGTTGGGCCGGACGCCATTCAATGTCCCCGAACGCCCCGGCTCGCCAGTTGATTGCCTGTTGTACGGTTTGGCAAGACCTTTCACACCCTTCAAGGTGCCACACCCCAATAGAAGGGTTAAGCATCTTAAGATAGCGGGCGTCTTGGACAAGACCGGGGAAGTCCACAGAAAGGAGTTCATAGTCGCCCGACTTATGCAGTGACTTGTGGGGGAGCTTTTCAAGCATCCGTTCAACTCCGATTTTGCGAATCAACTCCCGGCGAATCTCCACGTTTTCTTCCTTTAGGATTTCTGTCGGGTTGAGGTCGTTGGCATTGGTCATAACGTGCTTCTCTAGACAGCGAACGCCATTCAGCGCCCATACCGGCCATCCGTCTCGACACAGTAGCGCGGGGCCGTTCTCACAATGTAGTCTCCCGTCTTGGTTAACCAACTGAATGGCGGGCCGCTCACACATGAAAACGACGTTTTGATAAGGCTCCCACCAACCCGTTCCCTCCGATAAATTCAGCCAAAGACCTAGCTTCTCGCGGTCTGAATCGCTGAACATCTTACGCAATTCAGCGTC
>JAYVXT010000203.1:0-2271 GCA_043785065.1 Bryobacterales bacterium | reverse complement strand
CCGGGAACAATTGATTCAGCAAAGGCAGGCTTAAAATACTTTCAGATTGGGCTTGCACCATTGAACCAAATCCCCATTTCATTGCGCCATGAAACATTGCGCCATGCAAGTAAGAATACCCAGCCACCTCAAGAAGCCCCTGAAACTGTTTGCCGTGAATAACGACCTCACCGTTCCCAAAGCCATTGAGCGTTTAATCACTACTTCGGAACTCATCATCCTGAATCCCCCCAAGAAATCCAAATGAACAACAAACGCTCCTGACCCTGCTCGCCTTCGCGGCGGCTGACGCGGCTGACGCGGCCGGTAGAAAAGCCCAAGGTCCGCGATGGCCAACAAACTGATCGAACTAATGGAGACCGCATGAGTGCTAACCAATACTTCCTAGCCATCAACGCGGCCACCCTCCAAGGCTTTGACCACTTGGCCGACGCCTTGCTGTGCCTCTACCTGTACGACTTTCCCAACGGGACGAGGCCAGCGAGCAAAGCCCCGGTGCGGAATCCGGTGCAAAAACAGAGGCAGGCGATGAAAAACTCAGCGAACCCGTTTTACCATGACGACAAAAATTAGTCAGGAGCGCGGTTTACCCGCACACGAATACTGCGCCCGCTTGGAACGCACAACACCGACGGACTGAGCCTCGGAGTGTCCCGCATGAAATCTTCCGCCATAGGCAAGGCCCTCGCCGCTTTTGACGAGCTGGAGCGGGGCGACCAACCCGCTGCCCATACCTCCTCACCGGGGGAGACGACAGGGGGCGAAACGAGGTCGGCTTCAAACTCAATTCTGGCAGGAGTGAGGAAGAACGCGCCCTCGGTGTTCGTCTCTCCGACCAAACTGCGCGAAGAAAACTCCACCCCAAGAACCGATGCTGAGTGGGAAAATCCGCACGGGGGGCGCACAGAGATGGCGCTTCTTGCCAGAAAACTTGAGCGCGAACTCGCCGCCGCGATTGCACGGGCGGAGAAGGCGGAGGGGGACCTGGACGAGGCGGTGCGCTCCCGCAACACACAAAGGAGGTCACGACTTGTTCTATGGAGCAAGCTACACGAAGCGTGGGCGGAGCGGGATGCGATTAAATCCGGCGTTTCACGCGAATCTGCCTATGCCATGATAGAAGATTTTATCCCGTATCACACCTTGGCCGAGAAAAAACGGCTAGCCGATGTTTTGATGACCTTTGCCGGAAATCCACCCGCGAAGAAAATATTTTAACAGCCATGCCTAGCCACACTAGTCGCCAACGCATAAAAACAAACCCATGAGCAACTCACCACACGACCCAGCGTTGACTCCCGGTTCGCCGGAATTTGTCTGCAAAGAAAACGCGCCTTGGACGAAGACCGTGGCAAAACAGATAATCGAAATTGAGAAACTGAAGTTATTACTTGAGGATGCGCGTGGGGATGCGCGTAGGCTTACACAGATGCTGGACGATGTTGTTTCCGAGAAGCGCACCGTGGTTGAACTGCGCCGTCTAATGGACGAATCGAATGGAAAGACTCACACGCTTCGCTCTATGCTCCGTGAATCCGGATTCCCTGACCGCATAAAGATGGGCGAGGATTTGCACGGCAACGAGGACTGGGTTCAGGTGCGCGTTGAGTGCCAGCTAAAGGAGGCCTTGTCTCAACTCACCGAAGCCCGCGCCCAACTAGCCGCCATCAAAGCCGCCCTCAACTGTGACCTCTACCCGAATGAGGATGCCGAGACGGTGGCACGTAGGCTCTACCACGATTATCCGGCAATGGAACGGATGCTGGATGATAAAACGAAGGAACTCACCGCCCTCCGCGCCGCCGCTGACGGAATGGCCGAGGCGCTGGCTTCACGGCCAAGCCGGCTGGCTGGTCGCTTCCCACTGGGTCAAGGACTACCCCGCCGCGCTCCGCTCCCCCAAGAACATGAAGCGGGGGGATTCACAATACTACTCCCGCCTAGCCAAACTTCCCCGCAAACCTAAACGCCCCAAGAAATGAACCACCGCACGAAACTCCTACAGTCCGCTATCGCTCTGTCCTCCCGCTCCACCGCTACCACCTACGAAGCCCAGTTACAGGCTTCCGAGAAATCCGCCCTCCACCTCCTTAAACGAGCCTACAGACAATCGGCTGCTGCCATGCGGTTGTTGCGGTGGTCGCAATCCCATCTCGATTCTCCCCACCGCCAATCCTGAAACCCAATCCTGAAACGCACTAAAAACATGAAACCTTCCATGAACAACAAAGACCAAATCCAACAGGGGGACGTTTTGCTCCGGCGCGTCTC
>JAYVXT010000202.1:0-7598 GCA_043785065.1 Bryobacterales bacterium | reverse complement strand
CCCGGAATACTCTTCAAACCAAAATCGTTCGCCCCTCAAAAGGTGGACGATCTCGAATCGGTTCGAGTTGTTGTTTTTCAGTCGTGTCCTGCGGGTTGTCAAAGTCGAATCATTGGAGAGGCGGTGCAGGTTGGGGAACACGCGTCGTCAGCCTGGCAAATCAGGTGGATCGCTTTGGCGGCGATCTTTTAATTGAAGCAAAGACAGTCCGCTGGTGCGAACAATTCAAACCTCCAGCTTCGGCCCCAAGGGATAAGTGTCTTTTTAAAAGCGCAAAGGGCCCGGTGGCAGGGCCGCCAAACATTCGAGGGACACGCAAAGTTTCTCGCCATCGGAGCTCCGTTTTGCGCGTTCGCCTCAAAAGTCAACCTTTAAGCCGAACTGAACATTGCGGGGGCCGACATTCATGGTGCCGGAGACAACGCCGAACGTTGGGCTGCCGAACTGCGTATCGGGCCAGGAAAATTGCGGTGTGTTGGTGAGATTGAATGCCTCGGCACGGAATTGGACGCGAAGGCGTTCGCGGTATGCGAAATTCTTCGCGACGGATAGGTCGGCATTTTTCTGATGGGCGGCGCGCAACTGATCCAAGCGCCGGGGTGAATTGCCAATGGTGTAAGGAGCCGGTGCAGAGAAAGCGGCTGTATTGAACCATCTTTCGGGTGTACGGCTGTCAACTGCAACATCCGCGCCACTGGTGACATTGGGATACTGGGTGCCGAACCCATATTGGCTGATCAGGCTGGGAGCTGTCAGTCGCACGGGCAACCCGCTCGACAGCCGGACAATGCTGGATAGCTGCCATCCGCCCAACACGAAGTCGGCAGGACGATTCATTCCCTTTCCGAAGCGCTTGCCACGGCCGAACGGTAAGCCGTACACTACGGCGGTGACCATGCTGTGGGGCAGATCGTGAGCCGCCAGAGAGCGTTCGATGCGGAAATTGCGGTTATCGCGGAATCCGTCGGCGGCTCCACCCGGGCTGGGTTCTGTCTCGCCGATGTTGTCGATCGCCTTGGACCACTGGTAGCTGGTGAGCAGCATGAGACCACCCGAGAATTGTTTTGAGATCTTAGTCAGCAAGGCATTGTAGCTGGAACTGCCGCCGGAAGTTTGACCGTTACGGGTGACGGTATCGAACTCAGGATAGGGACGCAGTAAACGGTGGCGAGGCAACTGCGCCGCCGCCAAGTTACCGCTGGTGATGAGCCCGAAGAAGGGATTGTTGACGCGGGCGTCGAGCGCCGTGCCGAGCGCAAGTAAGTCGGTAGGCAGTTGGTTATCGTTGATGCTAACGCCATAAACAAGCTTGCGGCCCTGGTGACCTGCATAGCCGAGCTCGATGACCGTGCCGCGACCCAAATCGTATTGAAAGTCGGCGCTGAAATTTTGCATGTAGCCGTTGGGATGATTGCGGTCGTAACCGCCAGCGCCGCGACCGATGTTCGTTAACAATCCGCCGGCGCTTCCCACGGCTGGGATTAGCCCGGAAGGATAAGGATTGCGATAAAGATCCTGCGGGTTGATGAGATCGCCGCCCTGGCTGAAGGTCCATGAAGTTGTGGACGAATAGCCGGTCAAATCTCCGGTGCCGGTTTGCGTGGGGAAGAATATTCCGTAGCCGGTTCGCAGCACCAGCTTTTCAGTCAATTTGAAGGAGACGCCGAGTCTTGGTGCGAAATTGTTGTGTACCGGATCCCACGAGAAACGGTTGTCGGCATCCACGAAAGTCAAGCCGCCTTTCAGTGCCAGACCGGTTTGCTTGCTGAGCGGATTATCCACATTGTAGTTGAAGTTGCTGAGGCGGTTGAAGCGCTCGGTGGCGGGGCGGTGCAACTCATAACGGATGCCTGGATTGATGGTGATGCGTTTGTTGACGCGCCAAGTATCCTGAAAATACAAACCGTAATAAAGCCGTGTGATGGCTCCTAACGCCGGCTTCTGAACGTTCCCGCCGGAACCTGTTCCTAAAAGCATGGACGCAACGGCGTTGCCCGATGTGGTGCTGGATACCTGCGCGGCTGGTCCGGAGGTCATGCCTCGGGAGAAACTGAAGTCGGCGGAGAAAAGGCCGCCTCCGGTGAGCATCGCCGCATCGCGGGTGAAGCCGAACTTCAGGCTGTGCGCGCCGCGTTCCTTGGTGGCATTTACCTGGATGTTGGCTACCCTGCTGATGTTGTTGAGGTCGCGCGAATAGCCGATATTGGAGTAAGTTTCCATGGTGATTTGCGGCAGGGTCTTAACATCCAGCGACTTGACGAACAAAGCGGGCAGACCCAGTTCGGTTCCGTCGCGGCCGGCGTATGGCGAGCTTTGACGTTCGGTCCAACTGCCGAAGGCGGCCATGACGTTGACGACCCAAGTTGGATCGGGAACAAACGTATTGCCAAGGGAGACTTGATAGCGCGGGTTGCCGCTGATGTTGCCGGTTCCGGTGAGATTGGGAAAAACGTTGGGGGCGGGGAGTCCATTCTGACGCCAAGCTTTCGACAAACGCCAGAACATCTGGTGCTTTTCGCTGCGCGCCCAATCGATCCGGATGTCGGAGCGATCGCTGATGGTGGAACCTTTACCGGCCGCCGAATAATTTCGCGTATGCGAGTTGAAATCGCCAGGGCTGGTGGCATCAGGATAAAGCGCCACGGTTTTTAGGCCCACCGGATCCAGCAGGCTGGCGGGGATGCGATTGCCTGGGAATGCATCGCGAATGTATCCGGTGTTGGTGGCATTGGGGCGAGTGGAGAAAGGGTTGAAGATGGCCGAAAGAGTACCGTCGGCATTGAAGGTTTGTGAAAAATCGCCAGAGCGTTCGGCGGCGGTGGGCAGAGTGCTTACAGCAGTTGAGGGCGAGGCTTGGCGCAAGCCTTCGTACCCGCCAAAGAAATACAGTTTTTTCGATTTCCAAGCGGGTCCGGAAAAGTTACCTCCGAATTGGTTGCGCTGAAATATGGTCTTGGGCAAGCGCGCGCGATTATTGGCCCAGGAGTTGGCGTCGAGCACGGAATTGCGGAGGAAGTCGAATGCAGTGCCGTGAAATTCGGAACCGCCGCCTTTTGTAATGATACTTACTATTCCTCCACCGGATCGGCCGTATTGCGAATCGTAGGCGTTGCGGATGACTTGAACTTCGGCGACGGAATCAATAGCGGGGGAGATTAAGAGGCCATTCCAACTATTGCCGGCGGAGGCGTTGACGCCGTCGAGAAGAACGCCGGTGGTGGTGCTGCGACCGCCATTGAGACCGAAACGATCCTGATTTTGATCGGCGACGGATTGCGAAATTCCCGTGGCCGGCGCGGTGACTCCAGCGGTGGCGTGGACTAGCGTGAACGGATTTCTGAGATTGGTGGGAAGGGCGAGAACCATTTGGCGATCGAGGGAAACGGCTTGGTTGGCAGTTTGCGTATCGACCTGAACGGCGGAGGCGCCAATTTCGACGCGCTGTGAGAGTTCGCCGATTTGCATCTGAACGTTGACCGCGGCGGATTGGCCGGAGATTAGAGTGATTCCTTTTTGAGTGAAAGCCTTGAAGCCGGTGGCTTCCGCGCGCAGGCTATAGGCTCCTGGCTGCAATTGGGAGAAGGTGTAGCGGCCCTCGGCGCTGGTCATGGTTTCGCGGGCTTCGCCAGTGGACGCGTTTTCCAACCTTACCTTGACGCCGGGAATTGCGGCGCTGGTTGGATCGTTGATTAAGCCGGTGATGTTTGCGGTGAAGCTTTGAGGCCGGCAAATCGGAACGATTGATAGAAGCAGGCAGCCGGCAAGCAGATTAGCGGTAAATCGAGACATGGGATCTCCCTTTGGGGGCGATCATATCACAGGAGTCTTGCGGTGTGGTTTAATCCGGTGTTGGAAATCCGGTGTTGGAACGCGGCGAGCCGAAATTGCAGATGGGAGTTCGGAAACGAGATAAACTGAAGCCATGACGTTCGCCATCGACGATGCTATGCTTCCAGCTACCTTAACGGCTCATCCAATGACCGACGAAGAATTCACGGCCTTTTGCGCGGCGCATCCTGAACTCAATTTTGAAATGGCCGCTAAGGGTGAACTCATTGTTATGGCTCGGCCCATTCCGACACAGGCGCATGCAACTTCGATATAGCCATCCAACTTGGAATTTGGGCAAAAAAAGATCGCCGGGGGATTGGTTGCGACTCTTCCACGGGTTTTGTTCTGCCCAACGGCGCTCGCCGCTCACCGGATGCATCCTGGACGCTGAAGTCCCGTATTGCCGGACTTGGAAGCGGTAAACGGAATTCGTTTTGGCGCCTTTGCCCCGATTTCGTCGTCGAAGTCAGATCCCATAGCGACGGACGAAAACCGCTTCAGGAAAAGATGCGGGAATACATGGCGCAGGGCGCGCAATTGGGCTGGTTGATTGATCCGGAAACGCGGTCGATTGAGATCTACCGCCCCAATGGCGAAGTGGAAAGACGAACCGGCATCGATCAATTGGAGGGAGAAGGTCCCGTGGCCGGTGGAGGGAGAAGGTCCCGTGGCCGGCTTCGTTCTTAATCTGGTTTCTGTTTGGGACCCACTTGCGGATTAGTTCTGCATGAAGTCCCTCGCGGCTTCATGCGGCATTCCGGTCAGCAGCTTTTTCCATGGCCCGCTTTCCTACGGACGCATCGCGAGTGATATATTCTTGACGAGATGAACTCGAATAATTACACTCGGCGTGATTTGAAGCAGATCCTCCCCCTGTTGTTGGCGGCTCAAACGGCCGCTCAAGACCAACGCCTTGCATCACAAGCCTTGCGGCATGAGGACTTGCCCGTTCGAAAATCGGCGCATATGAGTTCCAGGGCCATGTTCAAAGGCCGAACCCACTCGAATGTCCTGCTGGACATTCATGAAACGGAGCTAGCTGCCGGTGAAGCCCCTCATCCGCCGCATAGTCACATTCACGAAGAACTGGTGATGATCCGGAGCGGTGTCCTTGATGTCACGATTGCCGGAAAGACGACCCGCGTTGGCCCCGGATCGGTGCTGTATATCGCCTCCAATGAGTTTCACGGGTGGAGGAATCCGGGGACCTCCAGCGCGCAATACTTCGTTCTGGCCGTGGGCGACGATTCCTGAAAAACGATGAAAAATTAGAAATTGAATTTCAATCCGAACTCATACAGCCGGGGTTGATTTCGCGTCGCCGTAACTTGCCCGCCGGTCGACAGATTTACCGTGCCACTGGGAGAAGAGAAGCTGGGTGTATTAGTAAGGTTGAACACCTGCGCCCGAAACTCGAAAGCTTTCGATTCACTTACGTGAAAATTCTTAATCAGCGACATGTCGAGTTGAATCAAACGATCGCCGCGTAGCAGCGTCCGGCCTGCATTCCCATAGGTGTAGATGGCCGGCAGAGTGAAGGTATCCGCTTGGTTGGGAAACGCCGCTTTACAAGCCGGATTGGATGAGGTGAAGTACCAACATGACAGCGTTCGCGGCTCCACCGGAGAGGCAATCGCGTCCGGACGCTGGCTGACGCCAGTGTTTGCGCGATCAACATTTATGCTGACGTTGTAGGGCACGCCCGATTGCAAAGTGTTGATCCCTTGCCACTGCCAGCCGCCCACGGCAAAATCAAGCGCCTTGGGTGCGCTGGAGAAAAATCGCCTGCCTTTTCCGAACGGCAGTTCCCAGATGTAACTGGTCACGAAGTTGTGAGGCACGTCATAATCGCAGCGGCCCTTGTAGAGGTTGTCGAGGTAGTATGCGGGAGCCCCGCCTTCTTCGCTGCCTGGCGCATCAATGCACTTTGACCAGGTATAAGCGCCAAGGAAAGAGAATCCGGAGGAGAAGCGTTTTTCGATCTTCGCTTGAAGGCTATGGTAGGTGCTCGATCCGCCCCAGATTTTGTAATCAAGAACGCCCCACTGCGGATAGGGACGGCGCGCTTGCACATTGCCTGCGCCAGGAAAAGGAATATTGTACTCCGATGAGGTTTGCAAATGCGTTCCCTTATTGGCCACGTAGCCCACCTCCATAGCGGTATTGTTGGCGAACTCCCGCTGCACATTAAAGTTCCAGGTCTGTGTGTAAGTAGTGGCGTAGTCTGTGCCCCCCGTGGTGGGCGAGGGGGTGGCGTTTATGTCCACCAACGATTGGCCAAGAAAATAATTGGCGAGATTGCGCCTGGGGACCGGAGTGGCCGCGGTGGGCACATCATTATTTATGACCTGCAGAATTACGAACGGAGGCGTGCGGACTTGACCTAACAAAATGTTCGAATCCGGATAGACATAGAAGATGCCGTAGGCGGAGCGAACCACCCAGCGATTGCTACCGTTAGGACGCCATGCAAAGCCAATTCTGGGCGCAATATCGTGCGGATTCGGATGCCGCAACGACCACGGGAGATTCTTCTCCTCCGTTGTCTCAAGCAGCGGCCGGAAAACCTCCCAAGCCTTGGCCGATCCTGGCTGCGCTGTGAGGTCGGGGGAACCGTTTCGAGTGGGAATGATGATCTTGCCGGTCGCGAAATCAAACGCGTTCGACTGTCCGCGTATGCCCACCAGCATCGAGTTCACTTCCCATCGAACGCCGATGTTCACGGTCAGGTTTTTAGTCAAGCGATAGTTGTCCTGCCCATACATGTGCAGGAAGTTCCCGCTATCGCCGAAAATCTGGATGGGCGTGGCGCGCTGCACGCTGAACGGATAGCCGAGGAGGAAGTCGGCAAACGAGTCGCCCGTGTTTCCGGTGCTCTGCGGATTCTGCGTGTATCGGCCATCGAAATTGAATGTGCCTTGAGAGGCGTTGCCGTTTAAGAACGCGTGGGCCTGGTGCGAAAGCTGAATGCCGAACTTCATATCGTGATTGCCGTGCGACCAAGTGACGGCGCTGCGGTACTGATAGGTTCGGATGCGGTTGGCTTTCGGGCGGTTGTCGGTGCTGCCGGCCCATGCCTGGTAACCGGATAGATTGAGAAGAGGAGCGGCGGGTTGCAGGCTGGAGATGCCTTCAAAACCGGTGATGCCCGCTTGCGAAACCACGTCCTTGCCGTTGAAGGCGCCGGCGTTCAGGAAGAAGAAGAACGTGCGGTAGTAGTTACCCGCAAGCTCCCAGGTGACGTTGGGCGTGAAGACATGCAGAAAGCTGAGGCCAACGTTCTGCGACCGGCTGCGCAGGGGATACGCGCCAAGAGCGGGATAAGCGGCGGGATCACTCTCATTGTTATTGACGAAGGAGTAGCGGCTGACGATACTGTCCTTGGCGGACAACCTTGGCGACACTTTAATGTCGAACTTGTCGGTATCGATGGCTAATGCCGGCGAAGACGCAAAACGGGTTAAGCCGCTATTTGGGATAGGAAAAAATGGCTTAAAGTAAGCTGCCTGGCTGGCGATTCTCGCAGGCGGGAGGGTGTTGCCCGGGAACACGTCGCGGAGGAACTGGCTTGGATTGGCGGGATTGGACCTGGTGGAAAGCGGATCGTAGATGGGCCTGGCTCCGGAGAAATCGCCGTTGAGTTGGGCTTGTGTGGGAACTACGGTATTGAAGGTGGTTCCCTGACGAGTCCTTCCGCCCTCATAGTCGGTAAAGAAAAAGATCTTGTCCTTCAGGATAGGGCCGCCAAAAGTAGCGCCGAACTGGTT
>JAYVXT010000201.1:0-2273 GCA_043785065.1 Bryobacterales bacterium | reverse complement strand
CCTTTGCTTAGGTGGTATTTCGAGATATTCAAGCGTGTACTTTTCGATGGCGACGTGAAGCTTATGATTGTCGGGTACGGGTTTGGCGATGACCACGTGAATGAAATGATCGCACGCGGCATCAATGACCACGGTGTGAAGGTGTTCGTATGGAATACGAATCCAAGGATCAAGGAATGTATTCTAAGGGCCTCCCATGGCCCTGACATTTGGAAAGGGTTGATCGGCGTTTCGAGCAGAAGTTTCGCCGACGTTTTCACACGCGATTCCCCGGAGACTGAGGCCTACAAGAATATTTGCCGAGCGTTCTTTGGTTAGCGTTACCTAACACTACAATAGTAAGGCCCCCTCACCCCGCAGCCGGCGTCACCAACGACCAATCCTCCGGAGCCTGGCCTTCCGGCAACAACTTGCCCTTCTCCAAATAGCGGATCGTCCGGGCGCACTTGGGCGCATGTGGATCATGCGTCACCACCACAATCGTCTTGCCGAACTCCTTATTCAGCCGTGTCAGCAAATTCAGCACTTCCGCCGCAGACGTCGAATCGAGGTTGCCGGTCGGCTCGTCGGCCAGAATCAAATCGGGGTCGGTGACAATCGCGCGGGCGATCGCCACTCGCTGCTCCTGCCCGCCGGACAGTTGGCGAGGCATGTGGTCCAGACGGTCGCCTAGGCCCACCAACTTCAATGCGGTCGCGGCGTGCTCGTTGCGCTCCTTCTTCGAAAGGTTGGTTAGCTTTAGCGGTAGCTCCACATTTTCCAGCGCCGAGAGAACGGGGATCAGGTTGAAGGATTGGAAGATAAAGCCGATATGGGCGGCTAGGGCGCGGAGGTTTTCATTGAGCACGAGCATCTCGCCGTTGCTGGCGCGGTCCATGGCGGCGACGAGGTGGAGGAGCGTGGTTTTGCCGCTGCCGGATGGACCCATTAGCGCAACGAAGCCACCCTTGTGGATTTGGATGTACACGTGGTCGAGCGCTGTAACGGTGAAGGCGTCTTAGGTGTACTTCTTAACGAGGTCACGGGTTTCGATGACTGCTTCGATCATTGGATGGGCTCCTGGGTTGGGATTGCTAGGTGGTGATGGCTGCCCTACTGCCCACGATGTCATTCATGGTGACAGGGTTGAACTGTGGCGGCGGGAGTGGCTTCGTTTTGCAGACAACATTGTTTGAAGTTTCGACCGGATTTGCAGGGGCAGGGTTCGTTGCGTCCGGTTTTTGGGGTGGGGCGGAGGTATGGCCCGATGGATGTGGGCATATATTTGGGTTCGTTTTTCGTAGTTGATTTTTGTTGGAGGCGGGCGACTGGGGTGGCTCGTAATTCTTTGAGTGATTTGTTGAAGGTGCGTTCGGCACGGGCTCGGGCTATGGCTATGCGGGCGAAGGTTTTGTTTTCGGAGAGGAGCGGGTCGATACCTTCCGTGATGGCGAGTGCGGCTTCAAGGCGATTGGCGCGCTGGATGTTCCAGGCGGCGAGGATGAGTTGGGCGAAGATGGTGCGCTCGACGGGGGTGTAGGGGCGGAGTTCGTATTCGTAGGCGGCGGTGAGGGTGGCGAATTCCTGGTGATCTTCGGCGGTGAGTAGGACGGCCTGCTTTGCATAGAGGCCGAGCTTGGTGGAGTTGTCTGCGGAGTGGGCCTTGTCTTCGGGGGTGCGGGGACCGATGGAGAGCTGGGGGTTGGTCTGATTGGCTGCGATTTGCGCGGGTGTGGACATTTTGTTTCGGACTCCTTTTCGAAAATGCGAAGGGCGGCTGATTCCTTGTGGAACAGCCGCCCTTCTAGCGATTCTAGTGTGGCACGGGTTTGGTTGGAGTCAAGTGAGCGAGAGCGTCAAGTGGTTGCGGGAGTTGGGTGATATTATTTTGGATCGATGGGGAACGGGGAAAGTTATGGTGCGTTTTTTGACGTCATGCTGGTTTGGATTTTGATTTGCGTGTGGACGGTTTGCTACGGGCGATCTTGATCAGGACGCGCAAGGCTTCGTTGACGGCGTCGGAATCGGGGAAGAATTCGGCGACGTCGGGGCTGAGGAGAATTACATTTGTGCCGGCTGCGTATCTGGCGGCATAGTGTGTAAGTTAGAGTGTGTAAACGGCCATCGAAAGGATCACACTTAGAGATACCAATGGCTATTGATTTAAAACTTGGTAACAGTTCAGGTGGGTGTTACGTGTCCTTCCGGCAAGCGTGCGTGACTACAGTTCCCAATAGCTGATAAGTTGTGTCGAAGGCGGGAGGCCTTAGCAACTTATGGCAGACTCATCAGAG
>JAYVXT010000200.1:0-2276 GCA_043785065.1 Bryobacterales bacterium | reverse complement strand
ACAGGGGCCGATTCGAGGCAAGATCGTACAGAACGAAATTTCCGTCCGTCTGATGCTCGGCTTTGAACCCGCTGGAACACAGGGCCTTGCCCGGCAGTAAGTTAGCCCCGGACGCCAACGTGTCCCCCACGCAATTGTCTTTACCCGACGGCGGAGGCGGATTGGTAGGCGGAGGATTGGACGGCGGATAGGTTCCTTCATGGTTGGCGGTACCCGAATCCCAGACCGCCTTTTTATCGCCGTTATAGACGACGAAATTGCCGTCCGCCTGCATTACCGCGAAGCAGCCGTTGCCTCGCCCGTTTGTTTGGCTAGACCACACCGGGGCGGAGTCGCCGTGGAGAACGAGATTGCAATCACTCTCCATCTTGAGGCGCTTGCCGGTAAAAGTCTTCGATGCCCATAGCGCTTGATTACGATTGAGATCGTAAATTACGAAATTCCCGTCACCCTGAACCACGGCTTTGTAATCGCCGGAACACAAGGCCTGCTGACTAAACAAGGTCGCTCCATTGACCAGCGTGTCGCCAACGCAGCTAGGATCGGTTGGGCGAATAAAACTTTCACGCGGTCGGACCCGGATTATGGCGGTGTCACCCGCCCCCTTCACTTGTGAAATATAAAAGTTGCCGACCTTTGAGCCGCCTTCATCCCCAAATGAGACGTACATATCGGTTTCTAAGAAATAAGGCAGTGCCGTATAAAAATGATGAACTGCCGTCGTTGAAGAATCGGCTTGGCTAAGATTGTTTCCAAAACCGACTCCGGTGCGCCGGTAGCTAACGTAGTACGAGTAGGCGGTGTTAATGGGATCGGGAATCTTGAGCACCAAGGTGCCGTCCGCGTTGGGATCGTCCAGCGTCGAAAGTCTGTAATCCCCGGAGGTACTCACGTCGACGACCTGAGCGTTTTGGATCCAGCCTCGGAACAATCCCATTTGCGCCATGTGGGCGCCGTTAAAATACTTCGTCCCTTCCCAGGCATTGCCCATCGGGTCCGTATTGTCGCCGTACGAGTTGCCATTACGTGCCGCGTGACCCATGCCCATGGTATGACCCATTTCGTGGGCTATGACCGGCAGGTTGTTGCAGTATCCACCAAAAATATAGGCCACTCCGATGCTGGCCAGGCCGGCCAATCCACAACCGCCAGTCGGCAACAGGTAGACGACGGTTTGATTTCCATAGTCATCCAGATTTATGCCGCGCGGCCCCAGTTGGCGTCGGGCCTCGGCCATGTATTCAGTAGTGGAACAGGCCGGAGCGACCGTGTGCGGGAGCGTATAGACTTCGGGCTGAATAGATTCCGAGCCGTGAGAAGCGTCGAAAAAATAATTTTTCAGAAATTGTCCGGTGTTTTCGGCACTGGCGTTGTCGCAACCCGTTCCGGCAAAGTTGACGATGATAGTCTTGTTCACGCGGGGGCCGGCCGATTGCACGGGGGTTCCTGCCCGGAGTAGTTTCACTGCGGCGCCCCTTTCCAATTTAAATAGCGTTGGGTCTATAAGGGTTCCGGTGGTGGAAATGAGGGTGCCGGGAGCCACGTGGTCTAAATTTTCGCCGGCGCCCAGTGCGAGTCGAATTCGCGGTCCGCTCGGTATCAACGAGCCGGACGACGCGCGTAGTTTTGCCATATCCACGGGCACGATGAAATGCTGCATTTCGTGTGTGCCGTCTACATTGTCTACGATGACCGGCGAATAAATACCGACCTGCGTGGTCTTTTTGCCGGAAGGAGATTCACAAGCCGCCAGCGAGAGAGTAACGAGTACGGCAATGCCGCGCGATAAATACGGAAACGTCATTACGAGAGCTCCAGGTTGCCGTTAAGAATTTGCAAGTGCCGTACCGGCAGTGTAGCCGCGACGTACGGGTGTCAAAAATGTTGAGGGCTGTCGTACTTTCAGACAGTGACTAGGTTGGGCGGCAGTTTCTGCGGCGAAAACAGGGGGATAAGGGTGCCAACTTTCTGGTTAGGTGATCTTGCGCGGCAGTCCCCAACAAAATCAGTCGTGCTGGCAGGGACTTCGCCTCGGTTTTCATTTTGATTTAGCCAATAACTTATTCAAAAAGGATAGGCAGCATTAACGGCCATTTCCTGTCCAGCGCCTAATCGCCATAAATGTAGTTACGGGCAATAAGTGCCCCAAGACGCCGTCTGACGCGGTGTAAGGACCGCGGACATCTCTTTACGAAAGCCCTTCGAAATACGCCGCACGGAACGGTTCTGGCCCCCCGGGCCACGGTTCAATACTTTCAGGCCCAGCAGACATCAGA
>JAYVXT010000199.1:0-7612 GCA_043785065.1 Bryobacterales bacterium | reverse complement strand
GGTTTGCATCTGATGGTAAATGGTACATAATCCGACTTAAACGGTCGCACATGTACAATCTGGTCATTCAATGGAGGAAATGGCGGAACGGTGCGCCGTGTCCTCCGAAACAGAGGAACTCGACCGTGGGATGCGCGTTCTCATTCATGGCCGCAAGAACTGGACTTACAAAATCTACTTCTAGCTATAGCTAGTTCAATCGAAAGAGTTCATCAACTGGACTGGTGAGTGCTTTTCACGTTCGTCACTGGGCCAGAAAACCTCTGACCAATGAAGAACTTGAGGAAAGGATAGACAACTAACAAACGGCGATCATTCGGTGACCTTGTTATGCAACTGGGCCTGCCCACGCTTTAGGGCCTTCATAACAAATTGGCCATCCGACCCAAGCGCAACAAAGAAGCGCGTCAGCCACTAGACGGAGTAGCCGCGAAATCACCAGCCAGCATTGCCGAGACCTTGGGTTGATCGATGCCCATAGCCTGGGCAGCCGCAGTCTGGGTCAAACCACGTTGCCGGATAATTTGATCGATCTTGACCACCAAACCAGCTTTGATCAGGTGTTCTTCCGCATCGGCCATGCCAATGTCCGCGAACACGTTGCCCGAACTGGGCTGTTGTTCAAGAGGTTTACTCTTCGGCATTTCTTACCTCGCTCCTTAACTGCTTAAGCCCTTGGCCGGTCGAGTTCGATTTCAGCCCTTGGGGTGGCGATTCCTGCCTTCGACTTCTTCTGAAAGACATGCACAAAAGAATCCAATTAATTCTCCGAGGGCGCTCGCTCCACATGATCTATGACTAATATCGTAAGCGGTTCCTTTTTGGATTCAAGTTTGAGACCGAGTTGCTGCTCTATCGCTTTGAAGATGCCGGGTGCTTTCGCTTTAGTTCACCGTATTTTTAGACCAATTCCGCGCCCTGAGATTTTTCCCACTACCAGAAGTGTTTCTCGCGCGAAATCGATCAAAAAATCTATGCAGTCCCCAACCGTGAAAAACTTTTCACGCCCCGCAATTCAACAACTTAACCCCAAACCAAAAACCAACCACCTTCCCCCCGCCTGCTACCGTTTAACCAGAGAGATAAACTCCTGGCCAGGATGCTCTCCTTCAAGTGCTCCTCCTCAAAAGGGAGCTGGCTCCCGGATCGATTCGGACAGCTCTAAAAACAAATCAGCAGGGCGGGTTGCGCGGAAAACTTGCGTTGCCTTTTCGGTTGGGGACCATATGAGGCAAGCCTGTAAATCAGGTAGGACCGTCTGGGTGGGCGGTCTCAACGGGTGAAGTGCAGCCAGTCTTGTTAATTTCAATCCTCGAAGCAGGAAACTGTGTGCGGTAGCAGTGTTTTTAAAAGAATAGTCGTCCTAGCAGCCCGTGTTGGAAGTCCGCTACGTTACCGTCGCGTCTCGATAACGTATTGAAATTACTGAGCCGCGAGCGTAAGCGACCGGTCTTTTCCGACTTCCGACACAGGCTGCTAGCATTCTGCCGCAGCCACATGCCGCCCTTATTGCTTAGATATTGAAAGTACTTCCCCCAAACCGCCCCTCACCTTTGGTATATATAGACAGATCTTGCTCCGACGAATTTGGCGGGGGTTAGAACCACACTGAAAGGATGGTATCCGGTGAGTTCCCAAAAAGATAAAGATAAACAAACCAAACCAGCGGTTTCACGCCGCGGTTTTCTGGGAGGCGCTTCCGTTGGAGGCGGCCTATTAGCTACAGGCCTTGGCGTACAGGAAGCCGACGCGCAAGCGGCGGGGAAGCTGTCGGGACTAGGCGAAGTCGCAATCACATTGAACATCAACGGCAAACCCACAAACCTTGCCGTGGAACCGCGCGTAACGCTTCTCGATGCGTTGCGGCACAAATTGGACATGACCGGCGCTAAGCGTGTGTGTGATCGTGGCACCTGCGGCGCCTGCACGGTGATGGTGAACGGCAAGACCGTTTACGCCTGCTCGGTTCTCGCGATCGACGCGGTGGGCAAGCAAATCACAACCATTGAAAGCTTGGGTGGGCCCGGTAAGCTGCACCCCGTATCGGCTGCGTTCGTCAAACATGATGCCCAACAATGCGGCTACTGCACGCCCGGGTTCGTCATGGCGGCTAAGGGCTTCCTCGATAAGAATCCCAACCCGACACGCGAGCAAGTACAGAAGGGCTTAAGCGGCAACATCTGCCGCTGCGGAACCTACGTTGGGATGAGAGAGGCAGTTCTCGAAGCTTCAAGGAGTATGCGCAATGCCTGAATATAGTTGGCCACCAATGAACAAGCGCGCGGTGATGGGGAAATCCTTCGACCGCCTCGACGGACCGCAGAAAGCCAGCGGGCGCGCCAAATACTCTTCCGATCTGAATAAACCTGAACAATTGTTCGGCGTTTTTTTGCATAGCCCCCATGCTCATGCCAAAGTGAAGAGCATTGATGTCTCCGCCGCTAAAGCGATGGAAGGCGTGACGGCGGTTCGTGTCATTGCCACGCCAGGAACCGAACTCCAATGGGCCGGCGCCGAAGTGGCGATTGTCAGCGCCGTGCGCGAGGAAATTGCGAAAGACGCGATTCGCGCAATCAAAGTTGATTACGAAATTCTGCCGCACGTTGTGCAGGAACAGGACCTGAGCAAAGTAGGCTCCCGCGCCAAGGCTGCCGGCGAACAAGTAACCGGCGATCCGGACAAGGCTTTCAAAGAAGCCGCGGCCGTGAGTGAAGGCCAGTACGGTTGCCCGGTAATCACCCACTGCTGTTTGGAACCGCATGGCAACGTCGTGCAATGGCAAGGCGGCACGGTCAACCTGTGGCCTTCCACGCAAGCCGTTTCTTCCATTGGCGGCGATTTAGCCAAGCAGTTGGAAATTCCGATAACCGATGTGAAGGTTCAGATGGATCACGTTGGCGGCGGCTTCGGATCGAAGTTCCCGTCCGATAAATGGGGTTCGGAAGGGGCGCGTCTTTCTAAGGAAAGTGGCGGCCGTCCGGTGAAGATTTATCTTGATCGTTCGAATGAGCTGACCATTGCCGGTGTCCGTCCTAGCGCCTTCGCGAAGATCAAAGTTGGCGCAAGCGCCGATGGCAAGATCACGGCATGGCAATCGGAATCGTGGGCTTCGGGCGGAGTTGGCGGTGGTGGTATGCCTCCTCTTCCGTATGTGATGACCAAGGTCGAAAACTTCCGCTTGAATCACACGGCGGTTTCCTTGAATGCAGGTCCGGCCCGTGCCTGGCGCGCTCCGAATCATCCGCAGGCGAGCTTTTTGACTTGCTCGGCGCTTGAGGATTTGGCTGCGAAGCTGAAGATGGATCCGTGGGATCTGTTCCATAAGAACGTGGAAATGTCGGCTCGTCCCGAGGTTTACCGCAAGCAATTGGCTAAGGCCGCGGAACTGATGGATTGGAAGAAGAAGTGGCATCCCCGTGGCGCTGAAACCGGCAATATTCGCCGCGGCGTTGGTCTGGGAATGGCCACTTGGGGCGGCGCGGGCCATGCTTCCAAGTGTAAAGTCACCATCAACGCGGACGGTACGATTGAAGTCGAAATCGGGAGCCAGGATATCGGCACCGGTACACGCACTTGCATCACCCAGGTGGCGGCGGAAACGTTCGGCTTGCCGATGAGTGCAGTCCGCGTGAAGCTGGGCGACAATGCTTTCCCGGCCTCCGGACCGTCCGGTGGATCGACTACCATTGGCGGCGTCAGTTCTTCCACTCGCAAAGCGGCTGTGAATGCTTTGGAGAAATTGTTTGAACGGGTCTCCCCTGGCTTGGGCGTTCCCGCCGATCAATTGGAAGCGGTGGACAACAAGATCCAGCAGAAAGGAAATCCGGCCAAGGGTCTTACCTGGAAGCAGGCTTGCCAGAAGTTGGGTGTGGACCGCATCTCGGAAATGGGCGAGAACGTTCCGGCGCAAGCGGCCAAGGAAGGGTTGAACACTCTTGGCGCGGCCGGCATTCAAATGGCTGAAGTGGAAGTGGATGTGGAAACGGGCATCGTAAGAATGCGCAAGATGGTGGCTGTGCAGGATTGTGGATTGGTAGTGAATCCGAAGACAGCGGCCAGTCAGGTTTACGGCGCATGCATTATGAGCATCTGCTCCGGGTTGATGGAAGAACGGGTTATGGACCGCGTCACTGGCCATGTGTTGAACGACGATATGGAGTTCTACAAGCTGGCTGGTATGGGCGACATTGGGGAAATTGTGGTGCACATGGACATCACGCCGGAGAACGACAAGCGCGGCATTATCGGCTTGGGCGAACCCTGCGCGATTGGTGGCCTGGCGGCCATCGCTAATGCGGCGGCGAATGCTTTGGGTGTGCGGGTGCCTATGGTTCCCCTAACTCCTGATCGTGTTCTGGCGGCCTTATCATCTGACAGGAGGAACGCATAACATGCAGAACTTCGAATACGCGAATCCTACAACGCTGAACGAAGCGCTTGGCTTATTGGCCCCGGCCTGGGGTGAGGCCGATGTTTTGGCGGGCGGCACCGATCTGCTGAGCTTGATGAAAGAATACATCCACACACCCAAGCGGGTAGTGAACATTAAAAACATCAAAGAACTGGGCGGCATTTCTAAAGTGGGATCCGGTTTACGTATAGGCTCAACGGTCACTTTAGACGACCTTTCGTCGAACGCAATGGTGAAGCAGATGTATCCTTCACTAGCGCAGGCGGCGATGGAAGTATCCAGTCCTCAATTGCGGAACATGGGTACCGTGGGCGGCGATTTATGCCAACGCCCGCGATGCTGGTATTTCCGCGGCGGGGCAGGGTTGCTAGGCCAGGACGAAAACGGCAAGAGCTTAATTGCTACCGGCGAGAATAAGTATCACGCTATTTTCGGCAGCGGTCCGGCCTTCTTCGTTAGCGCCTCCAGCTTCGGTCCTGCGCTGATTGCGCTTGGGGCGAAAGTCACGCTACAGTCCGCAAGCGGCAAACGGGAGATCCCCGTGAGCGAATTCTTTGTTTCTCCCAAGTCCAATGGAGAGCGGGAGGTCGCTTTGAAGCCGAGTGAGATTCTAACGCAGATTGTCATTCCGGCGGCGGGTAAGAACGCAACCTATGAAGTCCGTCACAGAGAAGCGGTGGATTGGCCCTTAACGGCTGCCTCCGTGAACCTGACCATGGCTGGCAATGTTGTGAAGTCGGCGACGGTTGTGATGGGTCATGTGGCGGCGACGCCATGGCGCGCATCGCAGGCCGAGCAAATGCTGGCCGGCAAAACAATCAATGCGGAACTGGCCGACAAGGCTGGTGAGGCGGCGGTTGCCAATGCCACGCCTTTGTCCGGCAACAGCTACAAGGTTCAATTAGCCAAAGTAGCCGTGAAGAGGGCTATTCTGAAGGCCGCTGGAATCGCGGTCTAATTATAAGTTAGGGCCCGCTCCCTTTCACATTAGGGGGCGGGCTCATTAGTTGAATAGAGGAGACGGAATTATATGTCGGTCTTCAACAGGGAACAGGCCGGGTTGACGGTGGTCGACGACGACCGTTGCGACAACCTTCGCTGGAAGGGCATGTACATTCCAGCGGAGTGGGACCCCGATGTACCCCATGGCAATGACCGCTTGTTTTGGTGCCACAAGACGCAAAACTGCTTGGGTCCCGACAGTAAGGTAGTGGATGAGTACGAATGCAATGAATCCAGGAAATGCTACGTGGCTTTATAGGATGCTAGCAACCCCTTATTCGCCTTTCAGTAGCATCTTGTTGGCTTCGCTATCCACCCCATCCGACTTGGAACTGTAAACGGATTTATCTCCCCAAACCACGCTGTTTGCCTTCAGGTTTGCATTGCCCCAAACCACGCTATCACCCCAGACGACGTTTGTACCAGCAATCACGTTGGCCCCCCAAACCACGTTGAATGGCGTGGTCGAATCGCCCCAAACCACATTCGCGCCGCCCACCAAAGTTACCTCTTTGGTGGTTCCGTTATACAAGGCTGTTGGTGACTGAGCCGAAGAATAAACCATTTTTTTGTCGTTAATCGCTGCTTGAATATCCATATAGCCGGCCCCAACCGTAAAGATGTCCTTGTAAACCGTAAATTTACTGCCGGAGCTAGGATCAGTGATGGTGGAACTGGCCGCGAAACCGCGCCAGGCATTTTTCATAAGCAGGTATTTCACTTGATCGGGAGTATATCCGGCGTTCTTCTCAATCAGCAGAATCGCCGCGCCCGAGACGAACGGGGTAGCCATGCTGGTTCCGCTCAATTGCATATAGCTGTTTGCCGGGTCGACAACATTAGCAGGATTGTCGAGCTTTAATTTCCCGCTGCCCAAAGCGACGATTTTATTGCCGGGCGCCAGCAGATCGGGCTTCACGATGTGGTCAATCGAACTCGGTCCCTTTGAACTATAGGAGGTGGGCATATCATCGTTCCGCGTCATCGTGCCAAATGTATTGGCTGCTCCCACGGTGATCACAAATGGATCATTTCCTGGCGAATTAATCGTCCCATAGCCGCCCGTATTATGGGAGTTGTCCCGGCCTTCATTACCGGCTGCGACCACAACGACTATGCCCGCGTTCCAAACCGCTTCCACCGCTTTGCACAAAGGGTCCGTCTTATAGCTTTCAAAAACCGGACGGCCCAGGGACAGATTCACTACCCGGATATGCAAGTTGGCTTTCTTGTCTTGCTTGTTGGTCACGATCCATTGCAAAGCAGCAATCACGTAACTATCCTTGCCGGCCCCATTGTCGTCCAAAACCCGTAAATTGACGATCTCGGCAAATGGAGCAATCCCTCTGTAACGAGCCTCGTAAACGTCGGCGCCCTCTCCGTCTCCCGCAACGATCGATGCCACGTGCGTTCCATGGCCAAAGCCATCAGCGGTACTCGTTAGCCCAGGGATGAAAGACTTTTCAAAAACAATCCGGGGGGTGTTTCCACTTTCAAACGCTTCATTATGATTGATGCCGCTGTCGATCACTGCTACCCGGGTGCCTGTCCCGCCATAACCCAATGTGTTCCATTGGACGTCAACCTGAGTGGCGTTTCTACCTTTATCTAACCGCGCGGCGATTTCCCGGTCCGGCGATATGTATTCCACATCGAGATTCTCCACTAAACTTTGCAACTCACTTGCCTGAATGCGGATGGCCGCGCCGCGGATCATGGAGAGGTCCTGCCTCAATCTCACGCTCTTCGCGTTCCAGGATCGGCTAGAAGCGGTTCGTTTTGTAGCGCTTTCTTTGAATTGGACTATTAAATCCAATTCCTCTTCAACACCCGCCGATATGGCCGCCGCCAAATCCGGAGATAACTTCGCTTTTGATTCAGCGCTTAGTCGCTGACCGAACACAGCAGGAAGTGTGATTGCCAATAGTCCCAAAATGAGTGATGAGGGGAAGTTCATACTCTTGCTCATGCAATTCATGTACCATTCGTAACCCATTGAAAAAGACATCGCTACGATGTTTACATAGGACAAATTGTCGGCTTTGGACAAGATGTCCTTGAAAGCGGCCTAATGCCATGGGCGGGTGCGCGACATTAAATGGAGGAATTCGGAAAATCCGTTGAGTAAAACCCATCCGGCGGGAGGCCCCGGGACGCACCGCTCCGGCTCTAGAATCACCACTGAAAGCTATACCAAAG
>JAYVXT010000198.1:0-7616 GCA_043785065.1 Bryobacterales bacterium | reverse complement strand
AATTGACGCGCATTTCGTTGCCTTCCCGTACCGGCCGCGGATCCATTGCGGAAAGAGGAATTTCCATTTCTCCGTACCAGATCTTGTTTTCCTTATCGAGCCGCGCCTTCACATGAAAGCCGGAATTCCATTTCCAGCCGCCTTCAGGGAGTGGATTCTTGCGGTCGATATCGAGATCCACCCATTCGCCTTGCGGCGATACTTGCAGTTCTTTATATTGCCAAATGTGATCAAAGTCACTGCCGATAAATACTTCGGCCACGTCCCAATTCCAGAGTTTGTTGGTCTCCTCTGTTGTAGATGGATTCTCTTTCACGTTCAGTTCGCGGTAGGGGCACGTAAAAAGGATGTAGAGATGGCTGTCTGTCCATCGTGACCGAATTTCCGTGCGATGTCCCTCAACTATTTTGCCGTAGTGATCCTTGTCGGAAATAATTGGCTTGATGGTGCGCCATTGCGGGGCTGATGGGTCGGCCGTCAGCGCGAACCCCTTTGCTGAATAAACGCTTTCAATGTGGCCTGAGCCTTCGGCCCAAAGAGAAGCCACGGCTAGGATGGCGAATACGAGTTTGTGCATTTTTAACTCCCCAATATAAGATTAAATGGTTCTATGCGCGTTAAGCACTTTTCCCAACTCTTATTTTTGATGGCATCGGCTGGTTTGCACTCACAGGCTCCGCCGAAGCTGCCCGATTGGGTGGAGATGCATGCCAACATTCCGTACTCAACTTACGGCGCAACCAAGCTGGACATTATGATTCCTAAGAACGCGAAGTCCGGCTCGCGTCCTGGAGTGATTGTGATTCATGGCGGCGGTTGGACGGGCGGCACGAAAGAATCGCAAGTGGTTCCGATCTGCCTTCGCTATTTGGGAAAAGGATTTGTTGTGGCCAACGTTGAGTATCGCCTGGCGAATGACGCCCTTGCGCCGGCGGCTGTCGAAGATGCAATGAAGGCGGCTGACTGGGTGTTTAAGAATGCCTCAAAATATAATATCGACAAGAAGCGGATTGTGGTGACAGGCGGTTCAGCCGGCGGGCATTTAGCATTGATGGTGGGCATGGCGCCGGCCAGTGCGAATTTAGGAAAGCCGGTGAAGGTTCGCGCCGTAGTGAATTTTTATGGCATCACCGATGTGGCCGATCAACTCTCTGGCCAGAACATGCGGAAGTACGCGATCACTTGGTTGCCGGAAAGGCCGGATCGTTTGGAAATTGCCAAGCGTATTTCGCCGATGACCTACGTGCGTAAGAACTTGCCGCCTATACTTACCCTCCATGGCGATGCGGACCAAACGGTGCCCTACCAACATGGAGTTAAGCTTACCGAGTCATTGAAACAAGCAGGGGCGGAGGCAGAGTTGATTACCGTTCTCAACGGCCGACATGGTTTTCCCCCTGAGAAATTGGATGAATTGTATCCTAAGATTTTCGATTTCCTCAAAAAGAACGGAGTGATGACTGAATGAGTTCCGATCAAACACGGCGTGGATGGATCAAGCGTGGAGCGGCACTAGGAGGCCTGCTTACCGGCTGCTCTACCGAACCCCATGTACAAAGCGAAGATGACGGCATCAACAAGTTGGGTAAGGGCGTTGAGCTCTATGGAGAAAGATCGCCGGAGCAAAAAGTGGTGCGCCTGTTGGGAACCAACAAGCACCCGGAAGCCAGTTCCAGCACTACTCCGCTGGCCGCGACGATGGGCATTATCACGCCATCCGCGTTGCATTTTGAACGGCATCATTCGGGCGTGCCCGCGCTTTCCGAAAAAGATCATGAGCTGCTGATTCACGGACTGGTGGAATCGCCTTTGGTTTTTTCCATGGCTGACTTGAAACGGCTGCCATCGGCATCGCAAACTTACTTTCTTGAGTGCGCCGGAAATGGGGGAAGGGAATGGGGCGACAAGGTTGCGGTGGATGTGCAATCCGGTTTTGGTTTGGCCAGCTGCAGCGAATGGACCGGCGTGAAACTATCGACCTTATTGCAGGAAGCTGGATTGAAGGCTGATGCGAAGTGGTTCATTGCCGAAGGCGGCGACATTTGCAAAATGCATCGTAGCTTGCCTCTTGAGAAGGGCCTGAAAGATGTTCTGGTAGCCTACGGGCAGAATGGTGAAGCCTTGCGGCCGGAACAAGGTTATCCGCTGCGGTTGATTGTGCCAGGTTGGGAAGGCAATGTGAGCGTGAAGTGGCTTCGACAAATTAAGGTGGTGGCGGAACCACTAGCAAGCCGCGAGGAGACGTCCAAATACACCGACATGATGCCTAACGGCAAGGCGCGGCAATACACATTCACCATGGAAGCGAAGTCGGTAATTACGAATCCCTCGGGTGGGCACCGGCTTACTAAAAGAGGTTACGTCGAAATCAGCGGGCTGGCTTGGACCGGCAAAGGACGCATTGAACGGGTTGAGGTGACAACTGACGGAGGCAAGAGCTGGCAGCGGGCAAAACTGCAGGAACCGCGGCTGCCGATGGCGTTCACGCGCTTTCGCTTCGATTGGGATTGGTTGGGGGAGGAGGCCATGATCGCTTCGCGAGCAGTAGATGAAACCGGATATGTGCAGCCCGCGCGCGCGGAGTTGTTGGAGGTTCGGGGTGAAAACTCCCACTATCATTTCAACGGGGTCAAGCTTTGGAAAATTGCGGCGGATGGGCAGGTGACGCATGTGGAAGCTTAACGTGTGCTTCACACTCTTGAGCGCCGCGGTCCAGGCTGAGGAGCGTAATCCGCCACGCCTGAACGTTGGCCGTTCTGCCGTGGAAAAAGATGTTCTGAAGGTCGACAAGTTCGTGACGCCCGCAGGCAAGGGTTTGCCCGCGGGCCATGGAAACGCGGTGGAAGGCAAGGCGATTTATGAGCGGCGCTGCGCCAAGTGTCATGGCCAGCGCGGCGAGGGCGCCGATGATCCGGCTTTGGTTGGCGGCATTGGATCGCTCGGCAAGCCTAAGGAGTTGCGCACGGTGGGCAGCTTCTGGCCGCATACTCCGGGTGTGTGGGATTACGTCAATCGGGCCATGCCGTTCAAGGAACCGGGAAGCCTAACCACGGACCAAGTATACGCGGTGGTTGCATACATCCTGAACCTCAACGGCTTAGTGGAAGCGCAGGATGAGATGAACGCGAAGAGCCTTCCGAAGGTGAAGATGCCCAATCGCGATGGCTTCGTCAAGGACCCACGGCCGGATGTGAAATCGAAGCATTAGCCGTTTTCAAAAGGCAGCGGCAATTTCGCGCGTCGATTCTTCATCGGCCATCAACACGCGGTGTGGCAACCAGAAGGCGTCTTCAATGCAAGCTTCGGAGTTCGGGCAAGGCTCCACGCGGCAGCCGCCATCCAGATACAGAGGGTTCCGGTAGAGCGGATGCGGATAAAAGGGCGTGCACGGAATGCCCCGCGCCGTAAGATCCTTATGCAATTGATTGCGGGAGCGCCCGTAGGATGAATCCACGCGTCCCAACAGCAGATACCAACTGTTGGCCGTAACCTGTTCGGGCACATGCTGCCACGTCAAGCCCCGCTTAGCGCTCGCATTTATGATGCTCGCCGCGTTCTTCACCCGCAAATCAACCTGCCGCCCAAACCGCTCCAGTTGACCAACCAGCACCGCAGCCTGCAAGCCCGTCATCCGCGCGTTGGTGCCTAATGCATAGTGATGGAAAAAGTTCTCTCCAGCTTTTCGTCCGATGTTGCATAAAGATCGTAGCGTTACTTCTACATCGCTCGAGTTGGTCGTCATCGCCCCACCTTCGCCAGCCGTCAACACTTTTCCATTCTGAAAACTGAACGACCCGGCCCATCCGATGCTGCCTGCGCCTTTGCCACGCCATTCGGCCCCTTGCGAGTGCGCCGCGTCTTCAATCAGGATCAACTTATGCGCCTCAGCCAACGGAACCAGGCGGTCCATGTCCGCCAACGGCCCGCCGAAGTGGACTGCAATGATAGCTTTCGTCTTCGCCGTAATGGCGCGCTCGGCGCAAGCAGGATCCATATTAAAGCTATAGGGTTCAATGTCGACAAATACGGGTATGGCCCCAACGCGCGAAACGGCCGTAGCGGTGGCGACGAAGCTGATGGCCGGTACAATCACTTCATCGCCCGCGCCAATGCCGGCCGTTGTCAGCAACAATTCCAGGGTCACCGTTCCATTCACCGCCGATATACAGTGTTTGACCGATTGGAGAGCTGCAAACTGCTCCTCGAACCTTGCCACCATCGGGTTGTAGCCGCCCCATTGGGGATGATCCAGCACTTCGCGCAGCAGTTCGATTTCACGTTCGCCCGCAACTGGCCAATTTGGTATCCGCACTATACCTTTACAATAAAGGAACCATGTCTGTTTATGTTGAACGCCGGGAAGAGATCGAGAAATACGAATTTCAGTACGGCGCCGTGCGAGGCAAACTGGCAATGTCGCTCGACTTGCTGACGGATGCGTTGACCATGACTGGACAGCACGGCGTCTATTGCACCAGCGCCCGCAACCCTGCCAAACCGGCGATGGATTTACAACTGGTATTAAAAGAAATTGAAGATGCAAAGGAGCTGGTTCGTGACGCCATGAGGCTTGCCGCGCCCGCTTCCTGATACCTGGAAAAGAAATGCTTGGCCGAATTATACATATTAATATTTCCCACGGTGGCCTCCCGAAGCACCCTGTTCCACAAGCCCAGGTGCATTCGCTGGGTGTTGAGGGGGATGGGCATGCTCATCCTAAAATTCATGGTGGACCCAATCAGGCAATCCTACTGATTACTTCCGAAGCCATTGAGGAGTTGCGGGCGCAAGGGTTTGCCGTCTATCCTGGGGCGCTTGGGGAAAATGTTACCACCGAAGGAATTGATCGGCGTCAGCTGCGCGCCGGGCAACGCTATCGTTTGGGTGACGTGATCATCGAACTCACAAAAGTTCGCGCGCCTTGCAACCAATTGGATGGCTATGGCGCAGGAATCCAAGAAGCCGTGTATAGCAAGCCGGCGGTAAAGGCCGGTGACGCAACCACGCCCACTTGGGGCATAAGCGGCTTCTATGCATCCGTCGTCCAAGGTGGGATGATTCACGTTGGGGCTCCAATCGTTTTACTGGACCAGTCCGCGTAATGTAAGAATACTTCGCCACGTTTTGCGAACCATGCTGCTTCTTCCAAAAGAAATTCCATTCCACCATTTGGAGCGATCCTTGCTGAGCCTGCGCGCTCTTAAGTCTGTAATGACCGAGCCCGCCTTCGCCAAGCTGCGGTTGCTTCTTGCCACTTCGGCCGATCCTGATGCAGTGCTGCACTACATGGAAAAGCTTGCCCACGCTTCGCCGTTGGTGTTTGAGTCAATTTCCTCCAATGACGAATCCGCCGCCTGTCTTGCCACCGTTTTCGCCAATTCGCAATTCCTAAGCGAAGAACTGCTACGGCGGCCGAACTGGTTGGAAACTCTTCTAGCTTCAGGCGCTTTGTACCGCCAAATGACGGTGGAGGAATTGATCGCCGAGTTGCGCGTGGATTGTCCGGATGGCGTCCCAACGGCGCTTGCCCTGGCCACTTTCCGCCACCGCCAAATCTTGCGTATCCTGTTGCGGGACACGCGCGCATTGGCCACGCTTTCGGAAACCACCAGCGAATTGTCGGCGCTGGCTGATGCCATCCTTCATGTGGCGTATCATCACGTGTTGGACAAATTTCGCGGACGCTACGGTTCGCCCTCCTATTCCGGCGACGATGGTTTGCGGATGCCCTGTGAATTCTCCATCATCGCTTTAGGCAAGCTGGGCGGGAATGAACTTAACTACTCTTCCGACATCGATTTGATGTTTCTCTATACGGCCAATGGCGAAACAAACGGTGGACGCGCGATTGACAATAAGGAATTCTTCAAACGCTTGGCCAATGAGCTAACGGAATTGCTATCGACTTATACCAGCGAGGGCATTTGCTATCGCGTGGACCTGCGCCTGCGGCCAGACGGCAAGTTGGGCGAACTCTGTTTGCCTCTTGCCGGCGCCATGAATTACTACCAGACACGCGGCCGCGATTGGGAATTGCAAATGTTGCTGAAGGCGCGAGTCGCAGCCGGAGATTCGGCTCCAGGCCGCGCCTTGCTGGAATTTGTGGACCCACTGATCTACGCCACCACGCTTGACTTCAGCGCCGTCGAATCTGTTTCGGCCACGCGTCTGCGAATCGGGGAACAACTAGGGCAAAAACGCGGCTCCGACGGAGAGTTGGATATTAAATTGGCGCGCGGAGGCATTCGCGACATCGAGTTTTTGGTGCAGTGCTTGCAAAGGCTGCACGGCGGGCGCGAACCTTGGGTGCGGCATGGCGGCACGCTTTTGGCGCTATCGCGTTTAAGCGACAAGGGGCTACTGAGCCAAGGCGAACATTCCCGGCTGTCCGCCGCCTATCATTACTTGCGGAACATGGAGCACAGGCTTCAGTTCTGGGACGACAGACAAACCCATGCCCTTCCCAAAGATGCCGAGTCACTGGAATTGCTGGCGATGCGGATGCCAGGCTGGCAAAGCGGTGACCTGGATCCAGCGGCAAGAATGTTGAAGCAGCTCAACCATCATTTGGAAGAGGTGCGGGAAATTTACGAACGCGTAATTCACGCCCAGCAGCCAATCTATTACAACATGACGGCTCAGATTTCCGAGGCCCTATTGGCCGGGCAACCGCCAAAATCCAGGTCTAGCAATTTGGTTAGTTTTCTGGATGAAAAGGCTCCCCGGTTTTGTCAGCAAGTAACTAAGAAACAGTTTAAGCGTGGATTGGGCTATCTGGATCCATTTCTGGAAAAAGTTCGGGATCATTCCGATTGGATGAATGCGCTTGATTCCGACCCTCTATTTGCAGGCTACCTGTTGGATCTATTGGATGCCAGCCCGTACTTGGCTGAACAATTAATCCGCACGCCAAATCTGATTGAGGAATTTTTCCGCTTCGGCGCGGGATTAAACTTTCGTGATTATTTTGAAGACCCGGTGGAGTTACGCCGCTTCTACCGCAAGGAAATGTTTCGAATTCAAGCTGAGAGTGTTTGCCTGCGCCAGCCCATTTGGCAGACTCTTGACCAAACGAGCCAGTTGGCTGAATTCGCCATTGAATCGGCGTACCGTTCCGCATTGCAGCAGGTGCTTGCGGCAAGGCCGCCCACCTCTAGCGCCTACGTTCCCAAGGATCAGATGATTGTAATCGCGCTGGGCCGGTTGGGCATGAGGGAGTTCGATCTTGGGTCGGATGTCGACCTGGTTTTCGCACTGCCCGACGCCGATGCCTTGGAAATTAATTTCTGGCGACGCGTGGCGGAGCGTTTGATCGACATTGTATCGGCCTATACGGACGAGGGCATGTTGTTCGCCGTGGATTCGCGATTGCGTCCCTCAGGTCGCGAAGGTGACCTGGTTCAACTTGAATCGGCCTACATCGAGTACTTCGATAAACATGCACAAGCTTGGGAAGGCATCACCTACATGAAGGCGCGTTGCGTGGCGGGCAACATGGAGAAGGCGACCGAATTCCTGAACAAACTGCAGGAAGTGGATTGGCGAGGCTACGGACAAAGCGGCCGTTCGCAGCAGGAGTTGCGCAAAATGCGCTTGCGTTTGGAAAAGGAGCAAGG
>JAYVXT010000197.1:0-7618 GCA_043785065.1 Bryobacterales bacterium | reverse complement strand
GGCGTGCTTTGAAAGCGTGTTTGTCATTGGCGCCGGCAAAGCCGGAGCTTCCATGGCCGTTGCCGTGGAAAAGCTGCTGGGCAAGAAAATCACTGGCGGCTTAATCAACGTGAAGGACGGCCACCTTGCCAAGCTTCAACGCATTGCACTAAACCAGGCCACGCATCCCATTCCCGGTGAGAGTGGCGTGGCCGGTTCGCGCCGCATTCTGGAAATAGCCCGAGCCGCGGGACCGCGCGATTTGGTGATTTGTTTGATCAGCGGCGGCGCTTCGGCATTACTGCCATTACCGGCCCCCGGAATCACACTGGAAGACAAACAAAAAGTGACTGGGCTGCTTTTGGCTTGTGGCGCGACCATTTACGAAATCAACGCCGTGCGCAAGCATCTGTCCGCCATTAAAGGCGGACGTCTGGCGCAAGCGGTTCACCCCGCCGCGCTGCTGACTCTGGTTTTGAGCGACGTAATCGGCGACGATCTTTCGGTAATTGGCAGCGGCCCTACGGTGCCCGATCCGTCCACCTTCGCCGATGCCTTGGCAATTCTGTCTAAGTTTGACTTGCTCGATAAGATCCCACCAGGCGTCAGCCAAGTACTCAATGCCGCCAAACAAGAATCGCCCAAGCCCGCCGATCCGGTGTTCAAGAAATCCCAAACCATCATTGTGGGTAGTAACCGTTTGGCGATTGTGGCCGCCGTGAAAATGGCTCGGCTGTTAGGCTACAAGCCACTGGTTCTTTCCACAACCATTGAAGGCGAAACACGCGAAGTGGCCGCAATGCATGTGGAAATTGCCCGCGAAGTAAGAGCGTCAGGCCAACCTGTAAGCGCCCCGGCGTGTTTGCTGTCCGGGGGGGAGACTACCGTGACGCTGCGCGGGAAAGGGAAAGGAGGCCGTAATCAGGAGTTTGCACTTGCGGCGTGCCTGCGCCTGGCATCCGTGCCAAATGCGCTGGTGCTTTCGGCGGGAACCGATGGAACCGATGGCCCCACTGTAGCGGCGGGAGCTTTCGCCGCTTCCGGCACGTTAGCCCGCGCCGCGGCCTTGGGTATGGATCCGAATGATTACCTTAACCGCAACGATTCGTTTTCTTTCTTCGAAAAACTTGGGGACCTGCTGATCACAGGTCCCACAAATACCAACGTTATGGATGTTCGGATCATTCTTTTGGGTTAGATCAATCCGCTATTTCCGTTTGCGAACCAGAGACACTTCCATCAGCCGTTCTTCGGCGCCATTCTTCTTCGGGACGGCGATCTCCGTGTAGCGCCGCGTTCCATCCCAAATCTGTTTCAGTGCGCAGTACTGGCCTTCATTGCATTGAAACGAAAGCCTTGGCGCCACGGCTGCGGAGCCCACAATCTCGTTTGAGGATTGGCGGTTGACCATGATAGTGTTTTTCGTGCCCAGGTTGCGAACGAAATAGACATTGTTCGATCCACCGATATTGGCCGAGCGTACTTCATATGTCCCAGCTTCCAACTTATGGCCTTGAGCGGTGAAGGGAAAGCCAATGGTGGCTCTCATTCCATCTTGAGCGAATCCAGCCACGGCGAACATGGCTAGCATCGCGCCGGCACTCATCATCTTGCGAACTGAATTGGTAATCATTGTGTTTCTCCTTTTCGATCTTCCCTTTCGGGGTGTGCCATCTTCTGGCTACACCATAGAGAGCGCGAAGGAGAAAAAAGTCCGCCAAAAGTATTTGACTACCTTCCCGATAAAAATCGAAGGGCCGCTTCAACTTGACGGAGTTGGCACTTTTTCGAAATGAGAACGCGACTTTCGAGAAGCAGCTAGGGAGTGCCGGGATCCAATTGGGCGGTGTGGTTTTGATTGTGGCCAGTTCAAACGAGTCGAGGGTGGCGATTATGAGGAAGGCCTGACTAGTTAGATTGCGGTCCATTTGAATAGTATTTCCCCCTGGAATTGTCCTGTGGACTGCGGGTTAGGCGGCCGATTCGAATGGATTGGCTTCGTTCCGCAAGCAGCAGACCTTGTATTTTTGGCCCGATTTACAGGGGCACGGTTCGTTGCGGCCAACCTTGGCGGCAGGGGGGACGTGGGTTTGCGTTGCATGGTTCACAAATTTGGGTTCGTTCCGCCGAATTGATTGCGCGCTGGTTTGGGTTGCAGGCGGGGTGGCGCTTTGAGAGCGCGAAGCTCTTTGTGGCACTTGTGAAACGTCCGTTCGGCGCGGGTGCGGAAAGCATAGATGCGGTCCAGGGTTTTTGAATTGGTTTCCGAGAGCAGCGGGTCGATGCCTGCGGTGGTTGCCAACTCGGCTTCGAGGCGATTGGCGCGTTCGATGTTCCAGGCGGCGAGAACGAGTTGATCGAGCAAGGCGACCTCGACGATGTTCGCGGGGTTGAAGGCATAGGCGTAGGAATTGCGAAGGGATTCGAATTAGCGGTGTTCTTCTTCGTTGAGCAGGACGGCGTGCTTGGAGAAAAAGCCGTGCTTGGTTGCGTTAGTGGCGGAGACGGCTTTCCCTTCGGGGGTGTGGGGGCCGGTGGAGTGTTGGGCGTTGGCCTGATTGGCTTCGATTTGCGCGGGGGTAGACATTTTGATCTTCTCCTTTTTGTTTTCGAAATGCAGAAGGGCGGCTGTTCCTGGATTAGGAGTGGGCCGCCCTTACGGTATTAGTGTGGCATGGGTTTAGCTGGAGCCTAAGGCGGATAGGCGGTAAGTTGTTGAGGGTGTGGGGAAGATATTTGGGGAGTGGTGGGGAATCGCGAAAAGGCTCCTTATTTGAGCAGGGTCGTTTTCATTGTTAGACTTGTTTCCGGCTGTGCACGGATGTGGACCTATTAGGGCGGTGGTGATTTTTTCTCCATCCTTCATCATTACGGCATTCTGCCGTACATGTCAAAGTCTTCGGTTTATGTCCTTGAGCCTGGCAGGCGTTTGCGATGGAAGTGCCGCGCCGTGTGCGGAAATTGCCATTTAATTCTGGTCCTATGGCTGATGAGGAAATCGGGGAGAATGGCCGCTTGCTATTTACGTTCTTGGATCAGGAAGAGAATGCCTCCAAAACTGGCATTACTACTTGCTGATTGGCTCGTAAACAGTTGCAATTTACGGTTACGCAGGCGGCGATCAAGGCTAAGGAACGGCTGGCACAACTTCAACTACCTTCCCATCGGCGACATAAATTACACCAACGTCGCGGCCCTCGTTCTTGTATTTCACGCGCTGCCACAAGCGTCCATCCGAACCCGGGAAGACCACTTGATTGGCCGGCGTGCCCAGTTGCATTCCCAAATTGTCAACGTCTTCACCAAGTGGAATTTGGGCGATCCTTGCCGGCGTGGGCGCTTCCAGCACAAAGCCAGTTGGGACCCAAAACTTTAGAGAGTTCGATGTTTGCCCGGCAGTCCTCATCGGGAGATTTGGAAGAGTGTCAGCAGATGCCGCCGTCCTCCGCGCGGTGCGGCTGGCCACTGCCCGTTGGCGTCCGGGCCTTATTACCGTTGCCGTCGGAAGCGACCCTTCCTCAACGGCGCTAAAATCGGGCGTTGGGGGCCGTGGGATGTAAGTTTTGGGAGCAGCAGTTTTGGGTTTAGCAGCCTTTTTCTTAGCCCCTTCGACAGACCCGAAGATGGAGTTCAGGTTGTCACTGAGAGCCCGGCCGGCTGCACCCCCTACCGCGGCTCCACTTGTGACGGCTCCGTAATTGATCATGTTTTGGGACCAGACGCAAGCCACCGAACTTAGCGCCAGCACAAGACTTTTAAGGAACACGCGCAAAACGGAGCTCCGATGGCGAGAAACTTCGCGGGTTCCTCCAATAATTGGCGGCCCTGCCACCGGGCCCTTTGCGCTTTTAAGGAACACGCGCAAAACGGAGCTCCGATGGCGAGAAACTTCGCGGGTTCCTCCAATATTTGGCGGCCCTGCCACCGGGCCCTTTGCGCTTTTGATTTGGATCATTGTCGATCTCCCTTGTGCCCGGAAGCCATTTTAGTTCATGGGCGGCGGAATGATATAGGACAAGTACAGGAAACTCTTCATCTTCTCGACAAACGTATCGGCTTCCGAAAGCGACGCCCAGCGCAGGGCCGATAGTTCTCCCTTGTCGTTAAAGAACCCTACGCCCCCCGCGCGAAGTTGGTTGTTGTTCCAAACATCCACCACACGCCCGTCAATGGAGGTAATAAACTGCGGACCCTTTACCTTCACGTCAACCCGGAAAAACTCCGACGGTTTAAGGGAAATCGGCAGGGGGAAGGAATTTTTGGGCCCCGGCTTGCCGTTCAAAACCATGTAGCGTACTATTTCCGGCATACCTTCGCGTCCCGACAAGTTGATTTTGGTCGCATAGTAGTTATCCAGGTTGGGAGCACGGAACGCCCAACTCATGCCTCTACGGTCGATCTTGCCTTCAAACTGGAACTTATAGTTGCTCAGGTCTGTAGACTCTTTCCACAACCGCAGATTGCCGGGGCGAATCAAGCCGGCGTCAAAACTCCAGCCCGATGCGCCATTCGTCGCGCCTTCCCAGTTCTTCCAACCGGCGCTAAAGGTTTCGGTCTTGGCGATGGAAGAATTACTGGATGGCAGCTTGTTCATTAGACTGGCGATAAAACCAGGTTTCGTTCCGCCGAGTTTTGGCGCAGGCAAAGTGGCCCCGCCACCTCCGCCGCCTCTACCGCTGAACACCGCAATCATGGCGATCCCGGCCACGCACGCCATGGCCACCGCCGCCCCTGGAAGCGAACCTGATTTGGTTACTTCAGGCTGTTCCTTACGTTTTTTTAGCTTTTCGACATAACGCTCGTTCCAACACTCTTCCATAGAGTAAAGTTCGTAACCCGCGTCCCGTAACGCTCTGGCCGAACGCGCCTGCATTTGCTTCCGGTGCTCCCACGAACAGAATTCACTGTCGGTCAAGCCCCGTAGCAACCCGATTCGATGTTGGCAAAATTGGCAGTACACCGTATTCAATCCCACGCTCATTGTGCCCCAGTTTTTGGTCAAAGAGAACTCTTTAAGGTTTTTTCAGTTTAAAAATCAGGTCTTGGTTTTCGATGCTGTTGAAATCTAGCTATTTAGCCATTGCCATACTCCTTGGAAATTGCAAGAGTAAACGGTAGAATATAAGGGAACTATCACCCCCGGTAAGTTCTTACGCTCCTGAGTAATGCGAACCGTTTATGCCAACTGGATGACAAATTGGGAGCAGCGGCTCTGTTTTGCCGCTACTAACCGCGTCGTTCGCCCTTTTGAATGGGGCCTTGAGTGGACCTCCCGCTGGCCGGTTGGTCCCGGCAGCCCACCTACGGATGAAGATTCAGCCCTTGAGTACCTGATTCAACTCAATAGGGAAGCTACCGCCCATAGCGATGAATTCTTCGGTTACGATACAACGCCCGAATTCCACTTGAGCGACGGCATTCTGCGTTTCCGCTCTCGCGTTCATACGCCGTATGCAGCTAACAACATTGTTCATGCCCAGTACTTCCCCGCCAAGGATCACAAGAAGAGGGCGGTGATCGTACTTCCGCACTGGAACGCCAGTAGAACGCAGCATGCCGCCTTGGCCAAGGGAATGGCGAAGCTGGGGTTGACGGCCGTACGGATGAGCTTGCCTTACCATGATTTCCGGCTTCCTGCTGAAACGGATCGCGCCGACTACGCCGTATCGAGCAACATCGCTAGAACCATTGACGCCACGCGCCAAGGCATTATTGACGTCCGTTGCGTGGTGGACTGGTTGGAACAGCAAGGCTATGAGCGAATAGGCATTGTGGGCACCAGTCTCGGCTCCTGCTATGCCTACTTGGCCGCCGCCCATGATCCGCGTTTAAAGGTGAACGTATTCAACCATTGCTCTAACTATTTCGCTGACGTGGTCTGGACCGGGCTTTCCACGCAACATATTAAGACAGCTCTTGAAGGCAACATCTCCATAGAACGGCTACGGCAGGTTTGGGATTGCATCAGCCCCGGCAACTACATTGAAAAGTACGCCGCCTCGCCGCGCAAGGCGAAGTTCATTTACACGAAGTACGACACTACCTTCCTCCCGGAGTTTTCCCGGTCGATAATTCAGAAAATTGGCAAGACCGGCGTGGATCATAAGGTTGTGGAACTGGCCTGCGGTCACTACACCATGGGCGAAACACCCTTCAAATTCATTGATGGCTACCATATCATTTCCCATTTCAAGAGGCATTTGTGACCCCAGTTGAAGTACTGGCGCTGATTGGCGGCTTCGATCCGGCTGGCGATGGCGAGCTCGAAAAAAGCCGGGAGCTGATCGGCATGATGCTCGCCCATTCGCCTAAGCCCTTTTCTCGGGATCAATTTCAACCAGGGCACATGACGGCCACGGCTTGTATACTGCATCCCTTGGAGCAGTCGGTATTACTGATCCGCCACAAGCGCCTTGATCGTTGGCTGCTTCCTGGCGGGCACGTGGAAATTGAAGATCGAACGCCCGATGCCACAGCCATGCGGGAAGCGATGGAGGAGACCGGCGTGCGCCTGGACGCATCTCAAAGATTGCTGGTTGGCATGGACGTACACGGCATTCCCCCCAAGAAGGGCGAACCGTTCCACTTACATCACGATTTAGTATTCAGTTTTCGAGCCGCTACTGCCGAAGTGGGCATCAGCGAGGAAACCCGGGCCGTGGTGTGGTGCCCGTTTGGCGATTTCGAAAAGTACGGGTTGGCGGGCAGCATTCGCCGTGCGGCGCTTAGGTCCTGGGCGCTGGCGCTGAAGCCGCCGCCGATGACGTCGTTTTTGTAAGAAACTTTCACTTGGCAGCGAGCCAGAATTGCGAAAAACGTTGACCGGGTTTGGTGGCGGCTGAGGCCTCAGAGCACCGTCTGTGTGAATTAAATTGCGCGCTGAACAAATTTCCTTGATAGTCAGCCCCAAACGTTGCACTCCGATAGCGCAGCAGACCTGAAGGCGCGGTGCGCGCGAACTTCGTCATCACCGGCATCAAATCTCCCGTCCGTGGAAATTCTTCAGTAACCGGATATGGCTTCGGATATACCCCACCTTCCACAAAGTGCAGAATCGAATCGCGCATGCCGTCGCGCGGATCGGTGAAGTACGTCATCGTTCCAAACACATCGCCCGCCTCGCTGAAAACCACTTCCACCGGATTGTCAAAGCCCCCGCCTGCCAGCACATCAAGCCCCGTGCCATCGGGCCGGACGCGCCAAATGCGCGATGCTTTCCCTTCATAGTAACGCCCGTCTTTCGTGTCGATCTTAAATCCATGACGGCCATCGGTTAGGTAGAGTATTCCGTCCGGCCCCATGATTGGCCCGTGCAAACTGGCCGCGTTGGCCGAAAGATTCCAGCCCTCCACAACAGTTTCGCGCTTGTCCGCCACGCCGTCGCCATTGGTATCGGTGAGTTTGTACAGCCGTGGTGGCGCGGCCACGTAAAGCGATCCTTGATAAAACGCAGCGCCCGCCGGTAGCGTCAATTTATCGGCGAATACGGTGGACTTGTCATAAATGCCATCGCCATCGGTGTCCTCCAACATGCTGACGATATAGGTGGGATCGGCCGACATCTCCGACGTCTTCACTGTCTTGCCCGAAGATTCACAAAGAAAAAGCCGTCCGCGGTCGTCAATCGTACCCAGCATCG
>JAYVXT010000196.1:0-7635 GCA_043785065.1 Bryobacterales bacterium | reverse complement strand
CCGCCGTTGCCTCCGTCCACTTGAAACGGATTTCCATTCCATCGCATCACCGGCCGCTCATCAGGCGGTAACAGCCTGATGGATTGCGGCCGCGAGTGCCGGTCCGCATCCTTCGCCATCGGCACATCCGGTCTTTGCGAATTCTTCACCGTCCATGTGATCATATCCATCGGCATTCGGTAGAGCGTCTCCACCGCTCCATCAAGATCCGGTTTTTTTCCAGTCTTCATTCCGGTGCGCCCTAGCATAAGGATCATTGTCCACAACGGATTCTTCTCGCGCTGGGCGTTATCCCACCAGCCGTCAATCGCGTTTCGGTATAACGCTAAAAGCTTGGGATCTTTCTCATAAAGGAAAACCAGGTAAAAGGGCAAGAATGCTAATTCTTCGTCGGAATAGTTAATCTCTTGCCGCAGCTCAAGCACTTTTCCAGCCAGTTGGGCATAACCCCGCTCAAGCGCCAAGCGCCGGTATTCCTGATCGTAACGTTGGTTGCCGGTGATGTGGTGGGCGGCCTTCAGAAAACTCAGAATTTCAATCGCATTCAGCGGCGCATCGCCGCGCCCTCGTTCAGAGGCAAAGTAATCCTCATTCCAGCGGCCCCAATAAGTGGGGTATCCGGTGATGTCGGTAAGATTGAAGTTGTGATCCAAGATATGATCCATGATGCGAGCCGTGGTGGCGGCGATCCGCTGCTTGAGAACTGCATCGGGAAGCAGGTCCCAGGCAACGGCCAGCGCGAAGAAATGCCCCACGATTTCGTCCGAGGAGGTATCTCCCTTGAACCTGTACTTTCCGTCCGGAGTCCAGTGCCACATGCCGTCGGGGGAAGGCATTTCTTCCGCACTCACGAAGGACCGGGCAGGGAAGCCCGCGCGATTCGTAACCTGTTCCAGGAACAAGATTGCTTCGGTGGCTTGTTTGGCGCGCTCCATATTTTGAGGATTCGGAACCACGGCGTATCGAAAGCAAGCGGCGCTGGCGTAAATAGCGGTCCACAATCCATCGTTGTCGCTGGGGAGCGTCCTGTTTGAGGAAAGATCGCCAGGTTGCATCAATAGGGAATCCGCTACCAAGCCATGCCGGTTATGCCGCGCCACGATGAATTCTTCAAAGCCGGCCGCCTTCTCAGCCAGCGTCATGGGGCGTAGTTCTATGTGTGAAACACCGGTTGCCGTGCGCACCCAAACTCCATCTTTTTCCGGCAGGATCGCCTCCACGGCGTCATCAGGCAAGTAACGCTTTCCCGCAAAAAATTGGGTCCGGCGAGTCGCGGGTTCTCGCGGGGAGGTGCGAACAAGACCGATGCTCGATCCGGTCCAGATAACATCGTCCGGCCCGGCGGCTTTCGGTTGCGCCGACGAAAGAATGGCCTTCAGGCCTTTCGGAACTTGGGGATCGCCCTTGGCGCAAAACGTGCGAAACTTTTGTGGCGTGGAGGTCAGTTGCACTGCAGCTTGGGCTATGCAGACGGAAAGAAGAACCAGGGTCAATTGTTTCATAGCGATCTTTTCAAGACTAGCTGAATCCATGAGTGAAAAATAATGTGAGCCACCTCGGACAGCCGCTGGGCGTTGTGGTCAGGGTTGAAAGGCGTTTCGATTTCCGCCATGTCCGCGCAATTGAGATCTTCGATACACCATTGAGCGATCATAGCAGGCGTCACTTCGGGATGGAACTGCAACCCATAAGCGGATTCCCCGAAACGAAAAGCTTGATTTCGCGTGAGGGATGATGACGCCAAAAGCTTGGCTCCGGCGGGAAGATCAAAGGTATCGGAATGCCAATGAAAGACGCATTCGGTGGCGTTGAGTCCGCACAAGATGGGGTCCCGTTGACCATCACCGGTTCGTTCGACATTATGAAAACCAATCTCTTTTGCCGTATTGCGATAGACCTTACCGCCCGCCGCCTTAGCCAACAATTGTGCGCCCAGGCAGATGCCAAGCACCGGGATTTCCTGCTTAAGAGCAATTTCAATAGCCCTCAATTGATGGTGTAGGAATAAAAGATCGTCGTTGGCCGACATTGGTCCGCCAAGAAGTATAAGGCCGTCGCTTTGGGGGATAGATTGCTTATTCACAAACTGGGAATCCGAGTCGATAAGATGGAGTGTACACTGCGATTTTGCAAGGGCCGGTTCAAGGAATCCCAGATGTTCGAAGCGAACCTGTCTATATGCGATTATGGATGGCACTAGAACGAGGATAACGAACGAAGCGACACGCTGTAGTGAGAGTAAGGTGTTTCAAATTGAATTTCCTAGTCAAAAACAATTGAGAAACTTCCTAATATTAAAGCCGAATATTCGATAAGACACTGGTGATGCACTTGAACCAGGGCAAAAAGAAGGAATCAGAAGCAGGAGTTGAAAATCACTTGCTCCAATTGCAAGAGAGGGGACGCATGAACGTTTTGATAGCCGATGATAGTGTTGTTTCGCGGCATCTTCTCAAAGCCACTATCAAGAAGTGGGGTTATGGGTCCGTCACCGCGGTAGATGGCAAACAAGCTTGGGAGATCCTTCAAAACAACGATGCCCCAAGGCTTGTCATCCTGGATTGGATGATGCCAGGCTTTACCGGACCGCAAGTGTGCAAGATGTTACGCGCCAAGAACCGTGAGCCGTATACTTACGTGCTCCTTCTTACCTCGCGGCATCAGAAAGAAGACCTGATTGAAGGCATGGATTCAGGAGCGGACGATTATCTGTCCAAGCCCTTTGACCACCAAGAACTGAAAGTGCGGCTACGGGCTGGCCGCCGCATCGTGGAACTTCAGCAGGAGTTGCTTCGAGCCCGGGAAGCCTTGCGGATTCAAGCCACTATCGATTCGCTTACCGGGCTCAAGAACAGAGGCATGATTTTTGAGCGGCTTTGCACGGAGTTGGCAAGATCGAAAAGAGAGCACACCCCATGCGGAATTGTTATTTTGGATATTGATCGTTTTAAGGCGATCAACGATGCGGAAGGACATGCAGCCGGTGATGCTGTCCTGCGGGAACTGGCTCTTCGATTTGGTGAAAATATTAGGCCATACGACGCAGTTGGCCGCTACGGCGGCGAAGAGTTTCTTATCCTTTTGCCCGGATGCGATTTAAGTAATACGGTGAATCAGGCGGAAAGGTTGCGCCGGATTATTGCCGACAAACCCATCCTATGCAATGGAGTGGAATTGCAAGTCACCGCCAGTTTCGGCGCTACGTGCTATGCCCCATTCTTGACGGCTGAGCAATTAGTTCAAATCGCCGATGGAGCTCTTTACCTTGCTAAGAACGGTGGCAGAAATCGAGTGGTGTCGCAAGATCCTTTAATGCCGAAGCCAGAGGCTATGATTCAAACCGCGCTATAGTCTTATTCCGTGGTGGTGTTGGTTGACTTTGCGACCTGCAAATGACCCAGCGATTCCGCGTACTGCATTAAACCCCGCAATAAAGCCTCGGCCATCTTTTGCCGCTGCTCGGGCTTCTTCATTAGTTGCTCGTCCCTCGGATTGCTGATGAAACCAATCTCCGCCAGCACGCTCGGCATGTTGGCTCCGATCAGTACGACGAATGGAGCCTTTTTCACTCCACGATTCATTGCTTGCGCACCGTTTGCTTGCGAGGGGCTGGCTTTGATGAGTGTCCCAAGCAAACGGGCGGCAAACTCGCGCGATTCGTCAACCTTGTCCTTGAACGCAATCTTCTGCAGCAGATCGCGCAGCTCCGAAACGCTGTGTTCGCTGGAGGCGTTTTCGCGCCCAGCTACCTCCAGCGCTTGCTTGGAAGTGGTGAAGCTGAGATAGTACGTTTCCACCCCAGTCGCAGCCTTATAGACCGACGAATTGGCGTGGATCGAAAGGAACAAGTCCCCTTTGGCCTGGTTGGCTACGCGCGGCCGGTCTTCCAGCGCAACATACCGGTCGTCATCCCGCGTATACACCACTTCGCTGCCCATTTGTTCCTCAATCAGATCCCCCAGCCGGCGCGAAACGTCCAATACTAATTCTTTTTCCAGCAATCCAGTCGGTCCGCTGGAGCCTTGATCGTGACCACCGTGCCCCGGATCAATCACAATCCTTCGGATCTTCAAACCCAGCGCCCGAGTTAGTGAGTCTGGAACGGGCACCGATTTTCTAACTCCATTAGCCGGCAATGAAGCTGATGCAACAGGTGGGGAAGCGTTTCTGGCGGCAACGCTCATTTTTCTGGGCCCGCTGTATGGAGGTAGCTTCGCCAAAATCAGAGACCGCGGTTTCCGCCAATCCGGAACAGAGGAAACTATCGTAAGATTTGGCGGCAGGCCTAAAACAACATTCCTTGGAGCCGACACGGTGCGCGCCACATAGAATGAAGCGGGAGGAACCAATGGCTTGAAGTATTTCTTGGATTTCAACCGTTGCGCCGGCGCTGGGGCGTCCAACTCTGAAGCATGATCCTCACGGGCTAAGTCAACTTTCACGGGTCCATTATTGATACTGATCGAGGCGATGCCAAGCTCCACTACTAACCTGTAAGGGTTCTTCAAAACAGTCGTCTTATAATTGGTAAGCGCTTCCAAATCGAGGACAACACGAGTCACTCCTGGTTTTGATTCGCCAATTCGAATCTGCCGCAATTGCGAGTCGCGCACAGCCAGCAAAGGTTTAGCGGTCTTAGGTCTGGTATGAATGAAATCAAAAAACAAGCGGTCCGGATTCTCGATCTTATCCATTGCAAACTCAAATTTCCCGGAAAGCTCAAGCACGACTTTGGTCGACGGGCCCTCCGATGTGAAATGGACACTGTTCAACGTTAGGACGGATCCTTCCGCGGCAAATGAGGCCGGAAAAATCGCCATCGCCAACAATGTTGCCGGCGCCGCACGGCGCAATATTTCCAAGCTGACAAGCACGGAAGTCGTCACCTCGTCTTTAGAAATAGCTTTCCCTCTTCATCCACGTAATATTCCACAGGCCGGTAGCTGGGCTGGCTTTCCTTTGCTTCCTCTTTTATCTCAGACTTTGTCCCGGCCGCCCCCGCTTCCGGTTTCGCCTTCCCATCCCGCTTAGCCTGCACGCCGGCAACGCGGCGATTCTCCCCATACTTCTTTCCGACCTTGTAAACGTACTCGACAGTCTCCTGGTAAGGAGGAATCCAACCGTACCGCTGCACGGCGTTTTCACCAGCGTTATAAGCCGCTAGCGCCAAGCGGTCGTCTTTGAACATATCTTGTAAATAGCGTAAATAGCGAACACCCGCGCGAATGTTATCTTCCGGATCAAACGCGTCCCGCACGCCCCACCGCCTGCCTGTTTCCGGCATTAGTTGCATTAAGCCTTCAGCACCTTTAGGGGACAAAGCTCGGGGATTGTATCCACTCTCCACATGGATAATAGCCGACACCAGTAGTGGATCAACGCCATGCTCATTAGCCGCTTTTTTCACAAATTCGCCGATCATGGAATAATCCACCGGTTTGGCCGCCGTGCTCGCATTTAAGGAAGCGTCCACCAATCTGGGGATCACCGTACGCGTCTGAAACACAATGCTACGCACCACTCTTCCCGTTGTAGCGTCCATTCTAGTGACCGTTCCAATAGAAGCAATAGGAGCCAGCTTGCGCTGGAGCTGCGCCGGCGGAAGCGATGCCCCAACTGCAAATGGAAGCGTTAGCGGAAGTCCAAAGACCAAAATGAGGTTACACAAAGGCATGAAAATGTTTACAAAAGCTACTCGCACTGATTATACACCTCTTTCCAAAGGGTTGACTGCGTTGGGGAAAGCGAAATGGCGGATGCTATAATTTCCGCATGAGCCGCGCGGGATATGTGCTTGCAGGAGGCGCCAGTTCGCGCATGGGTCGTGATAAGGCGCTGCTTGATTGGAACGGCCGTCCGCTGGTCGTTCATTTGGCCGCCATCGTGCAACAAAGCGCGGGTTCGGTAACTATCGTGGGTTCGCCGGAAAAGTACGGAAGTCTCGGCTTCTCGATTATCCCGGACCGGCAACCTGGATACGGGCCTCTTGAGGGTATTCGGACCGCTCTGGAGCACTCGAATTCCGACTGGAACTTGATCGTTGCCTGCGACATGCCTTATTTGAACCCCGAATTGCTGAACGGGTTGCTGGCCCAAGCCGAAGTGAGCGGAGCCGACTGCCTGATGCCGGCAGATCAGCCACTGTGCGCCGTTTACCATCGCAGGTGTCTGCCAACGATCGAGCGGGAGCTGCAAAACGGAGTTCGCAAGGTTCGCCAAGCTTTGAATGACCTTAGCGTTGGGCTTTATGAAACGGCGGAAGTGCTTTGTTTTCAAAATATGAATCGTCCGGAGGACTTGGCCAATGGGATTAAATGACTGAGCAATATCCTCACTACATCGAATTCCGCCACGTTTATAAGACGTTCGACAAGCCTGTTTTAGTCGATTCTAATTTTTGGGTGGATGCCGGAGAGACTGTCGCTATTATTGGACGCAGTGGCGTAGGAAAAAGCGTGAGTCTGGGTCACATCATGGGATTCCTGAAGCCCGATTCGGGCAACGTTATTGTCTCCCATGAGGACATTACCTATTTCGCTGAACCCGAACTGCGCCGCCTTCGCAAGAAAGTTACGATGGTGTTTCAATCAGGGGCATTGTTCGATTCGTTGACCGTCGCGGAAAACATTGAATTTTCCCTTGAGCTCCGCGAGGATTACGACGCAGCCAACAGGGAAGAAATTGTGCGCGGTCTGCTGAGCATGGTAGATCTCTCCGACCGTGCCGACGTATTCCCAACGGACCTTTCCACCGGCCATCGGCGCGCGGTGGCCATCGCCCGCGCCTTAGCCGCTCAGCCGGAATGCATTTTGTACGACGAGCCCACAACTATGGTGGATCCCATCATGAGCCATCACCTCGGTTCGCTGATGTTGAAGCTGAAACAACAGCTCCGGTTGACTTCCGTAGTGGTGACCCACGATTTGGAGCTAATGCGCAGGGTGGCCGATAATGTGGTGTTTTTGCATGACGGCCATGTGATCTACTTTGGGCCAGTAGTCGGCTTGGAATTCGCCGAACATCCGCACATTCATGAGTTCCTGGCGATGGATCGCGTTCAATACGAATAGCGCTCTTTAGTTGGGTCGATCCTTGGTACGCGATTTTAAGTATTGCCGCAGCGAAACTTGGAACGATTCAGAAACTAAGAAGAATGAAAGCCGGAAACGCCCCAAGCTTAAAAAGTAAGGCCCACCAAGAACTCAAATTGTGACGAAGAATTGAACAAGGCCGAAGGGTTAGTGGTAAATTTAGCATCCCCCCATCGCGTCCAGCGAATCTCCGGCGATAGGCGAATTTTAGCCAAGTGCGCCTCAATTCCCGTGCCCATCACAAATCCCCGCCGCGAACGGTCCGAACTTAGAGTTGTCACTAAGTTCGCAACATCCCCAAATCTCTGGAAAGACACGCCACCCTCGACAAATGGCCGCACAACCAACCCTGGCATCCGGTATTTCGCCAAGAGTGGAATTTCCCAACTACTGGCCGTATTCGAACCGGAAGACGTAGTGAGTTTGTGCCGCGTGTACAGCGCATCCACTTGAATGCCGAACCCTAAAGGTAGACGCACCTCCATAGTGGGGCCGATAACCAAATGATTAGTCGCCACATTGGCGTTAATCTGAGATCTAGTGA
>JAYVXT010000195.1:0-7648 GCA_043785065.1 Bryobacterales bacterium | reverse complement strand
ACGTTCCACAGTTGAGGATGAGGTGATGAAAAATCTTTCTACATGGCCGAGCGTGGCCCCCATCGCCCGCCATACAGAATCAGGGGCCGTGCCCTGCTGGGAGGCCTTCCAGTTCAACCCGGCTACCAACTGAGCGTCACGATGCGCGAAGCGCCAATAGCTCGGTTCGGTTGTCTCCGCAAGTTGAGCATTCAGAAGCGGAATAATGCATAAAAGACAAATGGTTTTGATCATATTTATTACTCCACCTCAATTACTCAAGCGGCAATAGAACAGTGTTACTTTCCTGGCCGTTTACACGAACTTTTACGGGGATGGCGCCCACTGCGGGAAAATCGGCGCCAAGCTTAAACTTAGAAGCGATTGTTCCAACCAGACCCGGTGCCGCAATCGAGGAATCGGCGGGAATCACCAGTTCGCCGGCCATTAACTCCGCTTTGTCCGACAACCCATAGACAATATTTTCAGGAACGGTAAATCCTTCCGGAACGGGACGGAGCAAGGGAGCAAAACCAGTGCCAAATAGCGTAATCGTTTCACCCCGCTTGGCTGGGCTATCGGGAGTAACTGGCTTGCCGTTTTCATGGGCGGCAACAGAATACCCATTCGAGTCAACAAAGAAAGCAAACAAACCAGGGGCATTACGAACCACTTTGAAATTCGAGGAGATTTCCTGTTGATTGGCCAAGCGAACGTAGAGGGTATGATCCCCGGCCTCGGCTTCGGCGGGCAGGAAAGAATTAATCTGCCGCGGGCTGACGAAGATTAAGGGGAGCAGACGCCCATTCCAGCGAACGGTGATGCCGGCCAAGGCTTGCGGCATTGGATTCACTCCGCCAACGACGGTCTCGGTGCTCAGTCCATCGCCATAAATTGAGATGAGCGATCCCGCGGCAACCGCTGTAACGGGTGTATCCCCAGCAGCATTCCTCACACCAGCCTCAACCACGAACGCCGAGCGATCTAGGCCCGCCCTGACGGTTTTCGATCCAAACATCGAAACTGTAGCGGTGCGGAAAGTTCCTTGCAGATCTCCATCCCAACGGCGAAAGCGAAATCCCTTAAGTGGATTCACCGTGATCGTCACTTGCGTGTCCGAGGAGTAAAAACCATCGCCACTAGGGGGACTGATCGCGAATTCCGCTCCTTCAGCAGGGTCGGCAAGCGCCACCAGCCGGTTCATTGTGCGGTAGGAAGCGCCGATGCGTATGTCGTCGCCGGCAAGCCTAACCACCCTTATCGGTTGAGCCACTGCGTCATTCCAACCTTGGAACTCCAAACGGCTCGCATCTGCGGTGGGAATAGTCGCTAGGGCGGCAATCGAAACGTCGGAACCAGACGGCTTGTCAATACTGCACGGCGCGACGCAATCCACGCCATCAAGTTGCAGATGGATGCCAGACTGGACCATCGATACCGTAAGCCGGGGAAGTATTTGATAGTTCGCCGTCCAGCGGATGCCTCCCGCCGCTGGAATATCGTTGGGGAGAGTCAGTTCCTGGGACGCATCCCCACCCTGAGCCCAACCTATAAATTGATACTTCCTGCCCCGAGAATCGGTCACAAGGGCTGGAGCGGCAATTGTGTGCTTGCTGCCAACGGCCCACATGAAATCCTGCGAAGGCCAATTGTCTCTGCCATCTATATTTAACTTGAGATTCGCTGGGTTAGTCCCTAACGAGACGCTAATGCCTTTCTTAAAACGACCCAAAATCGTTGCCGGAACATTGACGTCTTTTACCTTGTAAACGGAATTTTGCCCGCCGCCGATATCGAAAGAATCAAAAACCCACGTAGTGCCTTGAATATCGCGCTGCGGAGTCGGGGCTCCAAGTATGATGCTCAAACCATCGCCGAAATCAAAGACTCCACCGGCAGAGGTAAGAACGTTTGTCCCAGGCAAAGCCGTGCCAACTACCGTTCCATCCACACGAATTTGCAGCTGTGGCGGATCCGTGTAAAAGGTGACATGTTTGCCCGGTGCGAATCGAGGATAGAGCGTGGTTGGCCCGGTTATGTCCACCGAACTCACAAATACATTTGACTTCGCGTTTACCGACCATCCTTGAAATACAAAACCAGGATAAGGATATGCCTCTAACTTAAGATTGACACCCGCATCTGCCCAAATTGTTTGCGACCAGGCATAACAGGTTCCACCAATAATGGCGATGCCAGGCAATTGAATTCCCGACTGAACTTGAATTGGCGTTTGAGTTCCCGGATTTCCGCAATTCGCGCTCAAACCATTGGTCGCCTCAGGCGGGAGGTTAAATAAAAACAGGTCAATTCTATATTGGCGCGCAACCGGGCTTTTGTATTCAGTGATCGTGGAATTTGCCGTGATAGTGGCGTTAGTGCTGGCCGATTGGAAGGCGCCGGTTGTGTCTACCCAGGGCGAAGCCACATAACGGCTTGTATTCGCTGGTTCTGTTTGCGCCACAACAATGCGCAGATTATGACTGGTTCCGGTCTGCCACAAGAAGATTTGCGGCGAAGTGTAGGCAGTTCCATCCACGTAAAATACTGCACCGGAAGGCTCGGTGAATACTCGGTTGGCGACGACCTGAGCCGATAAACCCGACCCTGCCAGGAGCATCATGGCGACCGTAACCGACGCCGCCACCAATTTCCGCCAACGGGCCGCAAGCCCGGCAAAACTACGCAGTTGTGTTCTCATCCATTGACACCTACTGTCTACTTCGACAGAACGAGCCAACTTCTAAATGGGGTAAAGACCCTATTTTTGGCGCGGGACTTGAGGCTTGAAACTAAGTCCAACCTTAGCTAACGCAAGCTGAGCCCGCCGTCCACGGCAAGCACTTGACCAGTGATAAACGTAGGAGATTCAAGGAAATAGACCACCGCATCGGCAAGCTCGGCACCACTTCCCGGCCTCCCGGCCGGAGTGGCGCGAATCATTTGGGCGACCTCCGGTTCATTCTGCTCGCCAAAAGGAATTACCCCGGGTGCTACGGAATTCACTGTAATTTCGGGAGCCCAGGCCTTGGCCAGCGACTTGGTCAGCATAATCACACCCGCCTTTGAAGCGCAATAGTGAGAATGATCGGCCCACGGCCGCAGCCCTCCCAGCGAACTGATATTCACAATGCGGCCCGCTCCACGAGCCTTCATGCGGAGCGCAGCTTCCTTTGCGCAGAAGAAGGTAGCCTTCAAGTTGACATTATGGATGGAGTCCCAATCCTGTTCCGTCACCGCAAGCGGATCGATTTTGGTGAAGCGCGCGGCGTTGTTCACCAGGCAGTCCAGCCCCCCCAGTCGATCATCGATCTGGCGGAACATGCCTTCAATCTCCGAAATGCTTTCAAGGTTGGCCTGGAATAGCTCGGCCCCCCGGCAATCCTTGGCTGTTTGACGGGCCTCGGCCTCCGAACCGTTATAGTGAATAGCGACTCGCGCCCCTTCCGCCGAAAGACGCAAGGCAATTTCCCGCCCAATCCGCCTGGCTGCCCCTGTCACCAATACAATCTTCCCGCGCAGGCTGGTTCTGACGGCTTCAGACATTGGGATCCCCATGCACCTCTATATCATCATCGCCCGGTTCGGACTCCGGTTGCGGCAGACGTCCGGTCATATTCGCCCAAATCCAAAAGACCGAAGTGGTGGAACTTAACAAACCACTGACCACTCCAATCGTCCGCGGACTATAAGTGTCCGAAGCCCATCCGGCTCCGAACATGGATAGCATCATCATTGACCATGTCAGCGTTTCAAGCGTTGCGAAAACACGCCCGCGATATTGATCATCCACCAGGCGCAATAGTTTGCCGAAATTCAAAACGCTTGAGACCGCAACGGCGGCGCGCGAAAGGCCAATGAAGAATAGCGCCAAGCCGAAGGTGGGCATCAAGCTGAATAGAATATAGGTTGTGCCGTGCAGAATGTAGGCGCAGGCAATGACGATCTTATATTGCCGGAAATCAAGCTTTGGGCCAATCCAATGCCCTACCCTACCTCCGCAAACAAGCCCCACGCCGGCCGCCGCCCAAAGGAACCCAATGCCTTCCGCTCCGCGATGATGTACTTGTTCGCTGAATAGCGTGAATAAGATCTGCGCCGCGCCGCCACCCGTTGCCCAACCCACGTACACCATCGCAATAGCATAAACGAGGGGAATGGATTTCATGTAGGACAGACCCTCGGCATATTCTCGCCAAGGCCTTACCACTTGGTCTTCGCCAAGCATGGAACGTTTGGCGCGAAATCCCGACGGCGCATTCAATTGCGAAATACACCAGGCCGAAAACAAGAAGGATAAGGCATTGAAAAAAAATGCCCACTCATAGCCAAAGCGCGACGCGCTTAGTCCGCCAAGAAAAGAACCGATCGCAGTGTTTGCCCACTGTGTGGTCTGCATCAGCGAATTAGCGGCATGCAGTTCTTTCTTTTCGGCAATCACTGGCAGGATCGCCGCACGTCCGCTTGTAAAAAATGGTGAGGCGAACATCAGCATGGCGCTCAACGCGTAAATCAGCGCCGGATGTTTACCATCCGCCGCCAAAATGAAAAACAGTGCGATCACGAAGCGAATTAAATCGCTTGTGATCATTACTTTCTTCCGGTCAAAACGGTCAAGCGCCACGCCCGCCAGTGGCCCCGCCAGCAACATAGGAATTGCCCGCGCCAGCATAACCCCGCTCACCGCGAATCCGGAATGCGTCGTCTGGTAAACAAGGCCAAACACGGCGATAGTGTTGAAGTGATCGCCAATCTCGCTAACCACCTGCCCTGCCCAAGTGACGCGGTAATTGCGGTTATGTTTTAGAAGTTGGTAAAACTCCGCCATCAGTTCCGCTCCGTCAAAAACACTCCTCCAAGAATCAATGCCCCACCCCCGACTAACGCCATGCTCACGGGCTCTCCAAGAATCGTAACGCCCAGAGTAGTGGCCATCAATGGCTGCAGGTAGCTAAAAGAAGAGACTCGGGATGCCGGTAGCTTTCCCAGAACATAGTAATAGAGCAACGACGCCACAACCGATGAGAACATGGCCATATACAAGACGCCCAACCAGGCCGCGAGGCTGACTTTCGAAAAATCGAAGCCGCTTGCCAAATATATGGTCATCGGCAAGAGCGTAACGGCGCCGGCAAAGAACGCGAAGGTTGTCGGAATAAATGGCCCATGCGAGGCCACCAATCCTTTGCCAAACACAATGTAGCAAGCGAAGGTAAGGGCTGATGCGATGATCATTAAATCCCCGGCAGTCGAGGGGCCATGCCCGCCAGTTGAGGCTCGCAACTGCAACGTGGCTACGCCGCATAGCGCCAACAGAATGCCGCCGATCTTACGAGGTTGAATCGCCTCATGCCCCATTGCCGAGGCCAGCAGCAGCACCGCAAGCGGCACAAGTCCGAAGATGAACGCGGCATGTGAAACCGTTGTCCGCGACAGCCCCAGAATGAAGAACACTTGATTGGCCGCGATGCCGATCGAGCCCAACAATGCCATGCGCCAACCATCGGCAAAATCCCAGGTCTTGCCATCTTTCCTTTTCGCCCAAAGGAAAACCGGGATCAGAAAAATAGCCGCAAGCGTCAACCGGAAACCAGAGAGCAGCGCCCCAGGAATTTCCTTCAACGCCACCTTGGTTGCAATGAAATTCAAAGCCCAGATAAACATTACCAGAACCAGCAATAGATAAAGCCGCCAAGGTCTACTGGCAGGGTCTTTCAATTCAAGATCTCCTGGCGAATGGTGATTGATTTTAGAAACTCCTGGTCGATTTCGTACCCAAACCCGGCCCCATCGCGAAGCTCAATCGTCCCGCGCGGAGTGGTTTCAACGGCCGGTACAATCACGTCCTGTTTCCAATAGCGCTTGCTTGCGGAAACGTCGCCGGGCAAAGTAAAGTTCGGCAAACTGGCTAGAGCCACATTATGCGCCCTGCCAATCCCGGCCTCAAGCATTCCGCCGCACCAAACCGGCACGTTCGCCTTTTGGCAAACATCATGCACCCGCTTGGCTTCGGCAAACCCACCCACACGTCCCAATTTGATATTGATGATTTTACACGCCCCCAACTCAATCGCCTGTTCCGCATGATGCGCGGAGCGGATGCATTCATCCAGACACAGCGGCGTCTGCATCTTCCGCTGCAGCGTCGCGTGATCGATGATGTCGTCGTGGGCAAGGGGTTGTTCCACCATCATCAGGTAGAACTCGTCTAATTTGCGAAGGTGCTCAGTGTTGGCAAGCGTGTATGCGGAATTGGCATCGGCCATCAACTTGATGCCCGGAAACTCTTTGCGCACCGCCCGCAAATCCTCAACATCACGACCCGGCTTGATTTTCATTTTGATACGCTGATAGCCGTCCGACAATTCCGTTTCAATTTTCTTCAGCAACTCGGCAACCGTATCCTGAATGCCAATCGAAACGCCACACGGAATTTCCGTGCGTGCCCCACCGCCGATCTCTTTCCATAAGGGTTGCTTGTTGCGGCGCGCCTGCAGATCCCACACAGCTGCCTCAAGCCCGCCCCGCGCCATGAAGTGCCCTCGAATATGGCTTAATACCGGATACACATCTTCGGCCGAAGCCAGTTCCTTACCCAAAACTCTGGGTGCGCAATAATCGCGCAACAGCGGCCAAATCGACGCCGTCCATTCCTCGTTGTAAAAAGGATTTTCACCCGCCGTCACTTCGCCCCAGCCAGAAACGCCTTCCGATACAACTTCAACCAGCACCATATCGCGAGCATAGGTGCGTCCGAAGCTTGTTTCAAAGTAGTGGACTAGCGGCATCTTAATGTGACGCAGCCGGATTTCGTCAATCTTCATTATTCACCTTTCCAGCGGATAGCAGATAATTGGATGCTGTCTCGCCTCGCTCAAAACCCGTCACCACCAGGCCATTGCCTAAATGCCGAAGGAACTGCTGGCTGATGGAAGCCTGCACGTCGCGTGCCCGTTCTGGCTGCTCTTTCATGATTTGGTCAATGTCGCTCGGCACCGCAATTCGTTCCAATATAGGGGGGCGTGTAGCATTCGCCCCTTCGACAATCGACTTTACCCGGTCTGAAGCAAGAAACCATTCGGCGATGCAGCGATCAGTCGGCAAGCCCGCCTGTAATGCGCTTGATGTTATGCCGTATTGATTCAAAACGTAGCGTGAAATCACGGCGCCAAGCCGCTCAATATTAAAAAAGGCGTTCTTGATCTGCAGTGGGTCAAAGGTCCATTCCACAAGCTTCACGCCTTGCTCCAAAGCATCGGTACGTTGGGCCATCTTCAGCGCGCGGCCAACGCCCGCATTGCGGTATTCGGAGATCACACCCATCATGTGGCTGTGCAGGTAAATTCCGCCGCCTCTTTTCAATCCTGGAAGCGACAGCAAGAAGCCAACCATCTTGTCGCCATCAAAAGCCGCCAAACGCTGCCCACCGATGTGACCAGCCACTACAAACAGCCGCACCGGCAACAGGTCAATGTCGTCAAAACCCCAAATCACTTTCTGCAGACGCACGGCCTCTCGAAGTTCAGGCAACTCATGAATAGAACAGACAGTAATCGTGCTCAAGGCTTGCGCTTCGCCTCCTGCCAATACTCTTCCATCTCCGCCACGGTCGACGTTTCCGGCGCCCTATCCTGCTCCGCTAGCTTCGCCTCCACATGCCCAAAGCGCT
>JAYVXT010000194.1:0-7648 GCA_043785065.1 Bryobacterales bacterium | reverse complement strand
TTCAAAAGCCACTGCTTTAAACTTTTGGCGATCACTTCGGTTTTGAGGGAATGAACACAGGAGTCTTTAAAGCAGTAGACGCTTCCTGAGCCACCCTTTCCCGGCAGGCAAAGCGACCATGACCAAAACATCAGGGTCCCCTCATCGGACGTCGTTGATCGTGTAATTGTAGCCGGTTGTATTTTCCGAACTGTGGGAAATTCAAAAGAAAGATTCGGCGAGATGCCGAATCGTCAATAATCGGCAATTTCTTCCAACGAACTCCAGCCGTTATGAGGCACGCCTACCCGAACAACTCCGCCACCGGCACGCCCTTGTCCGTAATCGGCACCGGCCTGTCCCCCGCATACAAATTCTTCGACGGATCAATGCCTAGCGCACAATGAATCGTGGCGTGGAAATCGGGGATGCTCACCGAACGATCCACAGGCTTCACGCCCAACTCATCGGACACGCCAATCGCCTGCGCGGTCCGCAGGCCACCACCGGCCAGCACACCGCTAAACACCTTTGAGTGATGCCCACGACCACCACCGGAATCGAACTGCGGGGGACGGCCGAATTCGGTGGCAATCACCACCAGCGTCGTGTCCAGCAACTTCGTCTTTTCAAGGTCCGTCAAAAGAGTCGCGAAGGCTTGGTCCAAGTCCTGGATCAGAAGGTGCTGCTTCACTTGCCCATCGTTATGCGTATCCCAACCGCTACCATTCAGGAAGTTCAGGTTGAACGAAACCTCGACGAAGCGAACGCCGGACTGCACCAGACGCCGCGCCAACAAACAGCGCTGGCCGAACTCGCCGCCATACGATTCGCGCAGCGTCTTCGATTCCTTACCCAGCTCAAACACGTTCATGAATTTCGGTCCGGCCATCTTGAAGCCTTGCTCGCTGATGGACGATTGCGCGCGGATCATTTGATCTTCGGGGTTCCGTTGCTCGAAGCCCTTGCGCAGTTGCGCCAGCAGCGTTTCCCGGCGATCTTGGCGACCGTTGTCCACGTCGCCAGGGCGAACAAAACCGTTGGGGCCTGTTTCAGTTTGAGTCAGGTAAATGTAGCCGTACTTTGCGCCGAGGAAGCCAGGGTCGCGCGTGATGTTGGGATAGCCCATCACAACGTAGGACGGCACAGCCTTATCCTTTGAACCAAGCTCCTTCGAGACGATTGAGCCGATGGACGGGTACTGAATGGTCCCGCTGGGCATGCGGCCAGTGTGCACCAGGTTCGACGCGGCGCCGTGTTCGCTGACAATGTCGTGCGATAACGTGCGTAGTAGCGCGCAACGATCAAGTAAGGGCGCGGTATGCTTCAGGTGTTCGCAAACCTGCACATCCTTCACAGCCGTGTTGATGGCATTGTAGTAGGACCCTGCCACTTTTTTGCCGTCGCCTTTGCGTTTGGGGTCGAACGTGTCGATGTGGGCGGCGCCTCCGCCTAGCCATAAAAGGATGCAGGCGTCGGCCTTGCCCTTCGGATATTTCACAACGGTCGCGCCGGCGGCAAGCACTGGCGTCAGGGCGGCTGATTTCAATAGGTCACGGCGAGTTAGGTTCATTAGGGCACCATCACAAATTCTGGCGAATTAAACATGGCCCACAGGGCATCTTCCAAACGCTCTCGGAACTTCGCTTCCAACCGCGCGGTGGGCTTCGCGCCCATGCGCAGCGCGCGTTCTTCTTCCATGCGGATCACGGTGGCTTCGGCGCTTAAGTGGTTCGACCAGCTTACGCGGCTATCGCTCTTGGTGGACGAATCGATCTTGCTTGCGCCCTTCACTTTGCGGTTTGGATACAGATCGCCAAGCAGCCCGGACATCACGCGAACCTCTTCCTTGCTGGCCGGGCGCGACAGAACGCGGAGGAACATTTCGTTTACCATTTTTTCCAGCGGCACGGCGGACAAGGCGAGTTCCGTGAGCTCGCTATCGTCGGTGAGGCGGATCATGCGGGTGCCTAGGATGCCGTTTGCAAGAATCAGAGTCTGCATGGGTGAAGGCGCATCATCCCGAGACGTTGCGGCGTTTTGGCGCGATTGACGCCAGCCGTAGACAGACATCACATCGACGATGGATTGGGCAATGGGTAGCGCAAGTGCTGGGCGGTCACGCTCGTTGGATAGCGCCGTCATTTGCCAGGCGCGCTCGGGCTTGCCCATGTTCAGGAACTGGCTGGGGGAGCGGTCGCCCGATGGGTTCAGGTTCATGTCTTCGCACTCAAATGGCCTGCCTGCGCCAAGATGGAGCGAATCCACTAGCTGTTCAGCGGTCATGTTGCGGCGGATGGGACCGGCGAAGAGGCGGGCTTGTTCGCCTGTTGCAATGGACGGGTCGGCGATGGGCTTGCGCTGGTAGGCGTGCGAGGCGAAGATGAGGCGGGCGACGTGCTTGACGTCGTAACCGCTTAGGGCGAATTCGCGGGCGAGGTAATCGAGCAGTTCGGGATGCGAAGCTTTGCCGCGCGACCAATCGTCCGCCGGCTCCACGATACCGAGGCCCATGTAGCGCTTCCAAATGCGGTTGACGATGACTTGCGGGAAGCGTTTGTTATCGGGCGAGATGATCAGTGCGGCCACTTCGTTGCGGGATGGCACTGCGGCTTTGTTGGGCAGCGCTCCGGTTTCGGCATGATCGGCTAAGGCTGCGAAAGGCCAAGCGGGCCCGATGGCTTCGCCTGGCTTCAGCGCCACGGTGACGGCGGGTTTGCGTCCGCCTTCAATCATCGTCACAGTCGATGCTTTCGGCAGCTTGATTTCCTTGCCTTGCATCATGGCGGCAAGGCTGAACAGGTCCTTCTGCTTGAAGGGATGAAAGGGCGCGTCGTGACAGCGGGCGCAACCCATGCGTTGGCCCAGGAAAGCCTGGGCGACGATTTCGGCTTTTGCCGCCATCGGGGCATCGTTCAACGTTGCTTGGGCGAATCCGGCGGGACCGCCTTGGTAGGCGCTGCCTTCCATGCTGAGCAATTCGGCCACGAAGCGATCGAACGGAATGCCGTCGGCGAAGGATTGATGAATCCACCAACGAAATGGGCCTGTGTTGTTAAGGTCGGGTTTAAGAATGCCGGGGTTTTCGGCCAGCACGTCTTGCCAGTAGGCGACCCAGTGATCGGCCCAGCCGCTGGAGGCGAGCAGTCGCTCGATAGCTTTTGTGCGGCGGGTTTTTGGCGGGTCGGCCAGGTAGCTGCGGATCTCGGCGGGAGTTGGAATGATGCCAGTTGCGTCAAGCGTAAGGCGGCGGAAGAATTCAAGATCGTTCGTGCTTTCGGTGGGCAGTTGCTTTTCGGCTTCAAGACGAGCGCCCAGGTAACGGTCGATATCGTTATGAATGGGAAGTGCGGATTTCAGCGCGGGCGCGGTAGGTCCGGTAGTCTTCTGCAGTTCGGCGCGGATTTTGTCGTGGCGCGTTTTCCATTCGGCGGCTACTTCCGCGCTGGCAAGGCGGCGGCGAACCACGTCAGCTTCTTCGTGACGCTTGTTGACGGTGGCTACGTAGCGCGACCATTCCTCGTCGGTGAGGTAAGGAGCAGATACCGGGCCAAGCAGGCGCTCCAGTTTTCCGATGGGCGCGAAGCTGACGGCAAGTTCGCCAGGGTTTGGATAAAGGCCTTTGCCACCGATGACCGCGGTTAGAACGAACTTGTGTGTGCCAGCCGGAAGTGTGACCCTATACAGCACATCCTGGTGCGGATAAGAGGCAGGGCGCAACGCGGAGTCTTCGCGCACGGGCGGAGGAGGCACGGGATCGTCTCCGGTTATGTTTGGTGCTTGAGCCTTGGTTTCAGCTACCGCTTGGCCATCGATTTCAAGACGTGCGGCGCCGCGCGCGCGGAGGCGGAAGCGGTATTCGCCGGCTGTGATGATGCGTTCATAGGTGGCCTTCAAAGTGAACGGGACCGAGCGATCCATGGGCAACGCGTTGCCTGAAAACTTGGTGGGAATGCGGACGAAAGCGAAGGCGGGTTCCTGGTAGGTTTCGATGGGCTTGGCATCGGCCGGCGGCGACAGAAGGTCGGCCGGTTTTAGCTGCTCGAAAATTTCGACCTTCACGGGGCCGTTGAGGCTTAGGTTCGCGGGCGCGGCGGCGGCAAAAGACGCGGCGGTAATCAGGGTAAAGATGGGGCGAAGCACGCCACTAACATATCGCGGTTGGTGTGTGCATTTCAACCGCGTGAGTTCGATGGCGTGAACCCAGGCCGATGAAATCCTCCTGGAAATTTCTTACATCTCCCTTGTTCAGCAGGCATTCAAGGGCATATGGTTTATCCCCCTGCCCGGCTGAATGCATGGATCATAGCTTCGATTTTATGTGCGCCACTCGCAACCGCCCAGTTAACCTTTGATTTTTATGAGCATTATGTGGCGCCTTCGCGCGAAACAATCCCGTCGCGTGCGATATACCGGCGTGGATCGAACATCATCTTGGATGTCCGCTGGGCGCCAGCCGCGGACGATACGAATGCACTTATGGTTGAGACGCTGGGCCCAGCCGTGCTCCGCACCACCAGTGGCGCTTCGGAAATTCCTGCGTTTTCGCTTGATCCGTCAACAGTACCTGCTTCGAAAGGCCGCGTCTTGCATCACCAAGTGGTCTTCGGTCCCTTGCCGAACGTGATCACGCATGGACGGCTGACGCTTCCGGTTCGCATCACGGTGGGCGGAGACGTGCTGCGGTCGAAGGTTGAGACGAATCTTTATACGGTGGAGTCCCGGCCTCTTATCGCACCGGTCCTTGAAGGGACTGATTTCCTTGACGAGGCTAGCAGATATGCCGAAGGCAGCGCCGGCGAATCGGCGGCCAAGGCCATTACTATTGGACTTAATGCATCGGGCCGTCTACGTTATGATGATGCGCGCCCCATCGACCTGATCGATTATTCCAAAGGGACTATCCATCTGGAAGCGCTGAAAGCGGCTACACCCTTGCCGGTAAATTGCTACCAGGCTTCCGGATACCTCGCCTACTTGCTGGCGGCGCTGGGCATTGAGAGTTCCGCGAGAGAGATAGTTCTGCAACCTGGTCCGCGCGGCCCTTATTACTTTGAAACTAAGCCAGCAGCGGAGGTGAGCACAGACCTGTATAAAGTGCTTCGGATGCATTCTCATCAGTTCTTGTTGGTTCAGGGCAGAGTCTACGATGTGACTTACTCCGCGCTCGATAGCCTGGATGGAAAGCCGTCGAAGCAGGCAATCGCGGGCTGGACGCTGGAAGAGTATCTGAAGGGAGGATTCGTCGCCAGCGAATCCAAGTTTAACTTTGGTTACGGGGATGCGCCGCTATTTGCTCGACCGCAATAAGGGGCGGGTTGACGGGTGTGCGACTTGAAAGTGATGAGGAAATTATCATGAAGATGAGTCCACGATTCTGAAGAGGTTACGAGGACATTAACAGTCTGGCCAGGGGGGCGAGCCGTTCGCGGTTGGGACAGCGGTTGAACCCACTGCCCCCCGCACAGATCCGTGTGAGCGCTACTAACGCACACCTTACCTCGGTTATGTTTGGCATAAAAGCGGACATTAGGATAGGGTTGTAGGATTTGAGTCGATGGCGAATGTGACGCGGGAGGGGTGGCTGGGATACAGGCGGCGGTGCGGATGAACTTTTCGTCTTAGCGAAAGATACTTTATCCCACAAGCACCGGCTCACTCACCACCTGCGGAGCCTCCTGCAACAAATTCAGAAAACTTTGCGTCGCCCGGTTGAACTTTTTCCGCTTGCTATGAATGATCCCCAGGGGCCGGTACAGCCCCGGCTCGCGCAGCTTCACTGCGGCCAGGCGCCCTTGATTGACTTCCGCTTCAATCACGCGCACCGGAGCAATGCTTACGCCGCTGCCCAGCACAACCGCTTCTTTGATCATCTGCAAATTGTCGAAATGCATCACCACTTTCACACTCACGTCGTGGTCGCGCAGAAAACGATTCACCTCGCGGCGAATCGGCAGGTCGTCGTCAAAGCTGATGAATTCCACGCCCACAAGCGCCCTGACCAGACCCAAATTGAAACCAGATGAAACCCTATTGAGGAAACTGCTGAGATATCATCATGAAAAAGGAACGAGGACGAGCGGCAATGAAGAAAAGCAACAACAGGGAACTTGACGATCTCATCGACGAAATCACGGTCGATGCCTACGGCGAAGAAGAATAGTTATGGGCCTTCCGTCAGGCGCTGGAAGATAATCTTTCCTTCCCGTGCGCAGCAACGGTGATCGGCGAACCGGTTCAGGTAATAAAAATCGATTACGATGGCAACACTCGCCGCGGGCTGACAGCCAAGTGCCGCCGCGCCGATGGCGCGAAGCACGTGGTAGGCGTTGCGGACCTCATCATGGCTCCTGGATCCCCGCACGAAAAATATCTCGCGGCCTATCGCCTATGGATGGGCATCGAACCGCGGCAGGCCAGTCCGCGCCCTCGCAAGAGCCCGTCTAAACGGGCACCCGAAACATCTCAACAGCGAGTGGCTGCCATGTCGACTCCCAGCGGCGATCAGATCGAAGTCGCGGTCCTAACCGTAATGCAAAAGACGGCCCACTGCCGGTTCCTGCAAAGTGATGGGACGTTTACGCTCCGCGCTGGACGCCTGGATATCGTGCCCGGCGAGATTGCGAGCGTCAAGGTCGGCAAGCGATGGGTCTATGGTGGCAATCCTACTATTTCCGGGATAATCGAATCGAAGTGGCTTGACGCCAAGGCCTTGCGGCTGGTACCGCTTGGTTTAGAGGAGTTCGGCATCTGGGACCCCGCTGAGGAGTATTGGGGCGATCGGGGCGAACCCATTGACCCATGGCTGAAGCCGATCATCGCGCACGGAGCAAGACGCCAGTTTGAAATGGAGCAAGTCATACCTGGAGAAGACCCCGAGGAGCCTCTGGACGATCCAATCAGCGAAGCGAATGACCTCAAGGATTCCGGCGATTTTCATGGGGCCCACGATATGTTGATGAGTCTCTGCCGCGCCGACCTGCGCTGCCTCGACGCGCATGCTCATCTCGGAAATTTGTCTTTCGATTCGCGTCCGAAAGATGCAATCCGCCACTACGAGGCCGGCGTGCGGATCGGCGAGTTGTCGCTTGGAGATTCATTCGATGGTGTGTTGCCGTGGGGCCTGATTGATAACCGTCCTTTCCTGCGTTGTTTGCACGGATTTGGGCTCAGCCTGTGGCGGCTTGGCAAGTTTGAGGAAAGCGCTTCGGTCCTCGGTCGCATGCTTTGGCTAAACCCTTCTGATAACCAAGGAGTCCGCTTCGAGATCGGCCTAGTGCGCGCGCACCGGAAGTGGGAAGCTGAACGGTGAAGCGGCCCGTAAGACGAATTCGTTGTCTGAATTTCAGCACGATCATAAGCTTGAATGGGCCTTCCAGCTCATTCAAAGAGCAAGACTATTTTGTATTTGTAATAAAGGGACGTGCAAAAATCGAGCTTCTTTGGACAGGCCCGCATCAGTTGACTGTGAAGTGCCCGACTTGCCAAGCGGGAGATATTTATAAGCAGCTCGACCAGTTTAAGGGAGTCGAGATTAGATTGGTGACCATTAATGTTGGATCAGGGAAACCAATTCCCTTTCAACGGTGTCGGAACAAAGGTTACAACCAATCTATAAACCCAAAAGAATCACATCCACCAAGAATGTAAACTTCGAGCATTGCGCAGC
>JAYVXT010000193.1:0-2292 GCA_043785065.1 Bryobacterales bacterium | reverse complement strand
CGGTATCCAATCCCCCCGCGTCCATTCCTGGCCAAGGCGTTGAAAGAGGCTACCCTGGAGATTGAAGTCATGGCGGGTGAACTGGCCGTCAATCTCCTGATGCCGAAAGTGTAGCGGCAGTGATCACATCCTACACCGTCGGCGCTATTTTTGAGATTCAGGCGAAAGAGGCCACCGCGACACTTGAGCGCCTCGGCGTGGCGTTTGCTGGACTTGATGAGAAAATCACGGCGCTCCAGACCAAGATGGGGGCGATAGGAAAGGGAGAGGGTCTGTTCACCGGCCTTCTGACCGGGATCGAAGCTGTCGGCACAGCGTTTGGCGGCCTTGGCGTCAAAGCATCGGAAGCCGGAGACGCCATTGTTCGGGCAATGGCGCGCGGCGCCGACGCAGCAAAGGCCGCAGCGGCGGAAATCAATGCCGCCGTTGATGCAGCCGGGCGAATGGGCGGCACAGCGTTCCGTGAAGGTTTCTCTGGATCGGCTCCGCCCGGAGCCGCTGGTACCACAGGCCCTTCTGGCAGTGGTCTCTTACCCATTCCTGCCTATGGCAGCGGGTCCGGCCAGATGGCTCGACTTAGCCAGGATGATTTCGAAAGGGTTCCACCCTTTGGCTCCCAGGCCCCATTATACGGTTATCCGAGAGGACGCGGAGAGCCGCAACAGAGGCTGGGCGGCCCGCCGGGGTTCGGGGGATGGACCGGTAGCGGACGCGCCGGCCCGCCCGGTGTCGGCGGGAGTGGATTTATCCCCCCGCGTGACGAGTCCTTTGACCATCGCCAAACGCTCAACCTTAATAAAGGAGGCAGCAGCGGCGGTGCCGGATGGATGCTGCCCGGCGCACTTGGGCTTGGCGTCTACGAAGCGATGAAAACGGCCGCCGAGGAGGAGGAGTCTATCGACCAGATCCTCAACTCCTTTCATATCGACCCGAGGGCCGGTTCGTCTAAGGATATCGCCAAGCAGAGACAGGATATTCGTGACCAGGCTCAGGCTGGTGTGGACGGAACATCGTTTTCCAGGCGCGAGGCTTTGGGCGCAGAAGTATACCTTGCCAAACAACTTCCTACGACTCTGGATGGTCCGAAGGAGCTTGCGAAGTTTCTTAAGATTTCCCAGGCGGCACTGAAGACCGCCGAGGCCGGCAAGCGGCTCAAAATCGGCACGATCGACGAGACGATGGGTGCTGTTCCGGGCTTTATGCACATGATGGGTGATTTCGATCCGGATAAATTAGAGAAGGACTCGGACCTGCTGGGAAATATAGCTCAGCTTTTGAAGACAACGATCGGCGCGGAAGCGACCTCGCTGGGCTATATCGTCCCGATGGCAAGGGAGTTAGGCACCGATCCCGTTGAAGGAATCATAGCTTCGGCGTGGTTGCAGCGCGCGGGCCTCAAGAATACCCTCGGCCCGACGACATTGCGTCAGGCGACAGTCGGTCAGTTGAAGGGCGGGGGACCATTGGGCGCCAAGATTGAAAGCGAAAATAGCCTCCTCGAACATGCACTGAAACTGGACCCGGGACACCTCAGCGGCAAGGCCCACCCTAATCTGCACAAGCAGGCACTGGAGGACCTCAATATTCTGGATCGTAAGACCGGTCTGCCGACCGATCTGTTTTCGCTGGGCGACGAGGCTGCCGGCCGCGGAAAGGCCGGAGGCATTGATTACATAAAGATGTTTGATAGCTGGGCGAAGGCCGCCAAGGAAATACCAGGCTATAAGTTTGGTAACGCGATGTACCACGCTTACGGTATCCGCGGCGACCAGGCTGGAATGATCGCCCAACACCTTAATGAACCGGGCGGCCTGACGGAGTTCAGGGGGATGGTCAAAGGGGGTCTTCCTCTCGCTGAGCAGTTAAGGCGGCTTGGCACTAACCCGGTGCAACAGACGGAACAAGCCGCGAAACGCATAACCGATCTGGGCGACGCCATAGGGCACACTCTTCTGCCGCAGTTAGCGGCATTCAATACCTTAGTAATTAACCTCGCCACCTCCCTGCGTGGGACTGTCGAGGCTCATCCTGAAGCAACAGGAACGGTGATGCGGGGCGGAATAATGGCAACGATAGCCTTCCTCCTCAAAGGTCTTGGCGGAGGAATTTCAGCCGCATCCAAGCATTTCCTCGGAGGCCCCAGCCTGGGTGGACGGGTGCTGAGTGGCCTGGGTTCCGGATTGCTTGTCGGAGCAGGATTAGAGACCGCCAAAGAGTTGGAAGGGGAGGCTATAGACTCGGCCTTTAACTGGTGGTTCGGCAAAGAGCGGATGGATAAAGGCCGCGAGGAAA
>JAYVXT010000192.1:0-2292 GCA_043785065.1 Bryobacterales bacterium | reverse complement strand
ACGCCATGATGACCGGTGAATACGCTTTTCGAAAGAAGGGAACAAACATTTTGCCCGGGGATGCGAACCTAATTGTCGATCCCGGTCGAACCACAATTCAAAGCATTTTTAAACAGGCGGGATACGCAACTGGGGCGGTAGGGAAATGGCACTTAGGTCTAGGTAGGAATAAGATTGATTGGAACGTCGATATCAAACCAGGCCCCATCGAAACCGGCTTCGATTATTCCTTCATAATCCCCGCCACCGGCGATCGAGTGCCTTGTGTTTACGTTGAAAACCACCGTGTAGTGGGCTTCGATCCGCAGGATCCGATTCAGGTGAACTATCAGGACCGGATAGGGACGGAACCAACCGGCAAGGAAAGGCCCGATCTTCTGAAAATGAAGTTGTCCAACGGCCACGACCAGACAATCGTCCATGGCATCAGCCGAATCGGCTATATGAGCGGTGGCAAAAAAGCTCTTTGGGTGGATGAGGACATCGCGAAAACGCTGACCAGCAAGGCCGTGGACTTCATAGGACGGAACCAGAAGAAACCCTTCTATCTCTACTTCGCGACTCATGATATCCATGTGCCGCGGGTTCCCGAGGCCAAGTTTCAGGGCTCAAGCGGTTGCGGGGTCCGGTGCGATGCCATCCAACAACTGGATTGGTCGGTTGGCCAGATCATGGCGGCTCTCGACAAACTGAAGCTTGCCGCCAATACTCTCTTGCTTTTTACAAGCGACAACGGAGCGGTGGTTGACGACGGTTACGCCGATGGATCGGTGGAGCATCTGAATGGTCACGAACCAAGCGGGCCATTGCGGGGCGGCAAATACAGTAACTATGAGGGTGGCACACGCCTTCCATTCATTGCCCGCTGGCCCGGCCGAATCAAGCCAGGCGAATCGGACGCTCTGCTCTGTCAGGTAGACTTGCTTTCTTCTTTTGCCGCGTTGACCGGAGTTAAACTGCCGGAAGATGCCGCCCCCGATAGCTTTAATCTTTTGCCGGCTCTGCTGGGTGATACAAAGGAAGGCCGGGATCATTTGCTGGAGCAAGCCGCGGGGATTTCGGTTCGGAAAGGAAAATGGAAGCTTATTCCCAAGCGTAGCGGGGCGGATGGCAAAAAAGGGAATGGACGCCGGCCACCGGAGGGTTTGGAAACGGAACTATTCGATTTGTCGAAAGACATCGGCGAGAAGAAGAATCTTGCCTCCTCCTACCCGGAATTGGTGCAGGAAATGGCGGCGCTTCTCAAACAGCTTCAGGAAAGAGGACGAAGCAGGCCCTAACAGCCAGTGGTGAAAATCCGCTCCGCTACCGTCGGTAACGTATCACAATTACTGAGCCGCCAGCGTAAGCGAGCGATCTTTTCCGACTTCAGCCCGCTAAGAAAAGTAAAAGCCGGTCGCGAAGTGGGGACTTCGCAACCGGCAGGGGCACCTCTAGCCACTCTCTAAGGCCGAGGTGAACTCAAAATTTGCCAAGTGCCCGTGCTTGGCCTTAGTTACTTCCGTACTTAGAATCTATCATTCGGCCACAAGTACTATAATCACCAAAGGAAGCAACCAATTTGTTGAATCCATTTGGGTATTGGCTGTATGGCTTGAACTTTGAGTCATAATAAGTCAACTTGGAACTACTTTGAACCTATTAGTACCAGGCTATTGGCTCAGCTTAAGATAAATAAAAACGGGCAGCCGGCTCTCACTTTCCAGCTGCCCTTAGTGGAGGTATTTCCTTCTCTATTAACTACTTCGGTCAACTGCAAAAATGAATTACTCAGCGCGGAGACCACCGCTGCGGCAGGAACGGCAGATGCCGAAAGTGCTGCCATTGCCAATGATGTTGGTGCAACGATTGGTGATCGAAGCCAGTTCCGAGCCGACCGGGAACGGAACAACTAATCCAGCTAATCCACCTGCCAGGGTAGCGGGGATGAAGGCCGTTTCCGTTACGGCGAAGGTGGTAGCGGGTACGCCGCGGTGAAGCGTGGTGCCCCAAGCAAGCATTCCACCTATGATCGGGAAAGACGTCGTGCCAGCCAAAGCAGCGCTGTTGGTGCAGGAAGTTGCTCCGCCGCCGACGACGACGGCGCTGGCTAGCGTGTTGACTAGCTTGATCACGACAGAGTCGGGACGGACGCCAGTCAAGGTGTTGCTGACCAGATCCTGGTTAACCGACAAGGACACCAGTCCGTTCGGTGTGATCAAGCAAGAGCAGCAGGAGATCAGCTGTTCATCGGGCGAGAACGCATAAACGTTCACGCAGATGTTGCCTACTGCGCCGCCGAAGCCAGGACCA
>JAYVXT010000191.1:0-2294 GCA_043785065.1 Bryobacterales bacterium | reverse complement strand
AAATTAACTGGCTAGAATCACAGGGAGTTGAATTTGTCGAACAACCGATGCCCGCGGCGATGATCGAGGAAACCCGCTGGATACGACAGCGGGTACATTTGCCTTTGATTGCCGATGAATCCTGCCTGAATTCGGCTGCGGTCCCCCACTTGGTGGATGCCTTCGACGGCGTAAACGTTAAACTCGATAAGTGTGGTGGAATCCAGGAAGCGCTGCGCACCATTGAAGTCGCCAAAGCACTGGGTATGAAGACCATGCTGGGCTGCATGGTCTCCAGTTCCGTTAGCGTAACCGCCGCCGCACACCTTTCTCCATTGGTTGACTACGCGGACTTGGATGGCAATTTGCTTATATCCAACGATCCATTTCGCGGCGTGATTGTGCGAGAAGGCCGGCTGATCCTGCCGAACGCACCTGGACTCGGTTTAACGCCAGCATAAAATTTTAAACTAGTCCGGTTCCCGCGTCCGGTAATGCGTTAACAGCTGCATTACAAAGATTCCGCCGAACAGTCTATCTATCATCACGCTGAAGGGTGAGGTAAGCTGTCGTCGCGCGAGAAAATAAATGAACATAAGGGCGTACGGAAAACCCAATTCCTCGGAAGTTCAGCTTTATACTCTCGCGAATAAGAACGGCATAGAAATCGGGATCATCAATTATGGAGGCGTAATAGCCTTTATTAACGTGCCGGATCGCAACGGCAAATTTGCTGACGTGGCGCTGGGCTACAACGACCTTCAAGGCCGGTTGCGGGATACCTGCCATTTCGGCGGAATTATTGGGCGTTTTGCGAATCGCATCGCTCGCGGACAGTTCAGGCTGAATGGCAAGGCATACCAGCTTGCGTGCAACAACGGCGAAAATCATTTGCATGGAGGCCATGGAGGGTTTGACCGCGTAGTTTGGACTGCAAGAGACGTATCCGCCGGTAAAACAGACGCCCTGCATCTTGGATATGTGAGCCCAGCGGGGGAGGAAGGCTATCCCGGAACGCTCGTCACCCAGGTCATTTATACCTTGAACGACGAAAATGAATTGAAGATCCAATATGAGGCCACGACCGACGCTGACACGGTTATAAATTTAACGAATCACTCTTATTTCAATTTGACTGGCAATAGCGCAATGGACGTGCTGGCACACGAAGTAATGTTGGCTGCCACCCACTTTACTCCGGTTGATTCGACGCTCATTCCAACGGGAGAAATTCGTGATGTTACCGGCACCGCATTCGATTTTCGAACTCGCACGCCGATCGGCGCGCGCATCAATGACCCTGACGCGCAGTTAAAATACGGCGAGGGTTATGACCACAACTGGGTTTTGGATCTTAATTCTGACAGTAAGCTGCGGCTGGCTGCTCGTGTGCATGAGCCCACTACTGGCCGGGTATTGGAGGTGTACACCTCCGAGCCAGGAATACAGTTTTACACCGGCAACCAACTGGACGGCACGATACCGGGGAAGGGAAAGTATGCGAGGCGCTCCGGCTTTTGCCTGGAAACCCAGCATTTCCCGGACTCGCCCAACCATCCGCAATTTCCATCGACAGTTTTGAAACTGGGGCGACGCTTTGAATCGACTACGGTATTTACGTTCGGCGTCGAGTAATCAAGAAGGTTTGGCCTGAATAAACTTAATTCCTGCCGAAGTATCGTTTCGTCTTAATCCCTGTTTTTGGTTTTCCTCGCGCAACCGTTTCGAGCCCACTCCCGCTAAGTTCGCCGATAAAAAGGGTACTGAGTTAAGAATCTCCGAGGATTTCTTGCTGACTTTCTTGCCTCAGCATCGAAAGTCCTTTCGTCCCGAAAAGACAAAACCGAGACATTCATTTGACTTGAGGGTGACAAAAGGTAGCAACCGCCCAGTTATGTTTAAAGCGCTAAATTCGGACTGCCCGGGAAATGGTCAATCCATCAGTAGCGGCCGGAGCCAGCACATAAAGGAGATTCGCAATGAAACAGAACGAAAAATTAACAAAATCGAATACCAGTCGCCGTTCATTCTTCAAAAACGGAATCGTGGCAGCTGGCGCGATTACTGTCGGGTCCGGCCTTTTGGGTAAGGCGGCGTTCGGCGCGGAAGAAGCAAGCGGACGCCTGCCCAAGGGAGACGCGGCAATTCTCCGTTTCCTCGCAGCCGCTGAAATTATTGAGACGGATCTGTGGCAGCAATACACGGAGCTCGGAGGAGTGGGCGCTATTGGCGGTCCCAGCGATCTCTACGTCAAAGGCTTGCAACAGTTGGACGGCGATATGCCGCAGTACATTTCCGACAATACCGACGATGAG
>JAYVXT010000190.1:0-7667 GCA_043785065.1 Bryobacterales bacterium | reverse complement strand
CCGACTTCACCGAATGGAGCCAGCCGCTTTGGGCTGATTTAAATGGTGGTTCGCCAAGGAATCCGCCTCGCAATCCCCGGTTTAGTATTTGGTCTGTTATTAGCTGTCACCCTAGCCTGGTTCATAGAATCGATGATTTCGCAAATGTAAATGGAAACGCCGTTAGTGTACCTCTTGGCAATTTTCGTTTTGGCCGCCGCAACGATTGCGGCAAGCTTAATACCCGCCATTCGCGCCGCAAGAGTCGACCCGCTGCAAGCCCTTCGTCATGAATAGTCACCGGAGCGGAAACTTTCCTCAACTCCACCACGCCCGCTCGCACCTCGTAAACTAAATGAATGTCTTCGCAAATGCGCCGCGCACTCCTTTTCCTCGCCATCGTCACGCCACTGGCCGTCTCCCAACAGCCAGACGAGGACTTCGCTAAATCCATAAAAGAGTGGACCACCAAAGCCGAGTTCCTCAGCCCCCTAGTAGACCATCTCCCAAAATCCCTGACCGTTCCCTCGCCTTCAGATGTGCTCGGCTACCACATCGGACAACCTCAAAAGCTCACCTACACCGAAGACATCTACAAATACTTCCGCACCCTCGCCGCCAAAAGCCCGCGAGTGAAAGTCTTCACGGCAGGCAAAACGGACGAAGGGCGCGACATTATCGTAGTAGCGATTGCCGATGAAGAAACGATCAGCAATCTGGATCAGTACCGCGCTTACTTGGCCCAACTTGCTGATCCTCGCCGCATCTCCGAAGACGAAGCTCGCGATGTGATCAGCAAGGCAAAACCCGTTTACCACTTCACCGCCGGATTGCATAGCGCCGAAACAGGGCCGCCGGAAATGGTGATGGAACTTGCCTACCGCCTGGCCGTGGAGGAAACGCCGCTCATCAACAACATCCGCAATAACGTGATCGTGATGATCACACCGGTGCTTGAACCAGACGGCCGGGATCGCTATGTGGACTGGTACTACCGCCACAAGATCGAAGAAAAGACGGAAGATGACCGCATCGCTGGCCCGCCCTACTGGGGCAAATACATCTATCACGACAACAATCGCGACATCAACTATTCACAACTCTCGATGCAAGCCAGCCTCGATTGGTACCTGCAATGGCACGCCCCGATCGTCCACGACCTGCATGAATCGGTCCCCTTCCTGTTCACCTTCAGCGGACAGGCGCCGCAACAACCAACGCTTGACCCGATTCTCTATGGCGAACTTCCTTGGTTTTCCAATTTCGAGATGACTCAAATGATCAAATACGGAATGCCGGGGGTTTGGACGCACGGCTTCGTCGATATGTGGTCCCCAGGCTACCTCGGCTTCATGGCTTCCAATCATAACGGAATGCTGCGCATGTACGAAACTTTCGGGAACGGCGGAGCGAATACGATGAAGCGTAAAGTGGCGCCTCCCGAAGGCGCCGGGCAAACCTCGCGCGAATGGTACCGCCCCATGCCACCTTATAAAGAGGTGGTTTGGTCCATGCGCAATAACACGAACTACATGCAAACCGGCGCGCTCTGCGCCCTTCAACTGACATCGGAGTTTCCCAAAATCGTCCTCGAGAATTTCTATCGCAAGAGCCGCAATTCCATTGATGCCGGTAAGAACGAGGCCCCCTACGGCTTCGTAATTCCTACCGGTCAGCGGGACATGACCCGAGTCGCCGCGCTAGTGAATTTGCTGCGCATGCAAGGAATCGAAGTAGGCCGCGCCATTTCCGAAGTGAAGGTGAAGGAGGGAACCTTCCCTACGGGTTCTTATCTAATCAAATGCGATCAGCCGTATGGCAGGCTTGCCAAGATCCTGCTGGAAAAACAGAACTTCCCCGACTCGAACCTGCGCACCTATGACGACACTGGTTGGACAATGGGCCTAATGATGGCGGCTGAGGTGAAAGAAATCGCTGATAAAACAATCCTCGATGTGACTATGGAATCCATCGGAAGAGCCGAGGTTGCCGGAGTGATGAGCGGCTCGTCGGGCGGCAAGGTTTACGCGGTCTCCCATAACGGTTCCAATAATCTGGTAACCCTGCGCTACAAGCTGAAAGACTTGAAATTCTCCACCGCCGAAGCAGCCTTCAAATCCGCCGGCGCAGATTTCCCGGCGGGAACATTTATCCTGGCCGCCAACCAGAATGGAGGCGATATTTTTGATCGGCTAAAGATTGCAGTGAAAGACTTGGGACTAACCGCAGCCTCGCTCACGGAAATGCCGGCGGTGGCAATGCACGATGTGGATCTTCCGCGGCTGGCCATGTACAGTAGCTGGGGCAGCACGCAAGAAGTCGGATGGGTTCGCCATGCTCTCGATCAATTTGCCGTGCCTTACGATCTGATCTACAAAGAGCGAATCAAACAAGGAAACCTACGTGGAGCCTATGACGTGATCCTGATGCCCAACCAAGGAGGCAGTGGCAAACGAATCGTCTTCGATATTCCATCGAAAGGAAAACCATTGGCCTACAACAAATCCGCGAAGTTCAAGACGATGGGTATGTACGGGGAATCGGACGACATTACGGGAGGTATGGGCTTAGAAGGAGTAGTCGAGTTTGAAAAGTTTCTGAAAGCTGGAGGGCTGTTAATCACACTTGGTACGGCAAGCTTTTTCCCCACCGAATTCGGCCTGACTACTACGGTAGATGCCAGCCGCACATCACCGGCATTCTACGCGCCGGGCCCGATTGTGGAAGCGGAGGTATTGCAACCGGCGCATCCAATTTTCTATGGTTACGATAAGAAGACGATCCCGGTGCGTTACGCCAACGGGCCACTGCTAAACGTGCCCGAATCTGATCGTGACCGGCAAGTGTTAATGCGATTCCCGGGTGGTGACAAATCCGTACTTAGCGGACTGATGAAAGGGGCCACCGAGATCAACCGCCGTCCGGCAATCATCGACGTGCCTGTCGGGATGGGCCGAGTGCTTCTATTTGCGACAAATCCCTGTTACCGGTGGCAAAATCACGGGGAATTCGGAATGCTTTTCAATTCAATCCTGCATTACAATGATTTCCCATCGGGGGCCTCGAAACCGGCTACAACTTCTTCCCGGTGAATGGGGTCAACCTTGCTAGAATCCATGATGGAAGCTATTCTTGGCCGGCGTCAGGCCTGGTCTTCAAAACCAGCGTGCGTCACTTTGTGTCGCGGTGGGTTCGACTCCCACTAGCTTCCGCCAATTAAAAGTGTTTATTTTCAGTAACGTGAAGCCTAACAGTGCCGTTTGAGTCGAAATTTGTGTCATTTTTGGCGTTTCGTGGGCTTTTCAGGCTGCCACATGGACGTCGCAAGAAGCGGCATGGAACGTTAAGAGTTTGAGGGAGGCGAGTGCCCGGATATTGGGGCTTTCTAAGTCCCATGCCCCCTTTTGGAAACATCCAAGCTGATGCCATTCCGACTCTCATCACTTTACGAGGTTGAGGCTTCATTTCTTGGCGCCGTTCTCAACAAAATCGAGCGTTGCTACAGCTTCGTCCGGAAGTCTTTGCCGGGCGCGAATCCATGGGGCGTAATATTTTTCCGTGGTCTTGACGCTGGTGTGGCCGAGAAAGATTGGCTACCGATGGCTGTGGCTGGGGAGCGGAATGTCCGGACCGGAAGAAGAATGGCCCTTCATTCATGCGATAGCGCCAATTGCGATTTCATCCATATGGGAGATACTAGTCATTACTCATTAGCACAATTAGTTGTCCAAGGCTCTGCATTTAGAATGACCGAAAATATGGAGCCAACAGTCGCCAACCGCAGCAACCCTGGGTCGCTTCTTCCATGAGAACGCCATCATGGGCATTGAACTAATCGAGCAAGCCCAGCTCTGCGGTCGTTGCTGCTTAATGGACGGTCATTTAGTGAAAACAGAGATTAATAGACTAACCCTATTGTATTAATCTATCTGGATAAACAAATGACTGCCCCGTCGTCAGACAAATGGCTTGACATGAGCAAGACCCCGGGTTACGATTGATCTTTCAAACTGTTGAAGGCGCGCAACTAGTGTAAGCACTAGATGGGGCAACAATGGCGGAGCATGTCTCCACGCTTCCCCCCTTCCCCCCAAGCCTCCTCAAAGACGTCCGTGACGATCCTGCTGCTCAATCAGTTTTTCGCCCCCGATTCCGCCGCCACCAGCCAAATGCTAACCGATTTAGCCCGGGAATTAGTAAACCGTGGCCACTCGGTCCGTGTAATATGCGGCGGCAGCAGTTACGGCACGGCGGGATCAACCGAAGCTCCCGGGGTTAACGTAACCCGTCTCCCCAGCGCGAAATTTGGCCGCGGCAAACTCCAGCGGCTGTTGTCTTACTTGTCTTACATCATCCCCGCCGCCGGGTTCGGCCTTTTCGGAAAAAAGCCCGACCTCATCCTCAGCATGACCACTCCCCCCGGCCTCGCCGTCGTCGGCGGGTTCGTCGCCTGGGCACGCGGCGCAAAGCATTTCATCTGGGAAATGGACGTTTATATGGACCTAGTGCTCGAACTCGAGTACCTCGGGCGCGGCCGTCGCCTAGCCACCGCTGTAGGATGGCTGATCGACCAGGCACGCAAGCGCGCCGACGGCGTCATCACCCTGGGAGAGTGCATGGCCGAACGGATGCGCGGTCGTGTGCACGAATCCCGAGTGCTGATCGCGGAGCTCTGGGCCGACGGCTCGGTCATCCGCCAGACGCCGTTCCAAGCCGACGGCAATCTGAAAATTCTCTACTCCGGCAACCTGGGCCTGGTGCATGACGTCGGGACAATTCAGGAAGCGATCCTGCAGTTGCGCAGCAATCCGCGACTGAAGTTCACCTTCGCCGGCGGCGGTCGGCAGTATGAGGAGTTGAAGCAGTTCTGTCTGGAGCAGTCGTTGCCGGTAACCTTCGAGCCCCATTGCGAGCGCGACGACCTGACCAGCCGCCTGGGCGCATCGGACATCGGCCTGGTGACGCAGAAGACGGAGGCGCTGGGGTGCGTGGTGCCGAGCAAGACCTACGGGATCATGGCCGCCGGCCGGCCGATCCTGTTCGTAGGCCCCGCGGCATCGACGACGGCGCGGATCATTGACCGGTTCCAGTGCGGCTGGCACGTCGAGTGCGGCGATGTTGCAGGCTTGGTGGGAGTTTTCGAAGTGCTGGGCGGGAATTATAACCGGATCCAGGAAGCCGGCAGCAACGCCCGCAGCGCGTTTGCAGCGAATTATAACGTGGGCCAAGGCGTCGACCGCGTGTGCGAGATACTGGTGACATGATCCAAAGATTTCGTACGGCCCTCGTCTGATCGAATTAAATGCTTAATTAAACCCGGGGACGGCGATTCATGTTTTCAACTCTCCGATTCATCCTAACTCACCCCCTAAGCTCAAAACGCCCCCTAAGCGCCCTGTGGCGTTACGGTCGCTGGCAGATGGAGAGCCGACTAACCAACGAGGTCGAATTCAGCTGGGTGGATGGCTCAAAACTAATAGCCCGAAACGGAATGACCGGAGCCACCGGCAACATATACTGTGGGCTCCATGAGTTTACCGAAATGGCGTTCCTCCTCCATTTCTTGCACCCAAACGAGTTGTTTGTGGACGCGGGAGCCAATATCGGAAGCTACACCATTCTATCATCGGCTGTTTGCCGTGCACACACATTGGCCATTGAACCGGATCCCGCCAGTATTCAGGCACTGTCCCGAAACATTGAGGCGAATAATCTTCAAGAACGGGTCGACGTGCGTCAAGTAGCCTTGGGTGCTAGAGAAGGACGGATTCTGTTTACGGTTGACAAAGACACGATGAACCGGGCGGCAACCAGTTCGGATTCCTGTACGCAGGAAGTCGCCCTGCAATCTCTGGACTCGATGCTTAAAAACCTAGCTCCCGTTCTAATCAAAATGGATGTCGAAGGCTACGAAGCTGAGGTAATTCAGGGAGCGCAAGAAACGCTGCGCCGCCCTTCTCTGCTCGCCTTACAACTGGAAACGGTCGACGCCAGTGTACGAGAATGTCTGAAATGCCATGGCTTTGAAGAGGCACATTAACGACCCCTTCTCCCGTAAGCTCACGATCATTGGTAAAGGGAGCAGGGCATTGCCTCCCTCTAATACATTGCTCATTCGCGATCTAGCAGAATGCCGAAGGCGCGTCGAAATGGCCCCGGTCCGGAACTTCTTGGGCCATTCCATTTAAGTGCCTCGTTAACAATATGTGCGGTATCAACGGCATCTTCGCATATCACCACGCGGCTAGTACGCTCGATAGCCGAGAACTTCTACAGACTCGCGATCACATGGAAGCACGCGGTCCAGATGGCAAAGGCAGCTGGATTGCGGACGACAGCCGTGTAGGATTTGGTCATCGCCGACTCTCAATAGTTGACCTTACCGACGCAGGATCTCAACCGATGTTTAGCGAGGATAGAAAACTCGCGCTTACATTTAATGGAGAGATATACAACTATGCCGAGCTTAGGCGCCGCCTTGAAGCGCAGGGTATCCCTTTTCGAACAAATTGCGACACGGAAATCCTTCTGCATTTGTACTCGATTGCAGGAAGGGACATGGTGCACCAGCTCCGAGGCATGTTCGCATTCGCCATTTGGGACGCGAACAAACGAGGGCTTTTAATAGCACGTGATGCCTACGGGATCAAACCACTCTACACCGCGAATGATGGTTGGACTTTTCGCTTTGCTAGCCAAGTAAAAGCGTTGCTGGCTGGCGGCAAGGTTTCTAGGGACCCTGAGCCGGCGGGCATCGTCGGTTTTCACCTGTGGGGGAGTGTTCCGGAGCCTTTCACTCTCTACAGGGAAATTCGCTCCCTACCTGCGGGAACTACCCAGTGGATAGACTGTGCCGGTCCACGTCCTCCAAAACAGTTCGTGTCTATTCCGGGGATCTTGGCCGCCGGGGAGTCTTCTAAATTGACCTCGCCGGAAATCCGGCATATCCTTCAAGATGGAGTCCGCGAAAGTCTCCGGGCCCACTTGATGGCTGATGTAGAAGTCGGAGTCTTTCTCTCTGCTGGCGTTGATTCTGGCGCCCTTTTAGGCTTGATGAGAGATACAGGACAGAAGAAACTCAAAGCTGTGACGATAGCATTTGAAGAATTCAAAGGGACTTCAGAAGACGAAAGCCCCCTGGCCTCGGAGCTTGCGCGTCGATATGGTGCCGAACACGTCGTGCGCCGAGTCACCCCGCAAGAATTTAGAGCCGACCTACCATTGTTTCTGCATGCAATGGATCAGCCCTCGATTGACGGAGTAAATACGTGGTTCGCTTCGAAGGCTGCACGCGAAGTTGGCTTGAAGGTTGTGTTGTCCGGCCTTGGTGGCGACGAATTGTTAGCAGGATACCCAAGTTTTAGACAAATACCGCTTTGGGTGAAGAGACTAAGACTCTTCGCAGCGGTGCCAGGAATGGGCATTTTGTCACGAAACTTTGGCATCGCCCTTGGCCTCGGGGGAACTGCCCCCAAACGCCTTGGTCTATTGGAATTCGGAGGCAGCTATCCGGGTGCCTACTTATTACGTCGCGGACTGTTCTTACCCTTTGAGTTAAAAACACAGCTTGATCCGCACCTCCTCCTCACTGGCCTGAAACGCCTTCGTACATTAGATCGGTTGGCAGAAACCGGGCTTACCCCGCCGCCGAGGTCTGGCATAGCAAAAGTCGCCGCACTCGAATCTGT
>JAYVXT010000189.1:0-7672 GCA_043785065.1 Bryobacterales bacterium | reverse complement strand
AGAGCACTCAGCCCACAATACGCTGTCATCAATGAAACGGGAGCCCTTCAGGATGCAACCGTCAATCAATTCCTCGATGCCATTCAGGCCATTAACTCCATTAGGGATCAAGGCCTCCGCGCCGATGCCGCTGGAACCATGCAGTCGCTCGCCGCCATGTGGCAGATTCTGGTTCGCCAGAATACCATCCCGGAAGACAAGGCCGATGCCGCGTTAAAAACTCTGTTGGATCCCTATCTCAAAGCCAAAAGCCAAAAGGAAGTATTTGAAGCCGCCTCTGGTGGTTTGCGCGTTCTCCTAAAACAAACCGACGGCTCCGGCAATCTGGAAGACCGCTTAGTGGATTTGCTCACCGGCGCCGCCAAATCCTCCGATACGGAAACCCAAACGGCCATGCAACAGCAGGCAATTCGAATCTTCGAAGCGCAGAAATTGGTCTCCATCGATCACCTCCTCGCCATGGCTGACCATTTGGATGCCGTGGGCAAAGGCGCAAAGTTAGATCCTGCGATTGTGACCCGCGTTAGCTCACGCCTCGCGGAAGTCCAACTTCCTCGCGCCGCCTTAAGTGGCGTGGAAAAGAATGCACTTCTGTTCGGCTATTGGACCGAACGGCATATCGAAAATCAGCGCAAGACAAATTTTAAATCAGCAGCGGAAAAGGCTGGCGCCGATCCCGGCAAACTCGGCGATGTCCGTGGAAGCCTGCTTCCTATCCTCCGCGATTCCATGGTCGGCTTAGTATACGCCCACTATGCGCCCCCCGGCGGCCAGATTATTTTTACCAACCCCCTGTTCGTCCGCAGTCACGACTTCATAGGCATGCAAGGTTCAGCCGCCACTTGGAAGACCACGGAAGTGGTAGGGACCGGTTGGCCCGCCAGCGCCGGCGGCCGTCTGGTCGGTTCGCTTGCCGGCTTGCCATACGCCATTGCTGAAGCGGAACAGAACTTCCTTATCCCCTCCCGCGAACAGGCTCTGATTTGGGGCGACCTGGTTCCGCAGATGATTCAATCTTCAAAGATTCCCCGCTGGTGGAACGTGTCGCCTGTGCAAATGCATTTCGCGGCGTTGCATCTTCACAATGCGGATTCCATTCTGGCCGAAGCAGCCATGAATGAAGAAGTCCGCAAACAGGTGGGTTCCATTTTGATCGGTTACGCCGCGCCCGCTCGCGCCCGCAAGGTTTCGGCATTGTTGAGCGAAGGGCGCTTGGCCGAAGCCAGGGAAAACGTTACCCCAGCGGAAAGCTATTCCTTGTCGCGAATCTATACGGCACGCAACGCCTCGTACACCGGAACCATTCCCGATGAACTTCGGCGCATCGAAAAGGAAGATCCGGCATCGGTAAGTCCGCAACTGTTGTCGCGCGCTTTCGGAACTCCCAAACCGACGCTTACCAACAGCTACCGGCCGGAATTGCTGGAATTGCGAACGTTTCCTACTTTGATGGGTTACTCCAGCCGCATTCTTGCCGAAAGTTGGGAATCCAATTTGCTCTACTATGCATCTCTTGCCGATGAACTATATATGCGCCCGTCACAATTGAACACGGCCATTCCTGAGTGGACTAAATTAACCGTGGAAAAAATCTTCGCGACCCACTTGGAAGATTGGCCCGCGTTGTTGAGAAGTCTTCGCCTGGTTGGCAACGATGTCCGGCGGAAAAGCAAAACAGTTGCAGCCGGCGGAGCAGGCAATTAAACTGGACTGGTATTTTGACTCGTTGAGAAGCGGTTGAGGAGGAATGAGTGAGACTGGCTCGCAAAGTATGGATACCCGCCCTTGTGGGAACTTTGTTGATTGGCGGTTTATTGGTTCTGGCGCAAGACGCCAGCCGCCCGGTATTCCGCGTCAAAGTGGATATGGTGGTGCTTGGCTTCACCGTGCAGGATTCCAAGGGCCGTTATGTGAACGGTTTGAAGCCCAAGGATTTTCGAATTTTTGAGGATTCCATTCCGCAGAAGTTGAACACATTCGCCGAAGGTGGTAAACCCGCCATGCAGGTGATGGAAGACGGTACATTGAAACCCATGGCGGGCCAGCCGGAAGTAGCAACAGCCGGCCCCGACACCAAGGCCGACGCCTTTGTCGGCACTAACGTTTTCGTTCTCTTCGATACTTCCAACTATATGTATCGTGGCTTCGTTTACGCCTCAGACGCAATCGCCGATTTCGTTCGCGGATTGGACCGCGCCGATTCCGTCGCCGTCTATACCTTCAGCCGTAATCTGAACCGCGCCGCCGATCTTTCCCGCGACCGTAATGGCGCCATCTTCGGGTTGCGCAAAGCCGTGGCGGGTGATGACGCCGCGCTCTATAACAGCTTACTGTTGACTTTGCGCGACGCCGCCAAAGTGCCAGGCCGCAAAGTTGTCATCGTGTTCTCCAATGGACCGGATAATGCCAGCATGGTCGCCCCCGACGATGTGCGCGCAGTGGCCGAGGACGAAGGTATTCCCATTTATGTAATCTCCACCAGCGAAGCCTCGAAGGACCCGATTTCAAGCGGCGTCTTCCGCCGCCTATCCAGCAAAACCGGCGGTAAAACATATTTCGCCCGTAGTTGGCAAAAGCAAGTGGAAGCGTTTGAAAACATCCGCGAGGATCTCGGCAATTCCTATGCGGTCACTTACTATCCGCAAGCAAATCCCAATGAAGGATTCCGCAAGATCACAGTCGAAGTAGTGGGCGACGCCGCCAAAAAGTATCGTCTTCGTTACCGCCCAGGCTACCGCCCAAGCCACGGCTTCTAGAGTAGTTGTGGCCTTGAGCCCGCCGCTCACTGCATTTCGACTAGCCCCCTATGGCAATAGGCGGATTGCAGGGGCGCTCCACTCAAATAGCAAACAAACACCCACTCCCAATCCGCCCAGGTTCCACTGGACACAACAAATTATCGGCGCACACCCCGCGATCATACTGCAGCACAGCCATATGCCCGGCGTTCACCTTGCGCAACTTCTCGTAACTCCCAGCCTCTATCACGCCATCGATCACAACAGTTTGCAGCCGCTCTAGAGTGTGCCTGTCCCCAGGCTTCTCCGGTAAATTGCAGGCTAGCTCCGGCGTCAGTCCCAACACCTCGATATTCTGATGCGCGCACAACGACCAAACCCTTTCCGGGTCCGCTAAATCCGCCGGATCAAACAGCACCACAGTCGCCCCCAAAGCCAGTGCCCCAAGCAGCATCCAAGGGTCGTTGCCATACCAAGCCAACCGCGTGGCGCGAGACACATTCGCGCAAAAAGCCAAGTCAATGGCAGCCTTGATAATAAACGCCCCATGCGTCCGCGCATCCAGCAGAGGCGCATCCGGCGGCAAAGCTACCGGCGGCTCCATATTTGGCTGCAATTCCGCTGAATCCAGCGCCGCAAAACTTGCCGCTTCCGATTGCGTCGCCCGCCTACCCACTCGCGCCGCGCCTACCAATAAAGCCACCGTCTCCAGCGTCAACAATTGAGGAATTTCAACAGGCTCCGCAACGCCCGCCATTAGCCCCGCCGCTCTGCGCCCTACCGCCGCAAACGCCCGGTAGCTCCACGACCTCGATTCTCCTCGCGCATTCTCCCAAGTCAGCGCAATTTGCGATGACGGTGCATTTTCCGTAATCAGCCGCGCGGCGTTCAGCGTTCCGCCTGTAAGCCAACCGGAATCGTTCAGCCCAATCGACGTCACACGCGCCTGTGCCAACGGCGTCTGAAACTTAATTCTAAGGAATGCCAGAATCTGCTCTATCAACCCCTTCGGATCTTCTATCGATCGGCGATGCAATGCCGCAAAATCGTGCGAACTCGTGAGCCGCATCAAATGGGCCAGTTGCGATTTCCGTGCAAGCTCGGCGTCTGGCTGCCAGACTTGGAAAAGCTGGGCCATCGTTTAGGTTCGCAACTCGTCCACGAAAACGTAGACGCCAAATTTCGCTTGTAGCGGACCTCGCCCCCATCGATTAATTTTCCATCGCGCTTGAAGAAACGCCGCCTCGGGAGCCGTACTTAGATCCAGCAAAATCGCAAACACTCCCTTGTAGAACTTTTGCGGGAACTCGGCGACAGGTTTCGCGCTCCACTCCTTGCCATCAGCCGATGAATGAATGACAACATCAAGACTCGATTGCTCGGTAGCCTTCGTGATTCCCAGCGTCAATTGCAACAAATGGCTGGTCTTCACCGGCAGCGGAGCACCTTCTCCACCGGCTTCAATGGTGCGTTCTTCAACTAGGAATCCTGGCTTCATTCTGACAGTTTTAGCAAGCGATGGCCCGCTTCTTCCAGCGTCTCATATTTCTTGCAAAAGCAGAAACGAACCATCTGATTCCCGTTTCCGTTGCCGGAGAAAAAGCTGGACCCGGGCACCGCCGCCACACCAATGTTGTGGATCAAATTGCGCACAAACGCGGTGTCGTCCGTGAAGCCGAATCCGGAAATGTCCGTCATGATGTAGTAAGCCCCGTAAGGCTTGAAGCAACGGAATCCTGCCGCCGTCAGCAGCCCCATCAACTTGTCCCGCCGGCTGCTGTAATGCTCCGCAAGGTCCGCATAGAATTCGTCCGGCTGGTTCATCGCCGGCACTCCGGCGTATTGAAGCGGCGTCGCCGCGCCCACGGTCAAGAAGTCATGCACCTTGCGGATCGTGTCCGTCAGGTCCGGAGCCGCAATCACCCAACCCACGCGCCATCCCGTCACTGAGTAGGTTTTGCTCATGCTATTGACGATCACCGCCCGCTCTCTCATCCCCGGTATAGTCATCACCGGAACATGTACGGAGCCTTCGTAAACAATATGCTCGTAAATTTCGTCGGTGATGCACAGGGCGTCATATTCCTGGCACAGTTGCGCGATAAATTCCAAATCACCAAGTGAAAATACCCGTCCCGTGGGATTGTTCGGCGTATTGATGATCACCGCCTTGGTCCGCTTGTTGAACGCGCGTCGCATCTCGTCGCGGTCAAACGTCCAATCGGGCGCATGCAGCGTAATCAGCCGCCGCGTCGCTCCGCATAGTTGCAAATCGGGATGATAGTTCTCGTAGTAAGGTTCAAAGGTGATCACCTCGTCGCCTTCGTTCATCGTGCCTAGCAATGTCGCAACCATTCCTTCGGTCGACCCGCACACAACCGTGATTTCCCGCTCCGGGTCCAAAGTTAGGCCATAGTGACGCTGGTATTTTCCAGCGATGGCTTCGCGCAGCGGCTTAATGCCCCAAGTGATCGGGTACTGATTATGTTCAGCCGAAATGGCTGCAATCGCTGCCTGCTTGATGAAATCCGGGGCAGGGAAATCCGGAAAGCCTTGGGCCAAATTGACCGCCCCGGAGGGAACCGCAAGCCGCGTCATTTCGCGGATTACACTTTCAGTGAACTGGGAGGTTCTATCGCTTCTGAACTTTTCTCTTAGCATTCGTAGCTTTCTTGGCGGCTGGTTTAGTTGCTGCCGGCGCTTCCGGCGGCAAAACGGCTGACACCGGATCGCTCTGCGCCAGCAGCATTTCGCGTTCTTTCGAGTATAACTGCCGATACGTTTCCCCGTTGCGAATTACACTTTGAACGTAATCTCGCGTTTCGTCAAAAGGGATCGTTTCAATAAATTCCGAAGGCTCGCGAAAGGGTCCGAAAGTGCGCCACTTGATCACGCGCGTCCGGCCGGCATTATAAGCGGCTAACGTTTCCACAATGCTGTTGTCCAGTGAATCCAGCATCATGCGTACGTAGTAGGTGCCCATATTTAGGTTGATCTCCGGCCTCGTCAGCATCGCCGTGGTGAATCGCGGAATGCCTAGCCGCTGCGCCAACTCGCGTCCAGTGGCGGGCATTACTTGGGTTAGGCCATACGCATTGGCATGGCTCACCACAACAGGATTAAATTCCGATTCCTGCCGGATCAGCCCCGCCATCAGAAACGGATCAATGGAACGTTGTTCACTAAACTTGATCAGCGTTTGACTATACGGCATGGGGAAAGCCAGCCGCCAGAATTTTTCGCCCGTTTCAATCATCGGCAAATAGAGATAGCTGGGCACCGATCCCTTTATATGACGAATCCCTCTGTCAATTTGCCCTTGCCGCTGCATCAGTTCCGCCAAGTAAGTCGCCAGCGTAACATTCTGCCCTTCCCGCCGGATAATCGCCCGAAGCTCATTCTCCGAATATTCCGCCAGCCCCGACGATTCCAAAGTTTTCGACCGGTCAATGGACCATTGCGCCGCTTGCGAAATCGTATACATAACCGCCGACTTACGATCCGGAAACGCAAGATGCGCCGCCCAATTCGCAATGGATGCGTTAGCGGCCGTCTGCCCAATTGTGGCGTCGTTTAAACGGCGCCGGCTTTCCAGTGCATAGTACGTATTCGGAAATTGATCCACAGCCGCTTGATAATAGGCGCGCGCCACATCCGGCGTCGATTGCCGTTCCGCATCGCGCCCCAAAAAGTAAAGTGCGGAGTTAGCCTTCTCTGATTGCGGAAACATTTCAAGGTGCGCGCGAAGCAGCCCTGTAGCCTCCGGACGATGCCGCAAATACTTGCTCCAAGTCAGCTTCCAATGGCAAAACGGCCCTTTAGAATCTTTCGGAAATGATTCGGCGCATGCCCCATAAATTGGTTCATACTCGGCATAACGATTCTCGGTTAAGTAATAGTAGCCCGCATCGGTAAGTGCATTCAGCCGCCAGTTAGATGTTGCATGCCGAACAGCGAGTTCCTTCAAAACGAACTGCATATCCGTTTCCCGATTCAGCCTCTTGGCCGCGGCAAACATGTAGTACAACCGCTCCGCGTCCGCCGGAGGGCTCACCACGTGCAACGCTTGCAAGTACCCATAAGCCTTCTCTCGCGCCCCGGCAAAATAGTCGGCCGCGCCTTTGCGCACGGTAGCCAACTCCTTGTCTTGTCCGCTCCAAGCCCCGGACATGGCGGTAATATCTTCCCTCGCCGCACCTGGCCGGCTAGGCAGCAACCGTCCGATGCGCTCCAGCCAAGTGGCTGAACCCGCAACCGGATATTTCGCGCCCATTGAGGTCTGAATAGCGGCAAGCCTCGCGGCAGCTTTCGCCGCTTCCGCCGAAGTTGGGTAATAGAAGTAGACTTTTTGGAACGCCGTAACCGCACCCGCCAACTCGCCCGAATCTTCTTCTAATTCGCCAAACAGGAAGTCGCCCTGTGGCTGCGGCAGTTCCGCCGAATGCTGCTTCAACAGCTGAATGCCCTTCGCGGGGTCGCCAATTTCTTTGGCCGCCTTAGCCCCAAGCATGGCTGCTTTGCCATAAAGTGGGGTTGGGTAACGAGTGGCCCACACCGGCGGAAGCGCCGCCAAAGTTGACGCATAATCCTTCAACCCAAATTGAGCCGAAGCTTCAATCCACGCCGCAACGTCCTTCACCCCAGTCAGCTTTGCCCCCACTGACCGCGCCAATTTTGCGGCCTGTTCAAACTGATTGGAATCAAGCGAAGCCTGCGCCATGGCTAGTTGCGCCGGCGCCAGATTCTGCGCCACACAAGCCGCGAGAGCGGTTTTGGCCGTAGCCCTTCGCCAATTACGAGCCGTTTCCGCGCAGCTCTGTGCCGTCAAGATGTTAGTGCCCGCAAGAAGCATGAAAACCGCGAGCAACCGGCGAAGCCTTAGACCCACAAATAAATTCCGTTCCAGCAATCGCATATTCCAGTGTGCAGTAGGG
>JAYVXT010000188.1:0-2298 GCA_043785065.1 Bryobacterales bacterium | reverse complement strand
TCAATGCCGGTCGATCTTCGTCGCGGATAGCAGAAGTAAAACCGACATGGTCCAGCAATCCTTCAGGGTTATGAAGGCCGAGTAGTAGCGAACCAATGAGTTTCTTATTTTCCAGATAGCGGAAGCCGCCAACCACACAATCCGCGGTGCGCTGTTTCTTAATTTTTTGCATGCCCATGCGGTTACCGGATTGGTATGGCAGATCCGTGCGCTTTGCGACGATGCCATCAAGGCCGACGCCGGCATGAAACCATTTTCTGGCTTTCTTTAGATCCCGAGTAATTGGCGAAAGCTGCAGCAATCCGTTTACGGCGCGGAACTTTGCCATGAATTTTTCGAGCCTTGCACGTCGTTCTCGAAGCGGAAGAATTGTCAGGTCCCTGCCTTTTTCATCGACTAAAAAATCAAAAACGATAAATACGCACGGCATCTCCTGGCTTAATTTTTGTACGCGGCTTGCCGCAGGATGGATGCGCATGAGCAAATCGTCGAAAGATAAATTGCCGTCCACAGGAATCACAAGTTCGCCATCAAGCACGAATGATTTCGCCTTCAGAGTTTTGAGGGCCTGAAGTAGCTCAGGGAAATAGCGCGACAAGGATTTCTGTGATTTGGACTGCAGAGCGCTTTTGGAGCCATCGCGGAACGCCAGACAACGGAAACCATCCCATTTGGGCTCGAAGTGCCAGTCGGGACCCTTGGGCAGCTCCGCAGCCGGCTTTGCTTCCATCGGTGGATAATCTAGCTTAATTGGCAGACTCATAGTTTTTCAAGTACGGCGGCAATAACCGTCACGATATTAGATGCGCATGGGTGCGATTCTCTTGGCAAACTCATCAATTTTGAATACGGTCCGTTTTAATAGCAGCTACGGTCTTCGCTTTATGGATTATCCGAATGCTGCTGATAAAGTGGAGAGCGCAGCGTGCGGGATCAAAGGAGGGCAGCAAATGGCAGCGGGAAGCAAGACAGCAAAAAGTTCTTACACGGTAGTAGTCGGAAGATCGATCCTCGGTATGAAAGTTGTAAACACCTCGGACCAAGATCTGGGAAAAATCGAAGACCTGGTCATCGATGTGCGGAACGATAAGATCACCTACGCAATCCTGTCTTTCGGAGGATTCCTTGGGATGGGAGACAAACATTTCGCTATTCCGTGGGAGGCTTTGTCCCTAAATATCTTCAATGGACTCGCGGTGTTGAACATCGATAAGGATCGACTTAAGAATGCACCCGGCTTCGATAAAGACAATTGGCCAGATATGTCCGATAGCGATTGGGCGCGGGGAATTCACAGCCATTACGGCACGGAAATCCAGCCGTGAGAAATTAAACCCGTTTGACGGATTCGCACGACTGACCAACACAAACTACGGTTCCTGCGCGGGGAATATTGCTGTGTAATGTTTTTTGGTTCAGTAAACTATTTGGTGCCGTGAAATTCGAAGTCTCCGCCAGCACCATCGGCAGGCACATCGATGCTCAATACGTGCCGGTTCGCGTCGAGGTCCGGGATTAAATTGATTGGTTTTTTGCCGGAGCTGACAGTCACGGACCCGTGATCCCACCCAAATATTTCGATATGGACACGATTCCACCACGGCTGAAACGTTCCCTGACGTCGGCTGATATGCACCGCGATTCCTTGGGATGTTTCCCGGCAAGTGAAATCGGTTCGCAAAAAGTCACCGCGCTTGTAACCAAAAGTTTTACCGTCGTCCATGTACAACGAGCCGTGGCAATCTTTTCCCGGGTAAACACGGAGCGTCAGTGGCCCCTGCGGCAATTCGTCCGTACTCTGCACCAACGGCTGCAGCGGCACGATAGCGCCCTCCCTGACGTACACCGGAAGGGTGTCCAGCTTTGGTTTGATGGTAAGGGCCTTTTTGTCCGGTGCGTCGGCAGAAATTTGGACGCCCGTCCAATAGTCGTACCATTTCCCGGGCGGCAATTTTAATTCGTAACTATCGGGCTGTTCGGGATAAGGCGCGGGTGCAATCAGCAAGTCGTGGCCGGACATGAACTCATTGCCGGCAGTAAGATCCATGGGCTTTTCATCTTTACTGGCGTGAGGAAATTCCAAAAAGAGCGGGCGAATAACGGGCATTCCCGTTCGCGATAATTCCTCGAACGCAGTATAGAGATACGGCAAAAGTTTATATCGTTCTTCGATATATTTCCGGCGAATGGCCTCCTGCTCCGGGCCGTGAACCCAAACTTCCTTATCGCCAGCGCCTTTATTGGTGTGATTGCGATCGATGGGTTGGAATGTCGCAATTTCGGTCCAACGCGTCAGCA
>JAYVXT010000187.1:0-2300 GCA_043785065.1 Bryobacterales bacterium | reverse complement strand
TGAAAAGATTTTTGAAAACAGTAAGAAGGATTGATCATTCTCGAGCCAGATTCGAGTGTTTCGTAGTTTTGTTGGGTATGCTGGCTCCCTATGTCTTCGCGCAGGAACCGCAGATGCTTGCTGTAAATAAGGCGAGTTCAGCTAGAGCTTCCCGTTCGCTCTCAGATGGGGCAAAGTTTACGGATGTTACTTCCGCCGTGAACATTAATTTCCAGTACGTCGCTTCGCACACTTCCAAAAAATATTTGATTGAAACGATGGGTTCCGGCGTGGCGTTGTTTGATTTTGATAACGATGGACGCCTGGACGTTTTCGCGGTCAACGGAGCTCCGCTGAGCGATCCCACGCCAAAAGGAACGGTTCCGGAGAAGACCGGGCCCAAATATTGGAATCGCCTGTACCATCAAAAAATCGACGGGACGTTTGAGGATGTAACCGAAAAGAGTGGACTCCAAGGTGTCGGATATGGGATGGGAGTGGCCGTCGGAGATTACGACAATGACGGGTTTGAAGATCTATATGTCACTGCATACGGCGGAAACCGGTTGTATCACAATAACGGTAACGGGACTTTTACCGATGTGACCGAGCAGGCCGGAGTCGCCGGCAGCGGATGGTCTACCAGCGCAGCATGGGTTGACCTTGATGGCGACGGCTGGCTTGATTTGGTTGTGCTTCGCTACCTCGACTGGGATTTTAACGACATCTATTGTGGCGAGCACAGAGAAGGCTACCGCTCGTACTGCCATCCAGATTCTTTTGCTGCGATGGCGCCACTGGTGTTTCACAACGATGGAAAAGGGCATTTCACAGAAATCGCGCAAAAATCTGGGCTCGCGCTTCCTGGCAAGGGATTAGGCATCGCCTTGGCCGATTATGATCGCGATGGCTTCGTCGATCTATTTTTCGCCAACGACTCCATGCCCGAATTCCTTTACCACAACAAGGGCAATGGCACGTTCGAAGAAGTCGCGCTGCAATCGGGTGTCGCTGTTGACAGCGAAGGTCACACGTACGCGGGGATGGGCGTAGATTTTGCGGACTATAATAACGATGGATTGCCCGACCTTGTGGTCACCGACTTAGCCAGCCAGATTTATGCGCTTTATCGAAACAATGGGGATGGCACTTTCAAATACGACAGCTACCCGTCCGGAATCGGTATCATGAGCATGAAGCATTCCGGCTGGGGCGTGCGCTTTCTGGATTACGATAACGATGGCTGGAAGGATCTGCTCATTACCCAGGGACACGATCTGGATACGATCCAACTCACCTTTCCAGACCTTCGATACCGGGAGCCGATGGTCCTTGCCCGAAACACCGGCAAAAATTTCCTGGATGTTTCTGGGCAAGCGGGCGACGTTTTCCAAAAGGCGTGGGTGGGTCGGGGACTGGCCATCGGCGACATCGATAATGACGGACGATTGGATGGTGTGGTGACCACCAATGACGGCACGCTGCACATTTTGCATAATGCTACCGAAAACCAGAACCACTGGTTAGTTCTGGAACTGGTCGGGCACAAGAGCAATAGAGATGCGATCGGCGCGGAAGTGAAGGTCGTCACGAGAAAGGGCTCGCAATGGGCAACCGTTTCGACGGCGGGTAGTTATTTATCTGCGAGTGACAAACGCGTGCATTTCGGCTTGGGTGCTGAAACCGCCGCTCAAAGCATTGAAATCCGTTGGCCCAGCGGGATTCGTCAGACCATGAGAAATATTCACGGAGACCAGTTTTTGCGAGTACAGGAACCATCCGTCGAGGCCCGTGAGAAAAGCCATCCGAAGGTCCAGTAATCCTCGAAACAATCTTTGCAGGCTCAAAGTTTTTTCGGGGCTGCTACGATCGCCTTGCCAGATCCCTCTTTCAACGTGTGAATCGTATCCACCGAGAGATTGTCGAAACGCTCCATAAGGCCGCTGGGCCAGCGCACTTGTAGGGTGTCGATTTTGCCGGCCGCCCCCAGACCAAAGTGCACGCGCAAATCGTTTTGGGAAATGTAACTTGAGCCGCTGCGCACCTCGTCCACCAAAACTCGTTTTCCAATCTTGACGCTGACTTTCGCGCCGATCCCATCTCGATTAGAACGAGTGCCCACCATTTTGAAGGCAATCCAGTGATTTGCCGAATGGAGCGTATTCACCAAGAGGCTGGGTTTTGCATAAACATTGCTGATAACGACGGAAATTCGCCCATCGTTCCACAGATCCCCTACTGCCAGCCCGCGGGCCGAGGAAGCAGTTGTGATTCCCGGTCCTGCTGTCGCCGAAACGTCGTTAAAGGCGCCTTTGCCGGTG
>JAYVXT010000186.1:0-2300 GCA_043785065.1 Bryobacterales bacterium | reverse complement strand
ATGCTGCAAATATTTTTGTATGATTTGCGGCGTACCTCGAAAACTTTTGGTTTGATCAACACTGTTTTTGCGGGACAGTTACAACCGTGGGAAATTCTAATTCCTCCCGGAGTGGGTCACGGATACAAAGTGCTTGGTACCCAGCCCGCGCAATTGGTATACGTAACTGACCGTTATTACGACCCTGCCGACGAGGGCCGGCTGCCGTACGACCACCCAGACATCGGCTACGATTGGGAAACGCAACGCAAGTAAAATATGCGAATCCTAGTGATCGGCGCGACCGGCCTGCTGGGAAGAGTGCTGCTCGAAGAGTGGAAAGAGGATGCAGTCAGTGGAACCGGTTCGCAGGAGCTGGACATTCGGGATGAAGAAGGCTCGAAACAATATCTGCGTGAATACCGTCCGGACTGGACGATTCTTTCGGCTGCGTATACCGATGTTGACGGCTGTGAAACGAATCCGGTACAAGCGCGAGAAGTGAACTGCGAGGGCGCTACCCATGTGGCGCGAGCTGCCGTCGAGGTCGGGTCCAGATTGCTCTTTCTCAGCACCGATTACGTGTTCAACGGATTAAAAACCACCCCTTACGAAATCGCGGACGAAACGTGTCCCATCAATGTCTACGGCCATTCGAAGGCAGAAGCTGAAAAGAGTGTGCGGTCAATCGTGCCAGAATGCTGCGTTCTGAGAACGTCCTGGCTGTTCGGCGCGAGCGGTCGATGTTTTCCAAACACCATTATGGACCTTGCCGAGCGCGAGAAAAGGTTGCGCGTAGTTGACGACCAAGTTGGCAGTCCGACTTATAACCGGGATTTGGCGAAGGTGATCGTAAAACTTGTGCGGTCAGATGCGCAGGGGATTTATCATGCGAGTAATGCTGGAGAGACCAGTTGGTTCGATTTTGCGCGCAAGCTAATGACGGTGTCCGGCTTAGCAGAGGTAGACATTGAAAGTATCGGGACCAAAGATTTGCCGCGACCTGCGCAGCGACCAAGGTATTCCGCACTCTCGAGCACCAGTCTGGAAAAATACGGAATTCGCATGAGATCGTGGCAGACGGCGGTTCTTGATTACATGGTTGAACGTGCAAGGACATCCGAGGCTGCCGCGGAGGTTGTTCCCGGTTCGACCCGAGCGAATCCAACGGACTCAAGGAAACATTCATGAAGGGGATCGTTTTGGCCGGAGGGACGGGTTCGCGGCTTCATCCTCTTACGCGAGTTACCAACAAACATCTTCTACCGATTTATAACAAGCCAATGATCTATTACCCGCTACAAACGCTGGTAGACGCCGGTATAGACGACATTTTGATTGTGACTGGCGGCAGCAGCGCCGGCGACTTCTTGCGATTGTTGCGAAACGGCAAAGATTTTGGTCTGCAGCAGCTTAATTTTGCCTACCAGGAAGGTGAAGGCGGGATTGCGGATGCGTTGCGACTGGCGGAATATTTTTCGAGTGGCGAGAAAATTTGCGTGATTCTCGGTGACAATATTATTCAAGGCAGCGCCTTGTCCGCGAAGCAAAAATTCGAAAATCAGGAACGCGGGGCCAAGGTAATACTGAAACAGGTGCCTGACCCTGAACGCTTTGGAGTTCCGGTGTTCCAGGACGGACGCATTGTAGGTATTGAAGAGAAACCAAAATCGCCTGCATCGCCATATGCGGTTATTGGACTATATTTTTACGACGCTACGGTATTCGAGCGGATACGTAGGTTGCGTCCTTCCCAGCGGCAAGAATATGAAATCACCGACGTGAATAATTCCTATGTAGCCGAAAACCAACTCACGCATGAGATTCTGGACGGGTGGTGGACAGATGCCGGCACGTTCGAATCTTTATGGCGGGCAAATAATCTGGTGAGAGAAAACTCCGTAAACAACCGTGCAGCACCGAAAACCTCGGTAGAGGAGGGCTGACCGTGCGGATACTCGTCACCGGCGGAGCGGGATTCATCGGATCAAGTTTTGTTCAGCAGACGCTGCACGACTATCCGTCAGACGAACTGGTAATCGTAGATAAGCTCACTTATGCGGGTAATTTGCGTAATTTGGAAGGACCGCTTGCTAATCCGCGGGTGAAATTTGTGCGTTTGGATATTTGCGATCCATCGGTGCGCGGGGCTATTGCGAATTGCGAAGCCGCGGTGCACTTTGCCGCGGAAAGCCACGTGGATCGAAGCATCGAAGATGCCACGCCGTTTATGCGCACCAACGTCGAGGGAACGTGGGCTTTGATCGACGCCTGCCGGGCGACCGGTGTTAAGCGATTCATTCATGTGAGCACGGACGAAG
>JAYVXT010000185.1:0-2306 GCA_043785065.1 Bryobacterales bacterium | reverse complement strand
CCGGACTCTAAAATTGGGATGCGCATGGCTTCGAGAACGCGCCGGATGGCGGGAATCTGATCCCGCAAATCCGGCGGCATCTCTTCGCGGTTGGCCTTATAATCAGCAAACGCCTCGTCCCGAAACGTGGGACCCCCACCTTCAAAAACAGCCGCGATGTATTGGGGTTTGTAGGTGGTCACCAAGCGGCGAACCATGTTGCTGAAGATATAAACCGCCTCGGTCGAGAAGCCGGAACCTGTTCGCATGGGCGGGGCTCCAGACCGCGCGCGGGCGTGGTACGCGCGGAAGATGAAGCCGAAGGAATCGATGAGGAAGAGTTTCGACACTTCCTACCATTATGGGGTGAGCATGGCTTTCCAGGCGGCCTCATCGTGGCCGATGGAGATGCGGTTGCCGCTACGCACGAAGGGAAGCTTGAGCAGCCGCGGGTTGGGTTGGCCTTTTCAAGCAGCTCGGAGTCGAAAATCCGCAGGTATTTCAGCCCGGCGTCAGAGTAGGCGGAGTTCCCGGTGTCAATCAGACCCTGGAGCGTAAAGGGGTCAATGAAGCGTTTGATCACGCCGGGGGCCATTGGTTTGACCTTTAGGTCGACGAAGTGGATGGGATGTCACGTTCCCTTGAAAAAGCGCTCAGCGGCGCGAGTGGATTGGGAGTTGGAGGTGCTAAAGATCTGAACGGATACCATGTACATTCAGTCAGCGCGAACTCCGCTATCCTCAATCGCACAGGCGCTAGCCAAGGCAGAGCAACTCGTTGACGAATGAAACACTCATTGTTGACGGCTGCGTAAAGTCCCAAGTGAATGATGTCGTCGTAGACTTGATCGGCGGTAATGAATTCACCGTGATTGTGGCATCCACACTACAGTTAAAACCAAGTGGAGGAGTGAAGGGAGGCTGCGTGACATCCTCAGATACTGCGTAGGTGCCTGGCACAAGCTGGCAAGCCGAAATCTGGCCTACGACGGAGTTGGTTCCGGCGGTGCTAGCGGTTGTGTACGAGTTGACGACGCCATTTGGGTCGGTCACCTGAAATGTCCATCCCCCCAATGGAGATAACGTACCATTCGAGTTCAATTGTTGTTTCGACAGCGTCAAGCAAAAGGTGGCCGCCGCGCCAGGCTGCGCCTTAAAATTGTCGGTCTTGGATTGAGAAGCCAGGAAGCCATGAAAACAACCGTTCCCACAAGGGCTATCCACGTTCATCGGATTTCCCGTGAAGCTGCCGACAGGCGTGGCCCAGACCTTGTAAACATTGCCGACGTTAGGCGTATTCGCAAAATCTCCTGGACAATTCGTATTGGCCAAACGAATGGTGATGGCGCCTTGGGCGCCATGATCCTGATCGATTCCTGTCGGGTGAGCAGGACCGCCACTACCCGTAAAGGTGGTGATCAACCCACCGGATACGTGGAACCTGCGGTTGGAAACAGGATCGGTGCTGAGTAATTGCGCGCCGCTGGAGTCGGTGACCTGGAAGTAATAATCGCCATCCGGAAGGCCAGCCGCCCTCGCGGGAGCGTGTGGACCAGGGCCGCCGTCGAGGTAGACGGCGCACTTAGAATCATAAATGTTGGCGTTCACCGCACTTCCGTTAACGGTGGTTGTGAAAATCGCGCCTGATACGCCGGCGGCTTCGGCGGTGGAAACCACGGCCACGAGACAGAGGGTACGAATCAAGTAATCAGGGATCGACATGAACAGACATCCTTTACCTTGTTATAGCGCCGGCTTGCCGGCTACAGCGAATTTTAATGTTCGCATGCGGAAGACGTTTGAATCAATAATCCATTCCCTGATCTGAGGTTCATTTCCTACCCATGCCCGGCTGTAGAGTACTAAGGCTCCGCGCTCAGTCCGAGATGGGAAATCGGTAAAGAGCCGCCAAAGTTGTTGTGAATCGAGAACCTGTCGCCGGTCATTGTTGCAGTTTTCCTCGCCATCGAGGTGCATCGACCGCGCCACGCCATCCTCGGCGCATAATCCGACTTGGATGCGCTCTAACAAAGTCGCTGGCGAAAATGCCGTCCCGAAACGTAGGACCCACCTTCAAAAACAGCCGCGATGTATTGGGGTTTGTAGGTGGTCACCAAGCGGCGAACCATGTTGCTGAAGATATAGACGGCCTCGGTCGAGAAACCGGAGCCGGTGCGCATGGGCGGAGCTCCAGTCCTGGCGCGGGCATGGTAAGCACGGAAAATGAATCCGAACGAATCGATGAGGAAGAGTTTCGGCACTGCCTTCTATTATGGTGCGAGCGTTGCCTTAAACGAGCATGGCCTTCCAGCCGGCCTCATCGTGACC
>JAYVXT010000184.1:0-7706 GCA_043785065.1 Bryobacterales bacterium | reverse complement strand
TGATCCCCTGTCAACGCTTCGGGTGCAACCTTCTGATGGCTACACCTACATGACTCGGGGCCTGTACGACTCTTTCATTCGCTACTCCATGCCGGATTATCCCGGCGCTATCCGGACCAGAGGGTCCGCCCCACCGCAAACTGCCCTTGCGTAAGGGTACGCAAGGAGTTTACCCTTTTCATTGGGATTCGTGCACTTTCGCATTTCCATGTCGCACACCCGCGCGTGATGGCATTCAGCCAGCGCAGCGGTTTGTGGTTTACTCTGGGAATGATCGTTATCCGATTAAAGATAGCGCCGAGGTTATCGGATTGCCGGAAATGGCGGCTACTCTTGCAGCGGCTGGGTAACGGTTTGTTGAGTTGAGAGAAGACTACTGCAGGGGATCCCAAACCGGCAATAAGTTGAGAACGAATCCGGCCACAGGCCCCTCCCCGGCGACTGAATCGATTGCGATAAGAAGCCGAGGCCCGGCGTTGGGACGGTAGATCCCCCCTCAGCCTGCATTTCAAACAACAGGTCAGGGTGTTCGGAGCAGAGTTCGGCGAATTCTTCGTCCGTAATGGTGAACTCCATGGGTTGATTCTAGCGCGCCTTTATAGATGCGAGCCATGCAATACCGGGATGCCCGAGTACTATTGAATGTATAATTATCCCAGCTTGAGTATTCTCAAGCTTCACTTTATCGCTTCAGTGGAGGTTCCATGTTTCGAAAACTGTCCACGTTGTGGCTTTTGGCCGTAGTTCCCCTCTTGGCTCAATTTGATACAGGGCAGATCGCAGGATTCGTCCGCGATTCGTCGCAGTCTATCATCACCGGCGCAAGCGTTATTGCTCGTAATGAGAACACTGGCGAGCAGCGGCAAACCACGACTAACTCGACCGGTTACTACGTAATTCCAAACCTGGTCGTCGGCACTTACTCTATTAGTGCGGAATCGGCTGGCTTTAAGAAGACGATTCAGACTGGCATAGGCGTCAGTTCCGCGATCCGGCTGAGCGTTGATATGGAATTGACGGTCGGCGCGGTGACTGAAACCGTCGAGGTTAAAGCCACAGCGGGCTTGATCCAGGCCGAATCGGCGGTGGTGGGGCGCACCATTGATTCCAAGCAAGTGGCGGACTTGACGTTAAATGGGCGCAATCCCATTTACTTGGCTCTTTTGAAGCCAGGGGTGCGCGGCGGATCGATTGGAACGTTTGACCCCGACAGCGTATCGAACGGCGGCTTCAGCATTAACGGAGGCCGGGCGGATGAATACGTTGTGATGGTGGATGGCGCGGTGGCGACGAGGACTCGTTCATCGGGTTCCATGCTGGGTTCGCAGGATGTGGATACGGTGGAAGAAGTGCAGATTCTAACCGCCAATTACAACGCTGAATATGGGCGTTCCTCGGCCGGGCAAATTCGCTTTGTCACCAAGAGCGGTGGCCAGGCGTTCCACGGCAACTTGGTGGAGAATTTCCGCAACAACAAACTGGATACCAATACTTGGACCCGCAACCATAGCCCGAATGCCAGTGAATACAGTGGCGCCACTCCGTTCCGCTTCAACCAATATGGGTACGACATCAACGGACCCATTTACATTCCCGGTAAGTTCAATGCCGATAAATCGAGGCTGTTCTTTTTGTGGGCGCAAGAGTTTATCAAGCGTCGCGAGGTGCAAAACCCCACGGCGCTGGTGCCGTCGCTAGCTATGCGGCGCGGCGACTTCAGTGAAGCTTTGAATCCCACAAACCTCTTCTATGGCCGCGTGCGCCCTGTAAATGACCCCGATACGAAGGCGCAGTTTCCAGGCAACATTATTCCCTTGACGCGGCTTAGCCCCAATGGCCGCGGGTTGCTGAACGCTTATCCATTACCCACTCCCGGATTCGCGGCCAGTGGCGCGAACTTCATCGGTAACGGTCCCCGCGCATCGAACACGCTGAAGAACACCGTCAAGATCGACTATCTGATAAACCAGAAGCATCGCATTAGCTTCCGTGGAACCACCATTCCGTGGATCTTCAACGAACCGTTTCAGGATAATTCCCTGGGAACATTCCAGGCGCTTTGGTCGCGGCCGAACAGCACCGGTACGATATCCGTCACCAGCACCCTTACACCAACGTTGCTCAACGAATTCAATTTCTCCGCTAATTCCGATGGCAAGGGCACCATTGCCTACAACCCGGCATGCGGAGCGCCTTGCGAGCGGTCCACCTACGGGCTGAACTATCCGCAAATCTATCCGGTTGGCAAGGAATTCGCCGGCAAGATTCCCACCATTCAGATTGATCCTTTCTATAGCTTGAACAACAGCTCGGCATATCCGGGCTTCTGGTCCGGCTTTGTCTACGCATGGTCCAACAACATGACCAAGACGGTGGGGAACCATACGTTAAAGTTTGGAATCTTCATTGAACGTTCCGGACAGAACGATGGCATTCAGCTGACCACAGCCAGTTCTCCAGCCACTGTGAATCAGGCTGGCCAATTCCGCTTCCTCGATACGGGCCACCCCAACAGCACGGGTCTTGCGGTTGCCAATGTGGCGCTTGGATACTTCAACGATTATGGCGAAACCAGCGCCAAGCCAATCACCCCATGGGTGGCGACCTCTTTCGATTGGTTTGTGCAGGACGCCTGGAAGGTGAGCAAAAAATTGACGCTTGAGCTGGGCGTGCGCCATTCCATCTGGCCTCCGTGGCATAGCCGTTGGGGCACGCTTGCCATGTTCAACCCTGAATTTTATAATTCAAAAAATGCCGCCGTGCTGGATCGGGCAAATGGCTATTTCCTTTCCGGCGATCCTTATAATGGCATCGTACTGCCGGGTAGCGGCCCTACCGATGAGGGTTTGAAGCGGTTTCCGATTTTGAAGAATTTCAGGGACGCCTATCACAACCTTCCCGATGGATTTTCGCAGACTCACTATGGCGTTTTCCAGCCACGATTGGGTCTCGCCTACGGCTTCAACAACAAAACCACTTTCAGAGCAGGGTTGGGTTCTTTCGCCAATCGCACGATGATTAATCGCGATACGGCTCTGGGCGGCAACGCACCGTTCCAACTGCAATCCACGGTTAGCAACGGCAATGTGGATAACCCTGGCGGAGCAACCTCGCGCGTGTTCCCCTTCACCATGACCATTCAGGACACGGTATTTAAAGTGCCGATGGCCTGGAACTGGAACGCCACGTTTGCGCGATCACTGCCGTGGAATATTGCGGTGGAAGTTGGTTATGTTGGACGGCGTGGAATTCATAACCAGCGCAAGCGCAACATTAACCAACTGCCGGCAGGCGCCACGTTCGCCAATCTTGGTGTGAACGTGAATGTGCTGCGGCCATATGTTGGCATGGGTGTGATTGGCCTTGCGGAGAACTCGGGCCTATCCATGTATCACGGCTTGCAGACCAGCGTGGAACGGCGCTTTTCCAAGGGCTTCTCGTTCGGGGTGGCCTACACTTATGCCAAAGCAACAGACAATTCTTCCGATCTGACAGACGTGCTGCCGGATGCCTACAACGACAAAGGTTACCAGGGCACTTCCGATCTGAACCGTCCCCATGTGTTGATCATCAACTACATTTACGAAATTCCTTTCTTGAAGGGCAATCGCACAATGTGGCATCGCGCGCTGGGCAACTGGGACATCAGCGGTATGAATCAGTGGCAATCGGGAGCCCCGTTTTCCGTGCGGACAACAACCGATGTCGCAGGTGTAGGAACGGGCAGCGGTAACCAATTCTGGACACAGATCGGTGACCCCACCGATGTGCAGAAGACCCCGTTCACGGACTCGGCCATTTGGTTCAACAAAGCTGCTTACGTAAAGCCCGCCAATGGCACATGGGGCGTGCAGCCTCGTAATGGGGCTTATAACCCTGGCTTCTGGGCGTGGGATGTGGGTGTGCGCAAGAACTTCCCCGTGCATGAAAAGCAGCGGCTGCAGATGCGCTTTGAGTTGTTCGATATTCTAAACCATCCCAATTGGGGCAACGCGAACTCGAACCCAACCAGCGGCCAGTTTGGGTTGGTGAGCAGCAAGAGCGGCAACCGGACCATTCAGATCGCGATGAAGTATATATTCTGATGATCGACAGAGGAACGTTTCCAGCTTCGTCTCCGGCCCTGGCGGCGGCTTTCGCGGCGCCTGTTGGTCATGCCTCGTCACACCGAGCCGGATCATGAACAGGCTCTGCAGCTTCACCACCTCAAGCTCGAACTCCCCCCGCAGCCTCCTCCGCGCATCACTTCGACTCCTTCCTCTTTGCCTCTTCTCAAACTTAAAATGTAGTGGAGACCTTTCATGTGCCCTTGTTGAAAACAAAGGACAAGGTTGGTTCAAAGTTGCAATACGGCCTGAAAGATGATGAAATGTACGGAAACTCTTTGCTTCGGGCTTTGGCGCGCTTCTAGCCCACACCTATTAAATAGGCAAAGAAATCATCAAATTTCAGACTGAGGTAGCTACGATGCATAGAGCTTTGGGGAAAATGGGCGCCATGAGTCCACGGTGGAATAATCTTTCGACACTGGCATTGATTTTGGCCGGATCGTTGATCCAGCCAATTGGGGTACGCGCACAGAGCGGCGCGGGTTCGATCCAAGGCACAATTCAGGACGCTACCTCAGCGGTATTGCCTGGATCCGCCGTGAATGTGGTGAACCAGAAGACGGGCGTTACTAACAACACCACTGCGAATAGCGCGGGGTTTTATTCGGTGCCGGGTCTGTTCGCGGGTAGCTATACAATCACGTTCAGCGCGTCGGGCATGAAGAAGTATCAGACCAACCTTACACTACAGGACGCGCAAAATGCCATCCTCAATCCGAAGCTTTCCGTGGGCGAAGTCTCGGAACAAGTGACTGTGACGGGGGAAGCTATTCAGCAAGTAACCTACGACAGCGGCACTGTGGCGACTAATCTTGACTTTGCTAGAATCGACCAGCTACCGCAAAATGGCCGCAACATTTTAGGTCTCGCGCAGGCAACTGTTCCTGGTCTTGAAGCAAACGGCACCAGGGCGAATGGGATCATGCAAGAGGGCCTGGAATATTCCCAGGACGGAGCACCGATGACTAACCGGAACTTTGGCGGGGAAGCCAATTCGGCGCAAGCCACGCTGCCTGATCCGGATTCCGTGCAGGAAGTTAAGATTGAGACGCTCAACTCCAGCGCGCAATTTTCGACGCCTGCCACCGCCATTTTAACCACAAAGTCGGGAACCAATCAGATCCATGGGTCCTTGTTTGAAACTGCGCGTAATAATGCAATCGGCGTGGCCAAAGCCCGGCAGAACCCGGCGAACTTCGCGGCGCCGCATTTGGTTCGCAATGAATTTGGCGCGTCGGTAGGCGGGCCGATCAGCATTCCAAAGCTCTACGACGGAAGGAATAAATCTTTCTTCTTTTTCGCGACTGAGCGCTTTTCCCTGCGGCAGGCTTCCAATCAACTGGTAACAGTTCCAACGGTGGCTATGAGAAGCGGTGATTTCAGCGGAGTGGTGAACGGAGCGGGCATTCAACAGATCATCTACGATCCCAATACGACGCAGGCCGGAACGTTGCAGCGCACGCCTTTCCCGAATAACCAGATTCCGATCTTGCGGCAAAGCCCCCTTTCAAAGGTGCTGTATGCCGCCACGCCTTTACCAAACACAGCGGACAATCCATTGATAAATTCTAATTTCAATGCGATCAATACCATTTCGCAAACGGTTCCGAACACCACGGCGCGGCTGGATCATGTGTTCAATCAAAACAACCGGATGTACTTCCGGTTCACCGACATCGATCAATCGCAGCGCGCTTTGCGCAACTATCCCGGACCTTCACCGGCCAACATCGCCGGAGGCGGTTTGCCGGAAGGGGCGACTGGATACCAAGCCATCCCAATTCAGACTATCAGCGGCGCTATAGGCTTTTCGCATGTGTTTTCGCCAACCTTCTATTCGGAAACCATCGTGAGCCAACAATGGCAGAGGATGTACGTAGAGGGCGGTGGCGACACGAATCAGAATTATGAAAAACTGCTGGGCCTTCCCAATAACTTCGGGCAGTCGGGCTTTCCCGCTATCGGAGCAACCGGATCGGTTCTGCTAATGCCATACGGCGGTTCGCAATTCAACTATGGCATGAGCCAAATTCTTTCGACGCTTGACGAGAATATGACCAAGGTTTGGAGTAAGCATACAATGGCATTTGGAGGCCGCTACCGGCACGAACGGTTTGGGTATTTGCCCGACCGTAGCTCCGACCAAATTCAGTTCTCCAATCAAGCAACGGCGGTATACGATCCGGCGACCGGCGCGAATTACGGCGCAAGACCTAATACCGGTTTTGCCGATGCTGATTTCTTCCTTGGCGCGGCCAGTTCTTATAGCCAGCAGAAGAATGCTCCGTTCGGCCACTTCCGCGCACAGGAATTCGACTTCTATTACCAGGACAATTTCCGCGTCAACAGCCGCCTGACGCTGAATATGGGGATTCGTTGGGAGATGCATCCCGCGGCGCATACCGAGGACGGGTTGGTTCCCACTTTTGATTTGGCCAACAATGCTTTAATGCTGCCCAACCCCGTGCAGTTTTACATCGACAAGGGCTATACAACGCAGGCGATTATTACGAACATGCGGAATTTGGGAGTGAAGTTCGAATCGCCCCAACAGGCCGGAATCCCGGCGGCGGGCATGTACGGCAGCATGGCCAATTTCAATGCGCGGCTGGGATTTGCCTACCAACCTTTCAGCAGTAAATGGGGCACGGTGGTCCGCGGCGGCTATGGTGATTATATCTATCCGGTGCCGGTGCGCAATTCCATAAGAGTGCCAATCGCAGCCTACCCGCTGGTAGCCGGTTACTCGCAAAGTTACACCAGCGCGGCGCAATCTCCGGACGGCTTACCGAACTTTTTGCTGCGGAACGCGCAGACTGTGGTTGCCGGATTGAACAGCGCCGATGTAGTGAATTCCACCTCTGTGAACGCGTTGCTTCCGGGCATTTCGGTGAAGACGCTTGCGCCCGATTATCCGCCGGCGCATGTGAAGCAGGCCAATATGACGATTGAACAGCCAGTGAAAGGCGGCGGGACTTTCCGCATCACATACCTGTTTACCCACGCCACGAATTTGGATCAAGACTACCAGTACAATGTTAGTCCTTCCAATTACGTTTACCAGACCGTTACTGGTACCATAGCGCCGACCGGGGCATTGGCATCGGTTGCGACGCGTCCATACGATAACAAGACTTGGGGCACAAACACGCTGTCGCAGAAATCCGGTTTCTCCAACGACAGTGCACTGCAGGTAAATTATCAGAGGGCATTCCGGAAAGGGTTTGCGTATCAAGCTTTCTACGTTTATTCGCGGGCATTCCGGGTTGGCGGCAATACGTTCCGTGACAATGTGCTGTATCCGGCGGCGGTTTTCGCGCCCGGCGTGATTCCATCGAACATCGATCCGGGCACGATCACCAAGCCGAGCCAAGCTCTGAATCGTTGGGAAAATTACAAGGTGGACACTGGAATTCCCATGCATCGTTTTAACTTCAACGGAATCGTGGACCTGCCCGTGGGAAAGGGAAAACATTTCCTACGCAACTCCAACCGGTTGTTAGATGCCTTGTTGGGCGGATACGAAGTGGCGTTCACCGGACAGTTGGTTTCGCAGAGTTTCCAAGTGGCCTCGGGGAACTGGGGAGCGACTAGCCC
>JAYVXT010000183.1:0-2307 GCA_043785065.1 Bryobacterales bacterium | reverse complement strand
CGAAAACAATCTTGCCGCGCGTCTCAATCGATTTGTAATCGTCATAACCATACTCGGGAGCGGTGATTCCGTAACCAACAAATACAGCGTCGGCTTTCATTGAAATGTCCCGATGAAAGGCGCCCGTGAACGCGCTCTTCGCCGGCAGACTGACACTGCCCAGGCGAAGGAAGCTGTTGTCCGGATCCAGCGTGTTGGCCGTCACTTTGAATTCTTGAAAAAAGGAATTCCCATTGCCCGGTTGAAGACCCGCTTCTCGAAACTGTTTGGCAACGAAATCGGCTGCTAGCTTAGCACCTGGAGTGAGCGAAGCCCTGCCGGCTAAGTCTTTGGAGGTTAGATATGCAAGGTCGGTTGTTAGTCTTGCCTTTGAAGGCTTGGGATCGGCAGCCGGCAACGGGAGAGCACAAAGTAGAACGAGGAACGCGCGCATTCCATCCAGGTTACTCTAAGCGTCGGGAGGCGGACGCACGCCGGTCATCGAAACGACACCCAAAGCGGCCATTAAGCCCAGGAAATGAGTCAAAATTTGATTGTCGCCCTTTTCAACTTGATCTTTGGTGAAGCAGCGGTAAACGCCACCCGCCAGAATTAATGCAAACATGCCCTTGCCCGTAAAGAACCACAAAGCCGCCGCCGCCGCGCAAATAATCATTCGCTGCTGCTTGGATAAAGCCCGGAACGCCCGGCCTCCGTCAAGCGCCCAGACGGGGATCAAGTTAAACAAATTGATGAAGCCCCCAGCGTCGGCCAGTGCCAGCCAAATCTGCGAATCAGTGGTTACGCCGATGATCAGGCAGGTTAGCGCCGCACCCAGTCCCCAAATAGGACCGCCCAGTGCAATTTGCGCTTCTTGATTGGGAGTCGCTCCACGGAAATCGGCTCTGATGAACGCGCCGAAACCGGGGATAAACATCGGAGCAGTAGCTTGAATCCCGAACCGCTGCAACGCATACACGTGCCCCATTTCGTGAATGTAAATGGAAAGGACAAAGCCAAGCCCAAACTTCCAGCCATACAAGTGCCAGTAGAGCGCCATTGACGCCATCATCGAAAATAGGGTCTGCATCTTGCCAAGGCCAAAGAGCAGAAATTTACCCTTGGTCAGCGCCAGCAGCGCGATGCCCTTGAATTTCCAAAGCAGCAGCCCGAAGCCGCCAAGAGGCCCAAGCAGCTTCTTCCATCGGGAACCTTCGGGTGGGGCATCGGGCTGAATGGGAGGAGGCGGTGGGGCAGTGGCCGCAAGGTGATCGGCAATGCTCCTATATTGTTGTGAGTCAGTCGGCAGATACTTCAGCGCCTCGGTCCACGCTTCACTCGCACGCGGCAGGTCGCCTTGCGATTCCGCCCATTTGGCCCGCGTGGAAAGCTGTTCCAATTCCTCGGCGTAAACCAGCGTGTGGCACCCGGGACAACTCAGGATTGCCTCTCCAACTTTCAATCCGCAATTGGCGCAAAACTGGTGAGGGACTTCACTCATGCCGTCTCAGTCCGGGTTGAAAAGGGTCCAGACAATGGAGGCAACGTCCCTGTCATGGCCCATGCTTTTTGGAGGCCGAAGAATAGGATGATTGCGTTGATAATGCCCCCGATTCCATTGAATAGGATTAAGAACGGGCTGACCAGAACAACACCAAGGAGAATCACAAGACTGATCGCAGGTGCATGGGACTTCAAGGGAGTTTTACCCGAAGCTTCCCCATTCTTCGGAGCACCACTGCTTGCCTTGTTGTTCGTTTCGCGCTTCATCGAATCCCTTACGTCTTTAATCATACCCGGCAGGTAACCCATCGTGATGGAGAACCAAGTGAGCCCTACGGCCAGCACCTGACATCGCCTGCCGCCCAAGCCGTCTGCGCCTTTCCGAATAGACTTGCCCACGAGCCAACCACATAATATAGCCACCAGCCCAATAGTGAAACCCGTCGCCATTTCAATCGCGGAATAAATGGCGGCCCCGGCCAACGCCCCGCCAAATCCAAACAGCGCCCCCCGCATCCATTGCGTGAACGTAGGATTTCCGCGCGCCGCATTTGCCTTTTCACCACATGCCGCGCATAGGTTCGCGCCGCAAAGTTGAAAGTAGGTTCCGTCAATTGCCGCCTGACAGGCTGCGCATTTTAGGGTTGAAGGTTGCTCACCGAAATCGGCCTTGGAGAATTGGAGCTCTGTTACTGCTGGGATTTCTTGGACTTCCGGCTCAGTCATGAAAGTAGTCTATCAAGATATTGCAGGAATGCATCCGCACTAAGCAATAAAAAGAGGGGCACTAAGGCCCCTCTCCTCCGTTACCTATCCAAACTAAAG
>JAYVXT010000182.1:0-7708 GCA_043785065.1 Bryobacterales bacterium | reverse complement strand
CTGGGCGTCCTTTAGTTACGCTGAAGAGCGCACTGACGCTGGATGGTAAAATCGCCGCGCCGGAGGATAATTCAGGATGGATCACGTCGGAAAAGGCCCGCGAACATGTGCAACAATTACGCCATCTGACGGATTGTATTTTGACCGGCATTGGTACCGTCGCCGCCGACGATTGCATGCTGACTGACCGTTCGGGCTTGGAAAGGAGCCGCCCGCTGTTACGGGTTGTCGCCGACTCGCAGTTGCGCATCGGGCTTGACTCGAAAATGGTGGCATCGGCGAAGGGCGATTTGATCGTTGCGTGCACCTCCGCCGCACCGAAGGAGCGCCGCGCGGCGCTGGAAAAAGCGGGTGTGGAGGTTGTGGTGCTGGACGGAAATGACGGCCGGACGAATTTGAAGGAACTGGTAAATGTATTGGCGGCGCGTAAGTATCGCTCACTGATGGTGGAAGCGGGAAGCAAGGTGAATTGGGCATTTCTGGAACAAGCCATTGCCGATAAAATCTATTTCTATTACGCGCCGAAAATTCTTGGCGGTATGCAATCGCTGCCTGTTGCGGGCGGGGTTGGGCGCAGAAAGCGCGCTGACGCAATCCGCCTAGACCGGATGCAATTGCACTCCATCACCGGCCAGGAATTCGCAGTGGAAGCTTGGGTTAGGAAGTAAATGTTCACTGGCATCATAGAGGCGTTGGGCGAGATACGGGCGGTGGAGGCGCGGCAGGCTGGGGCGCGATTGCGCGTTCAAGCGGGCCAGTTGCTGGAAGACGCGAAAATTGGTGACAGCATCGCCGTCAATGGTTGCTGCCTGACCGCGGTGGAAATCGGCAATGGCGAATTCGCGGCCGACCTTGCGCCGGAAACTTTGCGGCGCACGAATTTGGGCGATCTAAGACCGGGGTCGAAGGTAAACCTGGAGCGGCCGGTGAGGGCTGGTGGACGGCTGGACGGGCATATAGTGCAGGGGCACGTGGACGGCACGGGCGAGTTGGCGGCAATGACTATGCTGGGTGATGGGAATTGGTGGTTGGAAGTCCGCGTTCCGGTCGAGTTGCGGCATTATCTGGTGTTCAAGGGTTCAGTGGCGATTGATGGGATTAGCCTGACGGTGGCATCGATGGAAGGTCCGCTGCTGGCGGTCACCATCATTCCGCACACTTATCAGGAAACAAATTTGGCGGCGCACCGGCCGGGCGGAAGAGTGAACTTGGAGTGCGACATTCTGGCTAAATATGTGGAAAAGATGCTGGGACGGATTGCCGTTCCAGGCAGCCTTACCGCGCAAAAGCTGAAGGATCTGGGTTACTGAATTTCCAGTTGAACCAGTACACGCGGGGAACGTCCGGCTCCCCATGCGCCGATGATGAGAGTAGCGGAATATTTTCCTGGCGCGAGCCCATCCGTCACGGGCCGGAGTGTGACCATATCGGCCTCGAATGCCGAGTTCCGTTCCGGCAACGCGCCAAACCTTACCGACACATCGAGCCACGCGGGAGCGCCGTCAATTCTATAGGGGAGGCCCGGCCAGTTGCCGGCAACCAGAAACTCGCGTTCCAACGGTGCGGAGGCGCCCGTTTTCCAAGTCCAGGAAATGTTCCATTCACTCGTCTCGAAGAGCGGGGCGCCTTGAATTTCAAGATTGACTGCGGCAAAGACGCGGCCGCAACCGTTGGCCCCTTCGATCCGCAATGGATACAAGCCTTCGGCGCGAGGGGCGCCGGAAATAACACCAGCACTGGATAAGGTTAGACCGGCGGGCAACTTGCCCTCGGCAATGCGGAAGCCGGCATTGGCGCTTCCACATCGTGCGCCGCCGATTAGTTTAAACCCTGGGGCCTCGTAGGGCTTATTCATCGCGCCGGCGGGCAATTCCAAGGGAGTGATCAGCATTTGAAAAGCAAGCAAAAACATTTTTTCCTTCTGGGACTCTTATCGCCTCCGCCGGTTCCGATATGAATTTCATGCGAACAATCCTACTTGGGGCCATTCTTGCCGCGTCCATGGGCATGGCCCAACACAGCCTGCTGGACCGTCAAACTCTGAATAACGAAGGTATTGTGGATTTGGCTAGAGCTGGTTTCAGTGAAGCCTTTATTCTCGACCTGGTTCAATACAAAAGGACCAAGTTCGACACAAGCGTTGAAGGGCTGACGTTTCTGGCGAAGAAGGGGCTGAGCGAACGCGTGATCCGGGCAATTGTCGCTAACTCCGATAAGCCGGAAGCGGGCAGCGTATCCCCGCCAGTAGTGCCCCAAGGAATGCGGATTATGCCCTATTACGCCTATGATTCCGGATATCTTCCAACCCCAACTACGCAGAGGCCGGAGCGTTGGTATATGACTTCGGGTGCGGCGAAAGCGGCCGAGCCCGCCAAGAAAAAGAAATGAGACAGATGATCAGCTCTGTAATTCGGTGACGATCTCAGCCGCCGCTTTGCGAGCCTGATCGAGCGCGCCTATTGGAAAGCTGATGGCGCCTACCTTGGGGTGTCCGCCCCCGCCGTACCGCTCGCAGATGGTAGCCAAGTTGTGAGTGACCGGCTTAGAGGCCCACGGACTTGAGCCAACCGAGACCTTGGTGCGGAACGTAGAAACACTCACCGAGACCGTGTATGTGCCGTCGGGGAATAGGTAATAAGGGATGAATTTGTTGTAACCCTCAACGCCATCTTCGACCAAATCGAAGAAAATGACGCCATTCTTGGTGGTCGCCCGGTTGCGGATCAGGTCGAGCGAGCGCAGGTGGCGTTCGTAGAGCGGGCGGAAGACAGCGTCGATTTCAGGATCGGCAATGATGGCGTCGAGGGGCTGAGTGCGCATCATGCTGATTATTTTTTGGACGGTGGCGGAGCCTTGTGAACCTTCAATCACCGAGGTGAGTTTCATCGCAGCGGCGCCAAGTCCCACGGCTTCGGCGGCGCTTGCGTATTGGGCGCCATCAATGATATCGGCCCAACGAATCAGTTCGCTGAGGCCGGGATTTTCGTAGCCGAACTTATCGCGAATCGTGTTGGCGATGAACTTCGTACAGGATTTATAAGTCGGATCAAAAAAGAACCTGTCGCCGCGAGTGGTGCGGAAATGTTCGGCGTCCTCCGGAGTTAGAAAGGCGCTCTGGTGATGATCGAACCACCAGGTGAGGCGTGGGTCGGGAGAATACTTGAAATCAACGATGGCATTTTCGTCGCCATCAAACAGACTGTGCTCAAACAATTGATCTGCTTTGTGGGCCATGCCGGTATAGGCAAACTCAGCCGCGGAAGCGAATTTGTCGGCATAGAATTGCGTGAACAGCGCGGCTGAAGCGGCGCCGTCGAAGCAATGATCATGATAGAGGACCCTAACTTTCATGGAGAAGAATTGGCATCGGAAGAATATGGTCTTGAAAACCTTCTAGCATCCTATAGTAGATAGTCACTTTGCAAGGGGCTAGATGCGGCTTCCTAATAATTTGTAGAGAATGAAGATTCCACCGATGAGGACGAGGGCCAAGCCGCGAGGCGTAAATTCTTGCCCGCCAGATCCGAAACTCTGCGCTGGGAGTTGATTCGATATGGAGAAGGCGACCGCCACGGCGCCGGCCAAAGCTCGCCGTTTCATCTTTGACTGATTGCCTCAATCCATATAACGGATGATCTAGTCCAAAAGTTTATGATCCATGGACAACTAAGCTATTTTCTCAGATTGTTGTACTGGTGAAGGATTTTTTCTACGTACATTTGGGTTTCAGGATAGGGGGGAACTCCCCTATATTTGTCCACCGCGCCAACGCCGGCATTGTACGCCGCTAAAGCTTTCCGCACTTGTTCGGGATCGTCTTTGAAACGTAACAAAAGGTCGGTGAGGTGGCGGACGCCGGCATCCACGTTTTGTTCCGGGTCTTTCGGATCGACTCCCAGCAATTTTGCTGTTGCCGGCATTAACTGCATCAACCCAATGGCGCCTTTGGGGGAAAGTGCATTTACGTTATAGGCTGATTCAGCCTGTACTACGCTATGCACGAAGGAAGCGGGGATACCATAGGCGTTGGCCTTGGTTTCAATCAATTGTTTGGTGTTGAGAACAGGCTTGGCAGGCGGCATGGGAACGACCGTTGCGAGAGCCATGGCGTCCACCCCCGGCGGCTGTGGCACGTTCAGTTCCGTTTCAAATCCTTCCACTTCCGTAGCTTTGATTGTGACCACGCCGGCACCGGTTTGAAGATAGACAAAATCGTCATCCGTTGTATGGCTTTGGCAGCGAATGGAAAAGCCCGAACGGAGAATGGCCTGTTCGGCGGGCCAGGCGGCCACACCCATTACCAACAGAAACAGCAGCGTTTTGAATACCGGCATCATGTTCAATTGAAGGCATTGCTCACCCTCATCAATTCATGACGTATTGTATACCGGCTTCGTTGAGAAAATAATGGTCCGTTAGTTGGTTTGTTGTTCGCTATGATGGTGATTTCATTCCTAATATGACCACGATCACTCATCTAGAATGCAGCGTCACCGGAGAAACTTACGAGGCTGGTAAGCTCCATAACCTATCCAAAGGCGGTTGGCCCCTGTTGGTACGCTATGACCTTCAAAAGGTTAAAGAAAACTGGAATCGGGATTGGTTGGCGAATGGTCCTCGCAGCATGTGGCGGTATGCGCCGGTGCTGCCGGTTCAAAAGCCAATCTCCATCGTAAGCTTGGGGGAAGGGTGGTCGCCACTGCTGCATCTGGGCCGCATGGGTCAAAAACTGGGGATGAAAAATCTTTGGCTGAAGGACGAAGGGATTAATCCCACGGGGTCCTTCAAAGCTCGCGGGCTTTCCTGCTGCATCAGCATGTGCGCCGAACTGGGGGTGAAAAAAGTGGCCATTCCTTCGGCGGGAAACGCTGCCAGCGCCATGGCTGCTTATGCCGCCGCGGCGGGGATTGAAGCCCATATTTTTATGCCGAAGGATGTGCCCCAATCGAACTTCATTGAGTGCAAGGCCTTCGGCGCGCACGTTACGCTGGTGGACGGTCTTATAAGCGACTGCGCAAAGATAGTGGCATCCAAAAAAGACGAAGAAGGCTGGTTTGAAGTTTCGACGCTCAAGGAACCCTATCGCATCGAAGGCAAGAAAACAATGGGCTACGAACTAGCTGAACAGATGCGCTGGGTCCTGCCCGATGTTATCTTTTACCCCACGGGGGGCGGCGTGGGCATCATTGGCATGTGGAAAGCATTTGATGAAATGGAAAAGATTGGTTGGATCGGATCAAAGCGACCGAAAATGATCGCCGTCCAGGTGGCGGGCTGCCAGCCCATTGTCCGGGCTTTTGAACAAGGCGCCGAACGCAGTGAATTCTGGGAAAACGCCGAAACTTGCGCCAGCGGCCTACGCGTTCCCAAACCCCTCGGCGATTTCCTGATTCTTAAGGCCGTGCGCGAGTCTGGCGGGACTGCTATTGCCGTCACGGATGAAGAGTTGCTAGAGGCCGGAGTTCGGTTGGCCGCCGAGGAGGGACAATTCATAGCCCCCGAAGGGGCGGCTTGCATTACGGCCTTGGAGAAACTCCTGCGGAGCGGGTTTTTAAAGCCCGAAGAAAACATGGTGATTTACAACACCGGCGCGGGATTAAAGTATCTGGAGGCTTACTCCACGCTTTTCCCAAGGTAGGCATAGCATGAAATCGGCACTCACACTACACCGGTTGCAGTTCGCCTTTACCATTACCTAACGCTACATTTTTCCGCAATTGACGATGGGTCTGGCGCTGCTGATTTTTATTGGAAGAGCCGGGCTTGGTTTCTTAAAGACAATCAGGCCAACCGATGCGCCCGTTTCTGGATCAAAATCTTTGGGCTGAGCTTCGTGATGGGCGTGGTTACCGGAATTCGCCAATAGCGTTCCAGCACGCGAGAACCACACCTCGTCCTGCGACCACAGGCCCTTGGCATCGAAGGTGGTCAACTCACGCAAGGTTGTAGTATCGGCCGCGATGGGAATAGCTGGTGAGGTAGTCCAGCACCTTGAGTTTGCGGAAGACAGTCACGTCAACGAAGTGCCGAGGGCTGGTTTGGGTTCATCGAAAGTGGCGATTTTGCGGGGCAGCAGAAGCGCGCGGAGGTCAGCAGAGTGGAACGAGGATGGTCTCATAACGTTGTAGTACCGAGCCACGCAAAACTTACCAATCGGAATAATAACAATTGAGACGATCACCGCAGTGTTAGTACGTAGACACATCGAGACACATATAGCTTGATGGCACAGCACAACCATCTGGAAGCAATCAACGGCCCACAAGCTTGATTATGACAACTAACCGACTACTTCTAATAAGTTCATGTTGCGGCATTCCTAAGATGCCTGGTAGCCGCCAATCAACATTTACTATTGTGTTCATGTTGATAAGCGAAGGGTCGAAATTCTTCACTTCCGCCACGCGAATAGGAGAATTCCTCAATTCTAAACAGCCTTCAGTTTATCCCATCCACTGCACACCCGCCGCCAATCCGCTATAATGTAACCTGTACCCGCCCTGGCGCCACCATACGCTGGCCGGAAATGCGTGGAGGTATGTGCATGTTCCTGAGCACTCGGGAATTAGAGTTGCAACCGCTGCGCTTCGAGTTTTCCTACCCCGTCGGCAAGTTTGTGTTTGATCAGCCAGGCCGCAAGGAAGGAATCCGTCAAAGTGAGCCCGTTGCTGTTAGCGGCTCGGCGGAATTGGAAAGCTCCGTCGGGGATATTCGCGTGCGTGGCCATATTAAGACTACTCTTGAAACAGAGTGCGTCAAATGCCTCGAAAAGGCAGCCATTAACGTCGATTCAGATTTCGATCTCGTCTACCTGCCCGAAGGTGTGGAACCTGAGGGTGGGGATAAAGAGATCAACGATAAGGATGCGGAAGTCGGTTTCTATCAGGGAAACGGACTGGAACTGCAAAACGTCATTGAGGAGTTCCTGATCCTGGCCGTTCCCATGAGGCCGGTTTGTAAGGAAGATTGCCGTGGGCTTTGTCCCGTCTGCGGAACCAACCTCAATGAAACGGAATGTAATTGTCAGCCAGACGAATTGGACCCTCGCTGGTCTGCTCTCGACGGCCTAAAGGCCACGATTTTGAAACAGTAGCTTTTCAAGCGATAATAGAAGCTTAAGGAAATAGAATGCCAAATCCCAAACGACGCCACTCGAAACGCCGCACCTCCATGCGCCGCTCACACGACGCCCTGACAACCCCTGGTGTGTCCGAGTGCCCCAATTGCCACGAATCCAAACTGCCACATCGCGCTTGTCCGCATTGCGGCTATTACAAAGGCCGTGAAGTAGTCGAAGTCGAGCAGCAATAATCCCAAAAAACGGAGCCATTTTGCCAACTATGGTGACGATCGCCGTAGACGCAATGGGTGGTGATCATGCCCCTAAAGCCGAGGTTGAAGGGGCAATCAGAGCCGTGCGTCAATTTCCCATAAAGGTCATCCTTGTCGGGAAAGAAGATGTCATTCGCGCCGAGCTCGCCCATCACCTCGATTGGGAAAGCTTACCTATTCGTATTGTCCACGCCAGCGAAATGGTCACCATGGACGATTCGGCGGGTAAATCGCTGCGCAGTAAAAAAGATTCCTCCATCCGTGTCGCCTGCCGTCTGGTGCGCGAAGGCCAAGCCGCGGGCGTGGTTTCCGCCGGCAACACCGGAGCCGTTATGGCCACCGCCAAAATGGTGCAAGGCGTCGTGTCAGGCATCCA
>JAYVXT010000181.1:0-2311 GCA_043785065.1 Bryobacterales bacterium | reverse complement strand
CCCCCCGTTGTCACCCGCAGCAGATTGCCCGCCACCACGCCCTTACCGTCTGTGTTCGCACTGAACAGCGCCGGCGAGACATCGGCAATCACGATGGTCTTCGTTCCATCGCCACTTGAGATTACAACCGGAGCATCTCCATTGGGCAGACCCGCCGGAATCAGGAAATTCACTTGCCCCCGCCGAGACGTAATAGAGCAGAGCTGCAATTCCCGCCACAGTCACTTTGGTCCCCTCTAGTATCAGCGGGAGCGGATCGCCACCTTGCTACGAACTCGTCGCCAACTTCGACCCGTAAGCCACCGCAATCGATTGCGGTGCGAACGACGTATTGAAGTAACTCGCGCCATTCACCAATTGCATTTGCGCCATGGAACTCGCAGTCCTAGCTAGCGAGAAAAGAATGAAAAGACGAGTCTGCATACATTAGTCCTAATTGCGGCATCGGCAATTCCCATCGAAAACTTTACCCCTCAATGCGAAAATGTAGAGAGCATGACCAAACAACCGGAGATTTACCTGATTCGCCACGGCGAAACCGAATGGAGCCTTAGCGGTCAACATACAGGCCGTACGGATATTGACCTCACGGATGCGGGCCGCCGGCAAGCCACTGAAATCGCGGGGCGTCTTGGCGGCAAGCAATTCTCCTTGGTTCTAACTAGCCCCCTTCGGCGCGCGGCCGATACCTGCCGTCTGGCCGGCTATGCGGACTTGGCCCAAACCGAACCCAACCTCAGGGAATGGAACTACGGTCAATACGAAGGGCTCACTTCCGATCAGATACGGGAAAAGGCTCCCAACTGGACCGTCTGGACACAACCCGTTCTTGGCGGCGAAACCATTGAAGAAGTGGCTGCCCGAGCCCTGGCCGTGATCCAGCGCGCCCAGTCGGCCAAGGGCGACGTCGCCCTGTTCTCCCACGGCCACCTTCTCCGAGTGCTCATCGCCACTTGGCTAGGATTACCACCTGAAGAGGGCAAAATGTTCGCCTTAGCCACTGCCTCCATTACCGTGCTGGGGCGCGAACGCGACATACCAGTGATTCAATTGCGCCCTAATACCTGAAGCCAGTCAAAGTTTCCGCCGATTCTATTGGATAGCGGAATGAGTCTACCTCGTCTGGTTAGCTTGGCACTTGCTTCCCTAGCAACTGTTCAAGCAATTACGATTCAGCAATCGACCATCAGCCTCACTGCTGACGAACAAGCTTGCACACTTGGCAGGCCCTTGGAAACATTCCAGCCATCTGCCCAACAAGTTTTCTTCGGCTTCAAGGGCCTTCAAATCCGCCCAGGCGAGAAGGTCCTTATTGAATGGGTCGACCCGCAAGGCGCCGTGGCTCAATCTACCCCCTACGAAGGGCTACCCGCCGCCGCCAAGCTCTGTTTCTTAACCCAGTTGCCGGTGGCCGGCTTCGACGCCGCCGACAAGCACGGGAAATGGCGCATCGAGGTAAGCGTTAGTGGCCGCATTTTCCACAAACGAGAATTTGAAATTGCCGCCGATCCTAATAGAAACTTGCTTCACATCAGCCGCGTCGAGCGCGCGGCCGGCCCGCGAGGAACCGAACTTAGCTTAACTGGCGCGGGCTTTGAATCAACTTCGGTAATCCACATCGCCCAATATACCCGGGCAGGTGGGTGGAAGTATTTGTATCGTCTGGAGCCGACCAATGCTCAAGCCAGCCAGATGAAAGTAATCCAAACAGGAACAATTCCCGCCGGAGAATATATCGTGATCGTTCGCAATGCCGACAATCGTATGAGCCAACCAGCGCGGCTAGTAATCGAATCCCACGTAGGTTACAAATTGCCCTTGACCGCCGGCGAGCCATGGACGATCACGCAAGGACCTTACGGCGGCTTCTCCCACTTCAGCCGCACTTCGCAAGCGTGGGATATTGCACCCATTGGCGATGTTCGCAAATGCGTGGTGGCGATGCGCGGAGGCGTTGCTTATACATTTGACGGCGGCTGGAAGCAGACGCAGCACATCCGGTCTTTCGGGAACTACATCACTATCGCCCACGATAACGGCGAGTTCAGCCACTACGGACATCTTTTAAGCGGCGCCTTCCAAGTAAGCAATGGCCAAAGAGTGGAGCAAGGCCAGGCATTAGCAGTGGTGGGCAACTCCGGGTATACGTTCGGGGCTGGCGGAGGCCATCACATTCACGTTCAAGTAACTCGGGAATTCAGCATTTCCGCCCCCAGCATTCCCTTCCGTTTTGACGATTTACCGGACCCAGCGAAAAGCGGCAATCGGACGGTGATTTCAAAAAATGCCTCCTCGTTATGCAATTGCCGCG
>JAYVXT010000180.1:0-7726 GCA_043785065.1 Bryobacterales bacterium | reverse complement strand
CGCGGCCATAGCCATTGGCAGCGCGGGCGGGGCTTGCGGAACATAAACTTCCTGCGCTATGCCGCCTCGCTTAATCTTTACGCGATCCTCGCCTCGCTGTACTTCCAGCTCCGCTATGCCGCTGTCGACTAATGTCTGAATTAATTCGCGAATCTCTTGGATGTTCATCCTTGAATGTCCGATTCTACTCCAAATCTGGTAGTAAATGTCATGCTAGTTTGATCTTCTAATCTCACAGGACGAGCATATCTTTTGAGGTAGGAGTTAAAATCTCCGCACCGCTTTCAGTAATAAGAATTGTGTCTTCAATACGGACACCCTGTTCGCCTCGCACATAGGCACCCGGTTCGATGGTGATTGTCATGCCGGCGCCAAGTTTGGTGTTCATGTTTCTGCCCACGCGCGGGGGTTCATGAATTTCCAACCCCAATCCGTGTCCCGTAGAGTGTGTAAATAATTTATCCATTCCATGGGTCCGCAATACTTGACGGGCCACAGCATCCACCTTTTTCGCGGCAATCCCCGGCTTAACCGATGCTTCAGCAGCTTCAAGCGCCTCAAGAACAGCCCCGTAATGGGCTTTGGTCTTCTGCGAAGGGCGGCCCAGGTGAACCATACGAGTCATATCGCTCGCATAACCGGACCAAAATGCGCCCATATCTATTAATAATAGCCCATTGCCGTCGATTTTCACATCGCGTGGATGGGCATGAGGCAAAGCGGAATGCTGAGCGAAGGCGATGATCGTGTCGAAAGCCGGTTTCTCAGCACCCAGCTTGCGCATTTGGTATTCGATTTCAGCGGCCAGATCCCGTTCTGTCATCCGCGGTTTGAAGTGCTTCATGGCGGTGTCAAAAGCTAGCGAATTAATCGTCACTGCTTTCCTGATATTGGCGATTTCGCCGGGACGCTTGATCATGCGCAGTTCTTCAACCAAGGGCCCTGTGCCCTCCATCTTGGCTCGCTTAGGGAGCAAGGAGGCGATGGCGATTTGCGATTGGTAGCGGATGGTATCGTTTTCAAAAGCTACGAAGCTCAAGCGGCTTAGCCATTTCTTCAAGCCGTTTTCGAGCGGCCCCTTGACGATCACGGTGCGGCCGGGAAATTCCTGGCCGGATTGGATAGTGTAACGTGGATCGGTAAACAGAATCAGTTGGTCCGGCAGCGCCAGCAAGAGCGCGTTGCTGCCGGTGAACCCCGTGAGGTAACGTACGTTCGGAAGCGACGTGATTATGGCGGCGTCCCAATTCTTTGCGGAAAGAATTGAAGTTAATAGATGCGGCATGGGGGACGATATTCCAAACTGGTTAGATTTCGCTGGTAAAGTTAAACAGCCTTCGTGGGGAAGGCATAGGCCTAGTTTAGAGTATTCTCGTCAACATGAATTTCTGAATCCTTCTGCGTTGGTCGAGAGATCAGAAATCGCCTCGCAAGGAGAGGGGCTGGCTTCCGGGTGAACTGGGGTACCAAGATCGGCAAGGATCGACCGGAATCTCGAAGCAACCGTCAAAACTACAGCTAATAAAATAGCAATGAATTTCCCCAATTTGGTCTGAGTAGTGTGGTGGCCGGCTCAAGCGGCCCGTTTCGCGAACACGTGTGAGAAAGTAAGTGAATGCACGTCAACATGAACCTCCAAGTCCTCCCCTGAGTTGTTCGAGATTTCAGACAATTGACTCACTACCGAAGAGGCAAATGCGGCAAGGTCCCCGCCGAGTTTAAAACAACAAGCCTTACGAGACGATCCATGGATTGACCGATTGGAACCTCTTTGCGCTCCCACTTCAACAACTCTTCTGTCTCAGTTCCCGGGTACTTCGCAAATTGTTCACGGCTCAATTCCGCATGCTTGCGAAGAAAGGTGAATTGAATTGTGGTCCGGTCAGCAATCGGGGGCTTTTCAGGAGCGCCAATGCTATGACCCGATGGACGCTTAGAATGCGAGGAATAATGATTTGGGAATCGCCGCAGGCGGTGCACTCGGCAATTTCAACGCCTTGGAGGAAAAGATTCGGAACGCCGCTCGCGGTGTCGGCGTAGTTTGAAATTTCCGCAAGAGCCGGGGCATTGCATTCAACGCATTGATTGATATGTATCCATAACCATTACGACCTCCTGAAGATGGTAGTCAATGTTACTTCAAATGAATTCCCGCCCTACTTGGGATGCACCAAAACACAACTGACGCGATTCACGAATAGCTCCCGGAACGGCGTTGCCTGTAGCCAATCCAACCCGCGGCTGCAATCATAGCGCTTGAATCCAAAACTAAGGCCAGACGCTTTCACTGTCCTTTCAAATTTCGCCAAAGACATTTGGGCCAAGCCGGCATCCCGGTATGTCTTTGCTCCATCGGAACGAAACAGAGAACGCACCTCCATCACCGTCCGCTCTGAAAAAAACAGTTGCACCCAAGGCAAGCGGCAGAAGTAGGCCATGTGCGAACCCCAGGCGGCATACCAGGGCGGCGCGAAAGTGATGAAAATTTTCCCATCGGGGGCCAACCCTTTACGGAGTTCAGTCATAATTTCCGTCGCATCCAGGAAATGCTCAAAGCTATTCTGACTAACGATGACTTCGGCATTCAAGCTTTTGGATATCCGCTTCTCGAAGGTTATGTTCTCAGACAAGCCTTGATCCATCACAAGTTTCCTCGCTACCTGAAGCGACGCATCTTCGATTTCAACTCCTACAACATGTCGCGCGCCGCATTGGGAAAATGCCACGGACTGATAGCCGAAGGCGCAGCCTAAATCCACCACCAGCTTGCCGGCGAGTTGGCTACTTATGTCGGGAAAAACTTCACGCAGCCGGTCGAGCTCATGGCCAGGCTTGTAATGAACTCCGCTCATAGGAAAATCTGCGGATTCCGGCGCTCGGCAAAATTGCAGTAAAATACGGGCGGGAAAACTCAATTTCCTGCTTTGCGCACTCTCAGCAACGGTCGGTGTCAGTCCCACCAATGCAGTATAAGGTAGATTGAGAAACCCAAAACATGAAAGGGCTGCCGTTTAGTACTAGCGGTGTCTCTCCCTAGCCCTAATATGCTACATTGGAACGGTTTGCTCCCGGGTGAGCCGGCTCTCAACGCATGTCATTACAGATCTTCCTTGAAGGACGCTTTCACGGAATTGAACGATATCTCGCAGAAGCACCGGATTCCACAACATCCAGTCTGGAAACGCGCGCAATATGGCTAAGCTTAGCCAGTGAGGTGCTGCCACGGGCGCTGTTGAAAGAGTTGGGGCTGGCGCAAATGCTACTAGGCTTTTCCAGCGCCGGATTTTTCTTGCTGGTTCTACCGGAAGAGACGCGGGCCGCCGCTGAAGAATTTTTGGGCAACGCGGCCAAGGCCATCGCCGGACATTCCTCTGGCCAGTTACGGCTGATCTGGGCCGCCACGGAAAACTTGGGCGAATGGGGCAACGTCCGCAAGCGGTTGGACGATGAACTGGCGCGCAAGGCAAACACCCCGTTGGCTGGCGTCGGCTTCGGGCCCGTGGTTGATGATCACGCCGGACCGCAAGAAGATAGCGAGTGGCTGGCGGCGATTCGGACAACCAAAATAGTTGGCTGGAACCCGGAAACGCCGGCTACCATTTTGCCGGTCGCGGGCAAACACGAATGGCCCTTGGCCGATGCCTCGGACGCTTTGGCTTTGGCGCGGCATGCGGCTCCAAGTGACGATCAACAGACGCTTGCTTCGGTAGCCACTCTGGCCGCGCGTTCGGAAAGCGGCCAGGCATGGGGCGTGCTGCGTGGCAACGTCGATAATTTTCTGGCCCGACTGGGCAGCGCCAACTCCATTGAAGACTACATCCGCATCTCGGTTGTGTTCAAACAGTTCTTCGCCGGCGAATTAGAAGTGGCCTGTTCCATGCCCGAATTTTGGCAGAAGACCACTATCCTTTATACGGGTGGCGATGAGTTTGCCGTCATCGGCAGTTGGGACGCGTTAATTGCCCTGGCGCGGGAAATTGAACGGTTGTTCACACGCTTCACGTCGGTCACCATGGCCGATTTTCCGGGGCCTGAAGCCAAGACGATCAGCATGGCGTTGGCGCTTGGATACGAAGGCGATTCGTTAGGTGAAGTTTATCGCGAGGCTGGGCGCAAGCTGGATGCAGCCAAGGCCTTGGGCAAAGGCCGCTTCCAACTATTTGGCCGTTCGGTGGAATGGAGCGATTTGCCGGAAGCCTCGCAGTTGGCCGGTCGTATGACGAAGATCGTGACGGACTTTGGCTGTTCGCCGGCTTTTCTGGATGAACTGGCGGGCTTTTATCGCGAAAGCTTGCTGGAAGAAGCGGGCGGTGGCGTGGTGATTCGCCGCAAGGAAAAACGGTTCGAGAAGCCATGGCGCTTCCACCGGCGGTTGAATACGGTTCTGGAACCGAGAGTGCGGCTGGGATTCAACCGGCGCAGAGAATTTGAACGGCGCAAGAGCAGCCTAATTGATGAATTGATCATGCGCGGAGTCGCGGGACGGCGTCTTCGTCCAGCGGGGCGCGTGGCGCTTGAATGGGCTCGGCTAAGCGCGGGAGCGGCGAACTAACATATGCCGCAAGGAGAGGAAATCATGTCAGAGGAAACGCAGCAGACCAGCGGTGAAGTGGCCGAAACTCCAAGTGCGGCGCCGGTTGTAGTGGATCCGCCCGCGCAGGTTGAAGCCGCGCCGGCGGCTGCCGAAGCAGCGACTGATGCCACTGGACCGGCGGATGCGCCAGTTGAAGAGAAGCGCCAGGGTCAAGGGGAACGCCGTGATCCGCGTCCACCCAGGCCGCCGCGGCCGCCGCGCGAAAATCAAACGCAAAAGCAGGCTCAAGGCGGCGCTGCGCCGCAGGGTCAACCGAATCGTCCCCCGCGCGAAAATCGTCCTGAAGGCGGCCGTCAGGAAGGCGGTCGTCCGGAAGGCAATCGGCCTGAAGGAAGACCTGGCGGAGGCCGGCCCGAACGGGGTCCGGATCGCGGTGGAGATCGGGATCGTGGCCGTGGGGATCAACGGCGTTTCGGCGATTTTAATGCCGACATCGAATTGGAAAGGCTGATTGCCGATAGTCTATATCTGGACAATGCGGCGCACGCCGTAGCGGCCCGCATGCATGACATGGATTCGGCGACGAAGAGCCACTTACGGCGCTTTTATAACGGCGTGCGGCGCGCTTGCCGTACCGTGGAAAACGAACGCCAGCACGAATTCGTAATGCTGCGCGCGCGTCTGGCATACACCATCGCCCGTCATTCCTTGCGAAGCCTGGACAGCCTGGAAAAGCTGCTGCTGCAAGTCACCCGCAAGAACGACGCCAAGGGTTACGAACGGTTCAAGGACCTGTTTGAAGCCATCATTGCCTATAACGAATAACCGGAGAAGATTTCGATGAGCGCACATACAAACGATACAAAGCTGCAACTGGTGGGCAAGCTTATTCTTGAAGCCAATCTGGAATGCCTCACGGGACTTCATATCGGGGCGGGTAAAGGATCGCTGGAAATCGGCGGGGCCGATAATCCGGTGGTGAAAGACGCTTTCGGGCGTCCATATATTCCGGGAAGTTCGTTGCGGGGAAAACTGCGGAGCCTGCTGGAACAATCGAGTGGACTGCTTGCGCCGGGCGATCTGGTTTATCTTTCGCGCCGCAAAGGGCAGGAAGTCCGCATTCATCAGAGCAACGAACCGGGCGATGAAATCTGTCTGCTGTTCGGCCGCAGTCCAGGGCGTATGGAGCGTGTGGAAGGGGAAGGCTTTGAGACAAGCACAGCCACTCCGGCGCGCTTGACTGTATCCGACGCGCCGCTTGAAATGGCGAGCATCACGCAGCAAATGCGCGAAAATCTGGACGATGAATTGACCGAGGTCAAAAACGAAAACGCCATTGACCGAATCACATCGCAAGCCAATCCGCGCACGCTGGAACGCGTTCCGGCCGGGGCCAGATTCCAGGTTCGCGTGGTGCTGGATGTGCTGTGCGAAGAAGACAAAGCGCTGGCGGCGCGGCTTTTTGAAGGTTTGCGTTTACTGGAAGACGATGCCCTTGGCGGCGGTGGTTCACGCGGCAACGGCCGGATCAAGTTCGCCGCGGCCCGCTTGGTCTGGCGCGGTAAGGGCTATTACGCCCGAGGCGCGGCGGAAAGCGAACTGGCCGCGGGCGCGGATTTGGCGGCCTTGCAGGCACTCGTTGCCGGCGACGATTTTGTTTCAAAGCTAAGCGAATAAGGCGCGAAGATTAATGGATTCGACCAAAGCCCCGACTAAAGCAATAGTGGTGCGCTGGAAGCCGACGGCTCCGTGGCGCATTGGGGATGACTCAGGATCGCGAGAGAACTCAGGCGGCGTATTGCATTCCGACACGCTGTATGCGGCGGTGTGCTCGGCCATGAATGCAATGGGCTGGCTGGCGGAATGGCTGGATGCGACCGCTCGTGCGGAAACGCCCGCGGCAGTGCTGACCTCCGCTTTTCCGTGGCAAGGGGACCAGTATTACTTCCCTGCCCCGTCGCCGCTTTGGCCGCCAAAAGGCGCCGGGCGAAGAGTGCGGGGCGCCACATTGCTTCCTGCCTCGGTTATTCGCGGGCTTCTCGAAGGCGCGGTGATCGACGAATCGAAATATGTTCCGGATGCGGCCAGCGGTTGCCTATTGCTTGCGGACAGGGCCTCGCGGGGCGGGCCGTTCCGGCATGCGTTGCGAACACGCGCCGCAGTGGATAGATTGAGCGGGTTAACTGGGCCAATAAGCAAGTTAGGAGCCATAGAATTCGGCGAAAATGCAGGATTTTGGAACGCGGTCTGTTTTGCCAATGACGAGGCACGCAGCCATTGGCGGGGCAAGTTAGTGGCCTGTTTCCGGTATCTGGCAGATGCGGGCATCGGTGGAAACAGAAGCTGTGGATGGGGACGCTCCGCTACACCCGCAATCGATGACCGTCACGTGGAATCGCTGTTGTGGCCTGGGCCACCATCCCTTGAAGGCGTTAAAGCTTGGTGGAATTTAAGTCTTTTGTATCCCGCGGATACCGATTTGATCGACTGGACGCGTGGGGGTTACCGCTTGCTGGAACGCGGCGGGCGCATCGAAAGTTTAGAACAATGGGGAGCGGAAAAACGCAAGGCTCCGATGGTGGCCGAAGGGTCGGTCTTAGTTTCGGAACAGAAGCCCGTGGGTTCTGCCCCGGATACGGCTCCGGAAGGCTTCGCGCATCCGGTCTACAAGAACGGCTTTGCCGTAACCATCGAAGTTCCTTGGAGGGCCAACGCATGAACTACCGGGTAACAGCGTTGACGCCATTGCTGGTGGGGAACGGGGAACAACTTTCGCCCATCGACTACATGGTGTACCGCGAACAAGTCAGTGTTCTCGATCAGAATCGTATTTTCCGGTTATTGGCGAAAGGGCCGCGGCTGGAAGGGTATTTGACTCAATTGCGGCGGGCGACGAAGCTGGACTTTGCAAGTTGGGGTGGCTTTGCACAAAACTATTCGTCTCATAAAATACCATTTGAGCATGCCAGCGCAGCGCAGGCTTGGGAACAAGCCCGGATAGAGGATCTGTTCATTCCCACTTTCAATGCTGGTCCGAAAGGGCCATACCTTACCGGAAGCAGCTTGAAAGGGGCATTGCGCACCAGTTACGTGTTCACCCACGCCGATGCAAAGATGATGGAGCATGTGGCCGCCAGGGTGGAGCAGGAAAGACCCAACTATCGCCGCTTGGCCGACGAAGCCGAATATCGC
>JAYVXT010000179.1:0-7734 GCA_043785065.1 Bryobacterales bacterium | reverse complement strand
TCATGGGCAAACACGGCCGGCGTTGTATCCCACCCGAAATCGAACGCCGTATAAAAATCGCCTGCTGGGCTGAACTTGAGCAAATGGCCTCGCGCGTTGTTATAGCGCGTATACGCTCCATAGAGGATTGCGCCATCCGGGGCAACCACGGGAGATGCGGTGGACAGGTCATCGACGTGCCCCGCAGGCTTCATATTGGTGGAAGGGTCCACACCGGGAGTTGCACCCTCGCGGCATCCGCCCTTTGCGCCATTGGCCGGCAGCAACACGCCGCAACCATCATTCAAACGGTCACGAAGGGAAGCCGCCCACTTAGGAGTCAAATCGGCATTCACCGCGACTAAGTAGCCGTAACTTGGATTGAACTGAGCTCTCGATACGGTGTAAATCGTTCCATCGGGAGCGATAGCGGGAGCCACATTCACGCCAGGCCGCTGACCGCCACAAGCGTAGGTAGCCGGTGACGCGGAAGGACTCGGGGGCCAAGGAAGTGGCGAAGAATTGAAAGTGGTGAAGCAATCGGCATCTGCCGCGGGTGCGTCGGGAACCAGGTTCTTGAAGGTCTGCGAAGTGATTTTGCCATCCAGTCCGATTCGCACAAGCCATGCACCCTGGGCATCGCGAGTCCAGGGTTCAAAGGGATGCACCTTCATGGTGTTGTAGAACAGATTGCCGTCTTTATCGGCGGTGATTGGGCCAGTGACGTAAATGTTAGGCTCGATCGTGTCGAACGGATTCATCACATCCACTTGCTCGCCGGTTTCGCGATCAACCTTAAGTAGCACGCCGCCCAGCGAAGGGATGTATAGGAATTTGCCGGAGAGGATCGGATGGAAAACCGGCTCCCAGTGGCTACCGTTGTCGGGTATTGGCTGCCAGTCAGTCTGCGCTACCCATTTCACGGCCAGCTTTCCGTTTACCCAGTTCATTTTTACCACGCTCCATTCCATATCCGCCCAAAGGTCAGTACCGCAAGGTGGAGCGAAGTCGCGGCAGGAAACCCAGTCGCCGGCGCGCTGCATCATGAAGATGTCGTCGCCATCGACAATGGGGCTCATGTAGTGTACCAGCAGGTCGCCATAATCCTTGCGGATAGAGTCGGCAAGCAGGTCGTATTGAAACGTATCGTAAACCTTTTCAAGCTTTTGGCCGGAAACCCCTACAGTTCCGGTATGCTGCGGGTTTTGTCCCCACTGGGTCCAGTTCTGCGCCGGCAGCAGAGAGACAGCGAGGCTAAGGATTACAAGGGACTTCATACCCTAATATTAACCCTTGGTTTGAAGCAAGGTTCTTTCCAGCCGTGCAAAATTGCTGGGGGTGACCAAATGAAAGCGGATTTCGAGGCGAGTAAATTGCCGCAAATTGGCATTCATTTGCGCGGCGGGGATGTCGGGTCCAGCCAGGAAGAGGTTGCCCGATTCAATCTTGTAAGGCACTACGCGCCAATGCTTTAGAACAGAATTAGGAAGGCATCTTGCCACACGGCGCGACACCTGGCCCGGTTCAATGAATGTCAGTGGAATCGATTGCTGCAAACTTAAAGCTTCATACAACAGATCTTCCTTAAGCATTCCTAATTGAACTAGATATTCTCCAATCCGGATACCGGACGGTTGCGAAGCCAAAGCTTGTGTCAAATCATGCGGCTCAATGTAATTAGACCGGACTAACACCTCACCCAGCTTGGGCCGATGCCCCACCAGCGAGGCGCGATCGGGGTAAACATGTTCGGTCTTCAACCAAATGAGCGGCTCATGCCGCAAGCGAGAATAGGCATACCTGCGAAGGGCTTGCAATGTGGCTATAGCATTGATTAAATTGGCAAAAGGGATACGGAGTGGCACCGTCAACGCATGTGCCCAACCGTAGTACGGTTTGACTAGCGCCATTCTCAGCCCGATTTGGATGACGTTTAGCAAAACGGCCAGAGGAGCGGTGGTTTGCACCCACCAATCGCAGCGCGAAGCCATGTTTGAGCCGGTGAACAATCGTGCTAATCCATAGACAAAAAGAAGGTTTGCCACCACACTTAACGGATTTCCGAGCAATGTTTTACGATCCCGCCAGTGCCAATACCATTGTTTTGGACCGCCCTTCCAACCATGGCGCTCCCAGCCCTGCAGTGCAATGCCAGTCACCCACCGCGTCCGCTGCTTCACGGCCGTGCCGAAGCTGCGGGGAAAAAACTCACGGGTGGCGATGGGAACGCCATCCCGTTTATAAATCGGGAGGAATAGCTGCGTGCCGCCCGCCTCTTTTATACGGAAACCGTTCTCGTAATCTTCGGTGAGGCAAGCGGGTTCAAAAACACGATTCTGGTTGCTAAGGGCCAGCTTCTCCAGGATTCGCCGCGAAAAGCCAGTGCCCACGCCACTTGAAGGCAAGAAGCCCCCTAGCAGTTCCCGCACCCGCAAATCGCGCGATTGGAATTCCACAAATTCATCGCAATATACCCCGTGAGTGAACTCCGAGGGGGGCGTTTTCAGCGCCAGCACCGGAATTTGCACCATATCCTTATCGCCATGCCAGTTGAGCCACAGCAGTTCTTCGGGATGAATTAGATCCTCGGCATCGTGAATAATGATGGTTTTGAAGTGGACCTGATAGTTTTCCTCATAATCCAGCATGGTTTGGAATATCCAATTGAGGCAGTCGGCTTTGGATGTGGGGCCGGGGTGCGGCACTCGTGCCAAATGTACGTGTTCGAAACGCTCTTCCACTCCCTTAATGGCTTCAATGGTGCGAGGGTCATTGGGATAACCGCCTATAAAGATGTCGTAGCTTGAATACTTAATGGAGGCGATATTGTGCTCCACCATCTGCCGGAGCACCTTATGCTCCTTCCACAGGGGGACAAAGAGGGCGATGCGGCGTTCCGGGTGGCGCTGTAATTCCTCAAGGGTTGGCGGTTTGGGGCGCTTCTGGAACCTGGAAATGAAGAGGGTGTAGTAAATGAATAGATCATCCACGCCGCTGAGGAGGATCCAGGCTAGGACAGGCCCGCTAATCGCTAGCGCGAATTGGTCTAATCGCGAAATGAGTGCTGACAGTTCCACTGGTTTATTAGTGGCGGTAAGTCAAGAAAGTTCTCTTATCGCAAATGAGGGTATCGGGGGGTCGGCTAATGTGATGGCTTCTAGTTATTCATTTGATGCGGTTTATGAATTCAAAAAAAGTGTAGTGACACGCTTCCGACTCCTCTGCGTCGCGCCGGGGCCGCATTCAGCAAGATCGTAGAGTTGACGGCAAGGCAACACCGCAAGCCTGAAAAACCTTGCCTGCTGTGCCTTCACGCTGCCCACGAAATGAGTAGGCCTTGCCATTGATGGAAACTTCCATCTCCACCAAGTTGTCCGGATCGCGGATGATATCGGCCCATTCCAACTTCCACTTCTTGGCGGTCAAACGGTCCTGTAATTCTTTACCGAGCAACAGCACCAGGAACGAGCAGAACACGTGGCCGCGAATTGCTTCATCGCAATGGTGATAAATCGGCCGGGTATCGAGAATCGACTTCATCGACCGGAACACTTCATCCGCCATCCATCGTTATTTGTACTTGAGCGCGACCTCAGCAGTGGGTAAATCCGTGTTGGTGGTCAACAACCACTTGCGGTCGTAGCTCGCTTCTTGGTTGATCTTGTCTTCGTCCACTGTGAATTGCCTGCCGCCAGCGCGCAAAAACTTCCGGTACCCTTTATTGCCTACCAACGACTTGTCCCCATTCTTTAAGGCGTCTTTGAGCGAAGCAATCACCGCCTCGCGATCCAGCCGGTCTTTCTTGGCTTGGTCAACATTCAAGCACACGACATAGCGGCGAGCATTCTCCACCCAGACTTCCTTCACCTGGAGCGGCGACGGATCATCCCGATTCTCGCTCTTGGAATGCACCTATAGCCGTATTTCATGCCCTTCATAATGGGACAATGAAACGGGACTACGCAAGGCCTGTTTTTAGAGGGGTCGAGTGGCTGATTCTTAGCTGACCACCATAGAGTCTCCTTGCTGAGAAGTATGTCAAGGGGCCAACGTGTCACTCACCCTGAAAAATTACTTCGCGAGATACGATAAGCTGAAAAGCGCCGGGAGATTCACGTGAGCTTCCTTTGCGCCTTACTACTATTCGCCGCTGATTGGGACACGCTGCTGAATGACGCCCGCGCGCAATATAGCAAGGGCGATTATGAATCTGCCCGCACCTCAGTGGAAGAAGCTTTGGACCTAACTGGCGGCATGCCGCCTTACGATCCCAAGCGCTACGAACTGAGCCGTCTTTCAGCGGACATTTACACGTCGCTGGGCAATTTCGCCGGCGCGGAAAGCGCCTTTCTGCAAGCCATCAATTACCGCGAACACGATTTCGGCATGAAGCATGCCCTGGTGGCCGATGACTTGACGGCCTATGCAATGATGCTACGCGCCAAGCCGGAATTGGACCGGGCCTTGCTTGTGCTGGACCGCTCGCGGCAGATCCATTTGTTGGAAGGAATTTCATCCCCCGCGCTTGCCGACGATTACAGCCGCATGGCGTTGATCCAGATGGATCTGCATAACGCGGGGCTTGCGGCGTCGCTGCTGGAACAAACGCTGCGGATTCGTGAGGTGACCCTTGGCGCGGGCCACCCGGGCCTGCTTCCGGAAATGGACCGTCTGGCGATTGCCTATATCACGGAACGCAGTTATGGGAAGGCCGAAGATGTGTATCGGCGGGCCCTGGTGCTGCGCGAACGCCAATTCGGCAAGGATTCGCCGGAAAATTTGCAGAATGTTGAGGGGCTTGCCTATGCGCTGTTCGGAGCCAAGAAATTTGACGATTCGGAGATTTACTATAAACGGCTGCTGGGGTTGTGGCAGGCCTCGGCCGGTAAGGAACATCCGATGGTGGCGACGACGCTCGATAAACTGGCGCTGCTTTACCGGGAACAGAACAAGTTGGTGGAAGGGCAGCAGGCTGCGGATTCGGCCATGGCCTACCGGACGCACTTTCATGCGGCTGGGTTGGTGAAAGAGGCTGGGTATCTGATGGCTAAGTCGAAGCCGCAGGAGGCGCGGGTGCTTTATAAGCAGGCTCTAGCGTTACTGGATGCGAAGCGCTCCGAGTATGCGGAGTTGATCAAGCAGGTTAAGGAGAAACTTGCAGGGATGGCGGTGGGCGGGCAGAAGGTTAAATAGACTGTTTTCAGGGGAAGACCTAAAGAAAGTGAGAGTGATGTCCCTAATGCCCGCATGAGGAACTACCGATCTTTCACTTATGTCGATCCGGCCGGCTCGAACTATCGCACTTATTTTCTTGGCGCTAATTCTATGGGGTGGAATTGGGGCCGTAATAGAAACGGTCACGTTAGGGTATGGCAAACATAATACAGCCGTCCTAACTTTCGGGCTATTCTCACAAGTTATTTCCGAACTTCTCTATTGGCGCTATTTGGCTATTTTCGCCGTGCTGTGCGGCATTGCAGCCGACCTTTTTCATCGGAAGAAAATCAATTTGGAATCCTTTTGGGGCGAGAAGGGGATAATGGATTTTGCCCCGGGCCAGTCCGGCGGTTACCTCTGGCTTGGATTGGCTTTCGGAGTTTTTGTCGCGGCAATGGGGATTACTGAACGAATTCAAAGCCATTATTTTCTGCAGGACGATAACTACTCGCAGTTTTACCCAGGCATTCATTATGCGATGGAAAATATCTGGTGCGGGCATTGGGTCAGTTGGAATCCTTATCAATTGTTGGGCTCGCCTTTAACCGACTTGGGAATCTATTCGATCACCTATCCGATTACCCACATTTGTTATCTGGTGGCGAAGCATGTTTTTGGGGATGAATCCCGGTTCATGGACCTCTTTTGTTGGCTCCATTTAGCGCTTTCGCTGGTAACCGCCTATTTTTTCGGCCGCAAGTTAAGACTGTCGGGTCCGCTAGCGGCGGCGGCGGCTTTGTGCTTCTCACTGTCAGGCTTCGCGCTGGTTGGATCAAGAAGCTGGTATTACATGAGTCCGGCGTTGGCGGCAATGCCTCTGCTGGCTACTTTGGCTTTTTCGTATTCGCAGGCGGGAAAGCCTAGTATGAGCTGGACGGCTGCCGTGGGTTTGACATTGGGCTTCCTGTTTCATGCCGGCAATGCACAGATGTGGATTTATTGCATTGGCTTTTTCAGCATATTGCTGCTCAACTGCCGATGGAAGAACAATCTGCCTTGGAAGGTGCTGACGGGCGTTGGTCCCGCCATGCTGTTGGCTATCGGAATTGCGGCGCCGCTGCTTATCCCCCAATTCTTTGCCACGCGCGGTTTAGAGCGCGAATCCTTTGTAGAGGGCTCGCTTTCAGGATTGATGTCGATGATTTACCCTTACCCGCTGGTAAACTCACCGATGCCGAATCTGCAAGTGGATCCAAGCACGCCAACGGGGGAATTCTACTATGCCGGCGGACTTTTCACAGTTATTTGGATTGTGGGCATGGCCAGCCTTTTCATCGCGCCAGGGGCTAGAAGAGTGGCTCGGAATAATCCTCTAATCGGGGTGTCGGTCCTAGCGTTTCTTTCCATGTTGGGCCATGGCGGTGGATTGTGGACCATTCAATCCTTTCTTCCCGTTCTGAAGCAATTTGCATACCCGGCCAAATTTCTTCTATTCTTTCACTTGTTTTCCTTGTTTACCGGGGCGATGCTGATGCAGCGGTTCCTCATGAATCAACACCGCCGGCGGGAGATTGAATATGGATGTTTGGCGCTGCTTAGCGGATTGATGTTGTATCACGCCAGTGTGTCGCGAGCGGCGTTCTACGTCTTTTCCGATGCCCCCCGTTACGAATTGCCCGCCGAGGTGGTTCGTCTCATGAAGCCTGATGGAAATCTGCATCGCATTTATCCCGCGGCGACCAACCGGGGGAAAAGTAGTGGCTTCATGCAAAGCCTCCGGCTCAGCTTCCCCACCATGTTCGAGCTCTCTTCCATCGAAGGCTACGAGCCTCTTTGGAAAGAGCGTCCCCAATGGAAGCAGATTTCCGGGGATCTAAACGACAACCCGCTTGAGACGCTACGGATCTATGGGGTGGATCAAATTCTGCTTCATCGGACGGCGCGAAAGGAAGACGTTTCGCCGCAACGAGTGATGTCCGAAACTTTGGAGGAGTTCCCTGAAGTGGTGGCGCTGGAGCAAGCAATTTCAGGATGGGAGCCCCTTTATAAAGACAAGAATGTTGCGCTGTACCGCTTGCCCGGATCGGAACCAATGGCGCGTTCCATAGCGCAACCTGCTGAATCGCTGCCAGTCCGGTTGGATGGCAACGACGTTCGAGTGGAAACGGCATCGCTGGCGCAAGGCGGTAAGGTGATGGTGAACTTCTTATGGCGGGCCAGCATGGAAGCCCGGGCCGGAGACCGTGAACTAACCGTCGAAAGCGATTCGGCGGGACGGATTTTAGTGAACCTGCCGGCGGGGGTCGATTCCTTCCACGTTGGCTACCATATCCAATGGAAATTGCCGTTGTTGGTCGGCATGCTTATGCTTTTTGCAGGTATCTATTGGCAATTGAAGCCGCAACTGGCAGTGAACCGGGCTGTGAAACCCCGGCAGCTTGAATTCGGCGACTAGCTAACTAACCTCCCCAAGAAGCGGCGTTGCACCCAACCGTCACTTTATCCCACCACCACTACGAAACCCCGTGAACCGGTTGACGATGCTTGGAATGGCGAGGCCGAAAAGCAGGACGATTACTCCTGCCAGTATGGTCGCCA
>JAYVXT010000178.1:0-7735 GCA_043785065.1 Bryobacterales bacterium | reverse complement strand
GCATTCCGGCCACTTGATCGGCATGCGAAAACAAATTATTGGGAAGCGTTACCGCCGATGGCGGGCTCAGGAATTGCCCGCGCGTAGTGGGAGCCACTAATGTTCCCACGTTGGCCACGACCGCTAACCGCTTGCTGTTCCACATGCTCTGCAGTGCCGACAGTTGCGGATGCAATCCGTAAGTGTCGTTGCCAAAGCCGATTGGCAAAAGCGCCGTTCCAGGAGGTGCGCTTGCCGAAGGGGCGGCCAGCGCCAGATTTTGACGGATCGAAGCATAATTACTGTAGTTGGAGCCGCTGGTGGCAACCGGTACAATCAGGTTATTGCTATCGTTGCCGCCATAAAGGAAAACGCATACCAACGCTTTATAGCTGCTTGTGGCCGCCGTTTGCGAGGCAAAGGCATTCAACACGCCAAAGCGGCCCAGCGTCGCGCCCGCCGCGCCCGCCTGCAATGCGTTACGAAGAAATTTACGCCTGGAATTCATATGGTTCCTATTGCTCCTGTCTACCGCACAACTTGATTCGACCACTGCGATCCGATCAGATACAGCGCTGTTGACACCATCGATTTAGGCGTCTTCAAATTCTTAAAGGAAGCCAGCACGTCATCCTTTATAGGTTTAGGCGTGGCGCCGCCCACAACGGTTGCGTACACCGCATCCACCATCGCCGCCTCAGAGGTGGCGCTCGGTGCGGTCCCCAGTATATTTTGCCATTGCAGAAGAATAGGATCGATCGAAACGCCGGTCATTCGTCCGAATGCCAGCGTGTTCCACACGTCCATGCGCGCCATAGCAGTGGCCCCACTCATTAATTGAAATTCCGGAGCGTTGGCGGAAATGTTCGTCTGCCCATCGATGATTTTGTAATCGGGTGCGTAGTAGTTAAACACCGTCGGCGGATAGAAAATATTTTGGCCCAAGTTGGTGGCAGCTGTGATCAGGCCGGTGGTGCCCGTACCCTTCGCGAAATCCGGAACTGCAATCGTCGCACTCAATCTCCGCAACACCCCATTCAGGAAAAGAGCCGGTTCCTTTAAGTGGCCGGCCGCGGCAAGGGTTGCGTTCGCATCGCCCGCACGGGCTTCATTGTCCAATAAAATTGCCCGGATCACAGCTTTCAAATCCCCGCGTGGATTGCTATTAAACACGTTAACTACCCGAATGACATACGCCGGGCTGGGATCGCTGGTCACGAAATGTTGGATCAATTGGCGGCACACAAAGGGGCCAACATTGTGATGACTAAAGATATTGTGCAGCGCTCCGCTTAGGTCAATATCCGGTGTTTGATGGACAGGTAAAGTTACCCCGGAGAGAACTTGTTTCGCCGTCGTGTCGTGGTTGGCGGTGAAGGCAACCAGAGAGTCGGCGTAGTTTTCAGGATTGCCGAACTTCGATACCACACCGGGCAGCGGAGCATATGTCCAACCCGTGAAAGCACGAGCAAAACCCTCCACCGTGTCTTGAGTGTATGTGGGAACCGGGCGCCCGCCAGTCAATACAAAGGTACCGTCATCGTGCAACTCGTTCAATCCGATAGTAAACAACTGCATAAGTTCGCGGGCATAGTTTTCGTTTGCCCCTTTAGTGGCGGTTGGCTTGTTGTTGTTCACCATGTCCAAGTAACGGCCCATGGCCGGACTTAGCGTCACGTCTTTCATCAGTACTTCGTAACCACTGAATGCATTGCTTTGAAGAATGCGGTTGTAGGGAGGAATGGCCTGCGCCTTCAGTTTCACTGCCGATACTACCCAGATTTGGCCAAGCGCCCAAGCCATTCGCTGGCGAAGTTGATCCTTGCCGGTCACCGCGTTATGGAAGAAAGCTTCCTGCACCGGACGTAGAACGTAGGTTTGCTTCACCGGATCGGTAAGCGGGGCGTCGGCTATGGGAGACCAAGCCGTTGCGGGGAGGGCGATCTGCTCTTCGAGATAACAATCGAAGCCCGTGGCTGCTACCTGGGCCACCGTCTCAGCGGTTGGAGCCCAACTGGCTTGCGAAAGGAATCGGGTTGCCGCGGCGCTACTAACCTTCGCCGGTTTGCAACTGGCTACGGTGGCAGGAGAAATGAATAAGATGGCCAGAACGATTCCAGCTACGGAGGAAAGGAAGATTCGCATAGGATTCCTAGATACCAGACCATATTCTATGCTCTGCGTATAGTAGAAAGGAAGGGATAATATGTTAAAATCTTCTAAACGTTGCCTATTAGCTCTAAGTTTAGGCATGAGGAAGTTAGGCCACTAGCTTTGCTTCATCGTTTGCGGTTTGCTGTTCTGCCAATCGCCACCCTACAAGCAGTGTTGATAACAAAGTCCTGACATCGTCCAATGGTTCGGTTCTTTGTTCAATATTTGCTTGGCACAGACGCCGGTGCATATAGCCATACAATTCCGATAACTGCCCCGACAACTCCGGCGCAACCGCCGGGTTCAGCGAGGATGTGAGTTCCCATAACAACGAGCATGCCTTGGTGATCTGCCGCGAGCGCTCCTTAATGTCCCTTTCCCCCAAGCTTCGTTTGGCCGCATCAATGGCTCCAATCGCGCCCTGGTAAAGCAACACTACTAATTCAATTGGGCTGGCAGTCAATACTTCAAGATCTAAACTCTGTTGGTAAGGATTTGACATTTATTATTCCCAAAGTTTGGCTTTACCCGCGCTTGTTCAGCGAATCCGCCACTCACTCCGTGTTGTGATCATATCGTCCCTTCACGAAGTTCCTTTACTTCACTTTTGCCAAGCCGTTATTTCAACTGGGCGGCTATCCGTAGCAAATACTCTGGCGGCAACTGGGATATCACCTCCCGCGTTTGCCGGTCCACTATTTGCAGTACAGCCTTATGTGTTACACGATCCAAGCGGAATGTCACCTCGCTGGTTGGCCCAAATGCCTGCAACTCATTTGCCGCTTTGGTTGCCTGTACCAATACCGTTCTCTCTGCTCTTTGCTGAGGGGTTAGTTGCGCGTCCGCGGTGGGCGTTCTTGGCCCTACGGGACGGATGGCATGTAGTTCCATATTTGCCTCCATCTTCGAAAGATTTATTCGATATGGAGCGTATCGGATGGTATAGGAAAAGTATGAGAGAAGATTACGCCAAGTTCAAAACGCGCTTTACCGTTCCGGTTTCCGTTTCGATTTTCCGCTGCAACAACGTGATTGCATAGATCAATTGTTCCGGTCGCGGCGGACACCCGGGGACGTAAACATCCACCGGAATCACCTGGTTCACTGGAACTAATGCGTAGTTGCTGAACACGCCCGTCGAGGTGGCGCAAGCCCCCATCGAAATAACCCACTTCGGTTCGGGCATTTGTTGGTACAACTGGCGGATCACTGGAGCCATCTTATTTGAAACCCGGCCGGCGATAATCATCAAGTCCGCTTGCCGCGGTGAGCCGCGAAACACTTCCGCGCCGAAACGCGAAATGTCGAACCGGGAGGCGCTCATCGCCATCATTTCAATAGCGCAGCATGCCAACCCAAACGTCATCGGCCAAATTGAGTTCTTTCGTCCCCAATTAATCAACGAATCGAGAGTGGTTAATAGGACACTGTCCTGAAACTCACTATTATTTTCGGCGTCGATTCTTGTAAATAAATCGGAAGGGGCGGTCGCCAGCAGTTTCTGTTCCAATGCGGTTGTTCCTGTTCGAATTATCGCATGGTTACCGGCGCGGCGGCTGATGGAAGGGACGGGATAGTCTAGTCGAAAAGATGGTGGTTAACGACCGAATTTCCATTAACATGCAGCATCCATGAAGGCAGCGCCATACCGTCACCGGGCAAACTAGCCCGGCCATTCCACAGGCAAAGCTGCTTCAAACGCAATATTCACTCCCGTAAGCGGGTGCGCAAGCCTCAAATACCGCGCATGCAAGAAGTACCCGCCATCCCCAGGCAGACCAGGCAAATGCGCCAAGGGTAAGCCTGCAGCTCCATACAATGGGTCCCCCACCAACGGATGTCCTATGGAAGCAAGATGAATCCGAATTTGATGCGGCCGGCCTGAACTTAAGCTAACCGAAAAAATAGTGGAGTCAAGACCACGCGCAATAACCTCCGCCTTCGATCTCGACGGCTTTCCCTGCGCACTAGCAGCCCATACCGAACCTATTAGCGGATGCGGAACTAATCCGATCGGCGTGGTAATTTCATATTTCTCCGCAGCGGATACGCCTTGCGACAGCGCCCGGTAAATCTTTTCAACCGCAGGGGTGTTCCACATTTTGAAAAGGTTTCGGGCGGCCACTGATGTCTTGGCAAACAATACCAACCCACTGGTTGCACGGCCCAAACGGTGCACCGGGTTGGCATTGGGAAATTGTCTTTGCACTAAGCGCAACAGAGTATTTTCCATGTATCCGCCACCGGGAATCGTGGGCAGACCTCCAGGCTTGTTCACAACCAGCAGATGCTCATCCTCGAAAATACTTTGAAAGTGCCGCGGAGCAGCCGGCTCCTCCCACGGAGGCCGGCTCCAAACTAACGTTTGCCCAGTGGATAACGATTCGCTCCCGTTGGCGGTAACGCCATCGAGAGTGACTTCTTCCCGATTTAAGTTTTGTTGCCAAGCATCTAAGCTCGAGTGGTCAAAATACTCCGCAAGGTGCGATAGCAAGGATTGCCCATTCGATTTTAGGTTGATCGTCGAGGTGTATGCGTAACCCTGATTGAGCATTTATCAAGTTGCAAAGCGATCAAACCACCCGTAAGCCCAAGTGCTTCGCATACCCATCGAAATCCCTGTCATCATGAAGCAATTCGTACCAGCCTTCAATGCACCGCGTGGCAATGATGGAATCAATCGTCTTCCCTACCGTCACTCCGCGCTTGCGCAATTCCCGAAAATTCTTCGCCGCCTGAAGTGCGATATTCCGCCCGCCCAACTCCACGACGGTCAGCGAATCCCGCACCCGCATCGCTTCATTAAAGTCCTTGTCCGACGGGAACCCTTGCAGCACTTCGGTAAGAATCAGGTCGCCAACCGCCAATATTTGCCGCCCAAGCACTTCATTCAGCTTATTGGTCTGTGGGGTAATCGTCCCCCGGAAATAGTCGATCCAAACACTGGAATCAACCAGAATCATGCGCCCTTCCGCACCGCCTCAAGATCACCTTGCCATTGCAATTTCCCGCGCAAGTTCCGGATTTCCCCTTGCTTGCCCAAGCGTAACAATGTCCGCAATCCCAACTCCACAGCTTCGCGTTTGGTCTTCAATTTCGTTGCGTGCATCGTATCTTCGATTAACTTATCTTCAATTACAATATTCGTTCTGATGTGTATGCCGCTATATAACTATACACATCCTGCAATGTTCAAACCAAAAATGCAACCCCCATAATTAATTCGCCAACGCTGTTCACTTAAGACCCTTCGACTAGCCGTATAGCCATGCTAGCGCCAGGGCCGGACAAGTCCGGCAATTTAACGTGGTGCCACACCGTTTCGAAGCTGCTTCCGCTACCTTAGCAGTCGGGCCAGGGAACCCTCCGCAGACCAGGGGGTCCGCCCCACTGCACATAGGTTTTTCCAACTTCCTGAAGGATGCTTCTTAAATTGGAATTTTGCGAAAATTTCGGATGGGCACGAAAAAAGATGGCCCTAGGAGCCCCGTGATGCGGTCGATTTGACCTCGGGCTTTTTCGATTTTTTATGAGCTTCTTCCATCGGGGGCTAGTCAAGATGCCCATTTGGACAGCAGCGCTAATCCTTAGTTCCCTAAACTTCGCAACAAGGCATCGGCCAACGTCTTGGCGCGTTCCGCCAATTTCAGCGACTCCACCAAATCAAAATTGCGCGACCGCCGCGATTGCAGCACCAAGGAATGCACCTGGTCCGTCAAAACTTTTTGATCTGCGTTCAAAGTTTGGCTCGCAGCCGTTTTTTCGGCTTGTTCCGCTCCACCTAAAAACGAATCTATCTGCACGTTCAATCCCATGCGCTCGGCGGGGGTCAACACTTCCCCAAGTCGAAATCCAGGGGCAATAGGCTTTGAAGGCTGTGTCACAGTGGGCTTAGCGGGATCTGTGGTATCCTTCTTGCTCCGCACCACTGGCGGCCTTACAGGGCGGACACGAGGCGCCCGCGCTGAAGGCGGCTCTGGTTCATAAAGCGGCAATTCCGGTTCCGGCAGAATCATTTGCGGAGGTTCATCCAATGCCGCAATCTTAAGTGAACGTTCCATCGGTGGTGGAGGAATTAACGGGCGGGGAGGCAATGCCGCAGGCTGGCGCCGGATGGCGCAACCACTCAGCATTGACAACAAGGCGATCCCGAAAAACGCTCTTCTCATGCAACTCCAGCATATAAACTGTCAGCCGCAACCGCGGCGGGCATCAGCAAGCGGAAGGTGGTGCCTTTATCCGTAACTGAATCGAATTCTATGCCGCCCCCCATCAATTGCAGCGCCTTAGCCGTCACAGCCAAACCAATCCCATTCCCCGTTTCCTTGGTCGTGAAATAAAGGTTAAATATCTTTTCCCGCACATCGGCCGGAATGCCGGACCCTTGATCGGCAATCTCCAACACCACGAATTTATCGGCGGATTTGATGCGAAGCTCGAGCGATCCGCCGTGCTTCATCGCCTCAATCCCATTCGACGCCACATTCAATACCGCTTGCTGCAATAGATCGCGGTCCGCCATTACGTCCGCTTCCAGCGGATGGTCTTTAAAAATGATTTTCACGCCAACGGCTTCGGCCTGCGGAGCCAGCAGGTTTCGTGCCTCTTCCGTCAAACGCACCAAATCCAATTGCGCCACGTCCATCTTGATCGGACGGCTAAAATCCAGGAACGTTTTCACAACCCGGTCCAGCCTTGCAATCTCTTTTCCAATCACGCCGACTTCATCGGGAACAACGTCCCCGGATGCTTGAAATTTTGCTTTCAGGACTTCCAAATGAATGGCGATGGCGTTCATCGGATTCTTAATTTCATGCGCCACGCCGCCCGTCAGCCGGTTAATTGCGTAAAGCCGCTTCGACATATCCAGTTGGGAGGCCACCGCCGAGCGCGATTCAGCGTCCCGCACCGTAATCATCAATCCCCTTCCGCTTGCTTCCATGGAAACTTGCAATCGCCGGGGTTCGATCACTTCATAATCGGAAAGCGGTTTCCCCAATTCAGCCGCGGCTTGTACGGCCGCGCCCAGTTGCGTCTTCGCGGGGAACAGTTCTTCCAAGGAGTGGCCTTCCACCGTATCTTTTTCCATGCCTAGAAATGCATCGGCGGCTCCATTGGCGAAAATGCACTTGCGCGCTGGATCGAAAATAAACACGGCCAAATCCATCTGTTCCAATAAGGAACTCATCTCCTGCTGGGTGCCTCGCATCTGGGCCCCTAGCATGTCCAGCTTCGATTCGATTTCCTTGAATTCCGACGGAACATTGGAATCGGCAGCGGTGGCATCCGGTTTTGACCCTTGCGTGATGCGATCAATCATCGCGCTCATCCTCGCCAACGGGCCAATCAGAAAGCTGGAAAAAATCGCCGCGAATAATAGAGAAATTCCCAACCCCGCGGCCGTAACATAATAGAGGCTGTTGAAGGCGGGTTGCACCGCTTTTTGCATCAAAGACTGAGAAATTAGGACGTGGATTTGAAAGAGAACTTTGTCGTTAAACCCCAATGTCCTTCGAATTACGTAATCGTGCAACTCACCCCTATAGAGACTCAACACCCGGTCGAACAGTGGTTGTTTTTGCCATTCACTATAGTCCTCTGG
>JAYVXT010000177.1:0-7737 GCA_043785065.1 Bryobacterales bacterium | reverse complement strand
GTGAAATGGTTCCGCCTAGAGTGGTTGATGGTATCGCGGATGCCGGGCCCGGCCATGATACGCCAGTTTTTATCAGCGGAGATGCGAAATCGTTTGGGGCGCCTGCGCCGCGACGGTTGCTGAGCAGGATTTTGGGCGCAACGCCATTTCAACCCAGTGGAAGCGGGCGGTTGGAACTGGCCGGGCGGGTTGCTGATCCGAATAATCCTTTGACGGCGCGCCTTATGGTGAATCGGCTATGGCAGCAAGTTTTTGGACGCGGATTGGCGGCGTCTGTGGATAATCTGGGGACGCTCGGGGAGAAGCCCTCGCATCCTGAGTTGTTGGATGCGTTGGCGCGAAGGTTCATTGAGGACGGTTGGTCGGTTAAGAAACTGTTGCGCGCCATGGTGATGTCGGATGCCTTCAGACAAGCGAGCCAGACGACTGCCGCGGCCCATACTGTGGACCCGCAAAATAGCTTACTGCATCACTACCCATTGCGCCGGCTAACGGCTGAGTCGTTGCGCGATTCCATGCTGCTGGCGGCGGGGCAATTGAAGAGCGACCTTTACGGGCCTAGCATCGACCCTCCGCGAGCAGAGGCGAAAGATTACCGGCGATTGTTTGCCGGCCCGCTGGACGGTGGAGGGCGCAGGTCAATTTATACGAAAATCACACGTATGGAAGGAGCGGCGTTTCTTGAGACGTTCGACGCCCCAACGCCGATGGTGACTCGCGGGGCACGCGATGTGACCAATGTTCCTGCACAGGCGTTGACTCTGATGAACGATCCGTTTGCGGTGGCGGAAGCCGAAGCGCTTGCAGCTCGAGTCATGAAGCAACCCTCTGATCAGCGGCTGGACGCGCTATTTCGGTTCGTTTTGCAGCGAAAGCCGGATGCCGCTGAGAGGGAGCGATATGCAGGCTTGGCGCGAGAGCTTGCGGCGATGACCGAAAGCGATGCGGATTCGGCTATCATATGGCGGCACCTTGCTCACACGCTTTTCAATTCGAAGGAGTTCTTATACTTCCGATGATCAACTGCCCCGGCTGCTTGAGCGCTTTTTCCAGGCGCGATGCGTTACGCGCGGCCTCGACCGGCTTCGGCTATACGGCGCTCTCCGCATTGCTGGCGTCCGCCGGAACGCACTTCCCTGCCCGTGCGAAAAATACGATTTTCCTATTCATGCCTGGCGGCGTTTCACACATGGAGAGTTTCGATCCGAAGCCCAAGTTGGCGGAGTTGGACGGAAAGTCGGCAAAGCTGGATAACTACGTGGCGGGGCCAAACAGGCGTTGGCTTGGGCCATTGTGGACATTCAAACAATATGGCCAGTGCGGTGCGCCGGTCAGTGAACTATTTCCGCACATCGCCCAGCACGTGGATGACATCGCAATTATTCGTTCCATGAAATCGGAATTTCCGTTACATGCGCGGGGTAATATATTTCTTCATACGGGGCGGAACACTGGCGGATTCCCTAGCCTTGGTTCGTGGATAACTTACGGTTTGGGCTCAATCAACAAGAATCTTCCCGGCTACGTTTTGCTGCGCGACGCGTCCATTCCTCCGGGTGGGATTGAAAACTATTCCAACGGCTTTCTTCCGGCATCGCACCAAGCGACAATGATCCGGGACGAGGGCACGCCGGTGGAGAACATTGCGCCGGCCGATAAAGACGCCCGTGTGCAGCGTGCGAAGTTGGATGCGTTGGCGCAACAAGATCGAAGTCTGCTTAATGCAACAGGCGGGGATGATGCGATTGAATCTTCCATCGCCAATTATGAAATGGCCTATAGGATGCAATCGCTAGTTCCCGATATTTTAGATTTGGCGAAAGAGAGCGAAACGACCAAGTTGATGTATGGTTTGGATTCCGAAGACAAGGCAAAGCGATCCTATGGGCTGCAATGTTTGCGCGCGCGGCGCCTGATTGAAGCTGGGGTTCGTTTCGTGGAAGTCACGTGTCCCAATCTGTTCGGAATGAATGGCACGTGGGATCAGCATTCCAACTTGAAGAAAGAGCATGAAAAGAACGCCTTCGTCACGGATCAAGCTGTGGCGGCTCTAGTAAAGGATTTGAAGCTGCGCGGCTTGTTCGACGAAACGTTGCTGGTTTGGGCAACCGAGTTCGGACGCACACCAGACTCCGGACCCAAAGGGGACGGCCGTGATCATCACCCCGACTGCTTCACAATGTGGATTGCCGGAGCAGGCGTCAAACGCGGCGTGACCTACGGCGAGACGGATGAACTGGGCAACAAGGTGGCATCGAACCTTGTGACGATTCATGATTTCCACGCAACGATGCTTCATCTATTGGGATTGAATCATGAAAAGCTCACTTACCGCACTGGTGGGCGCGAGCAACGGCTCACCGATGTTCATGGGCAAGTGGTGAAAGCGATACTCTCTTAGAAAATCACTTTTAGCACGGCCTCCGTCTGGCGGCTCAAATTCGCTTGTGCTGAAATACGCCCGAACTGTCCCAATGCTCCAAACGTTGTGTTGGGTCCGGAGAACACGGGGTGATTCAGAAGATTGAAAGATGAGGCACGCAGGTTAACTTTCAATCGCTCCGTGATTACGAACTGTTTGGTCAGCGTCACATTGACATTATTCATACCGGGACTGCGCAGCCATGGCACCCTTGCTCCCACGTTTCCAAAGGTAAAATTCGGCGGTTGCGCGAAGGCGGCAGTGTTAAAGTAAGCCGCTAAACGATCGGTGATGCTGCCGCTGATGCCGGCGTTTGGATCTCCGGGAACATTTGGCCGCTGGCCGCCTGCGCCGGTCAGGAACAACGTATTTGTATTGACTCCAAAGCTGAGTGGGAACCCTGATTGGAATGTACTGAAGGTGGACATATTCCACTGCCCTAACATTAAATCCACAGCTTTTGTAGCATTGCCCATGTACTTCCTTCCCTTCCCTATTGGCATGTCCCAGGAGGTAGTAACCGTGAAACGTTGAGGAACATCGAATGACGTTACCGCGCGTTCGACGTGACGGTTGTAATAATCTTGATAGGGGCCAATGTCGCCAATGTTCTTTGCGAATGTATGAGAGACGATGGTGGTCAATCCATGCCACAGCCGTTGCTCGAATTTGGTTTGCAGCGAATGGTACACGGTGCTGCCGAACGTCGGCAGGTTGCGGGTGATGTTCAAGAACTGCGGGTAAGGGCGCAGCAGTTGCTGACGTTGCACAGTAGCTCCGAAGAGTTGGCCCGACTTGATGACCCCAACAAATGGATTCTGAACCGATTCAAGCAATGCGCTTCCCATGGATAGAAATTGCGATGGAACTTGATTGATGTTTTCAGAGATTCCGGTTTGAGGATCGCTCGTGATGTGCACTCCATGGCTGCCAACATAAGCAACCTGCAACAGTGACTTGGAAAATACTTCGCGTTGAATGTTGATATTCCAAGTATGGAGCAAGGGCGTAACATCGGATGGATCGACAAAGGAAATGTTGTTTCCGGCCAACGTAGACAGCCCTTGCAAATTGCCTGTAGAGGCTGCAAGACCAGAGGGGAATGGATTGCTTAGCCGGTCTTTGGGAGTGAAGCCATCAATTGAGGTGACCATACTGGTGGAGGTGGAGTAACCTACCGGATCTACTGAACCAACCACGGGAATGTAGTGAAGCGCATAACCGGCGCGAACCACTGTCTTTGGCATCAGACTGTAAGCAATCCCAATCCTGGGCGCCAAGTTATTCGTATCGGAATTGTAGATGCCGCGTTCTAACCCATTGGTTCCGGCATAGACCAGTCCGCCGATTAGATTGAGTCCCGGAACCTTCAGAGGACTCGGAGCGGAGCGATCAAAGCCACGTGTGGCTCGATCATAGCGCTCGGTGCGAGGAGTTTCGAATTCGTACCGCAAGCCAAGGTTGAGGGTCAACTTAGAAGTGACGCGGTAATCATCTTGCAGGAAAAGCCCATAGTATTTGTTGATGATTGAAACGCCGGTGTTGTTATCGAGGGAACCACCGCCCAATCCCATCAGAAATGAAGCCATGGGGAAGCCGGTGTTACCCGCTGGTGTTAGCGCCGACGGGCCGTTGGACCAGGCATTCGAATAAGAAAATGTTCCACTAGGATTTGTATTGCGGAAGAAATTTCCGTACAACAGGCGGATGTCTGTTCCAACCTTGACGACGTGCTTGCCTCGCTGATGGGAAACGTTTGCCTGAAGACCGTAGGTATGGCCAACATCGCCGATAAGCGGGCTGTTGGCGAGTCCGTTGAATCCGGAAACGGCTATAGTGGGAAAAGCTTGTTGTTGCACCAAACCTATGTATTGTGACGGGAAGCCAAGCGAAGCAAGATTAAATCCACCGGACCATGGCGCATTGTCTTCTTTGCCCCGGGCATAACCCAACCGGATATCGAGCGTTGTATGCGCGTTCAACAAAATCGTATTGCCCCATGAAATACCCTTGTTGGGACGGTTCACGATATTGCGGCCCTGAGTAGCGATTCCATTGAAGTCGAATGGAAACACAAGCAAGCCTTTGCCTTTGTTAAAGCGGAAAAACGTGGTCCATTTTTCGGAAAATTTGTGGTCAAATTTGACGACGGTCATATCATAATTGCGTGGCCACTTACCTGAAAAGCCAAAGTTTTGCACCCATGGTTGGGCAGCGTTGGGTGCGGCGCGGTTCGGAGATGGCCAATAAGACATTACCTTTTGTGATACCGCATCCTGCCTGCTGCTTGGAACAATATTTCCTGAAAACGGTGTTCGAGTGGGCGCTCCATTTACAGTTGCGACGGAAAAGGGATCGTAAATAGCCTGGGCCACTTCGGAAAAATCCCCGGTGCGCATCTTGACCGTCGGCACGGAAAGAATGTTATCTTGCCCATTGCCTTCGCGCGCACCCTCGTAGGAAGCAAACCAAAAAGTACGATTCCGGCCGTTGTAGAGTTTGGGGATCCAAACAGGCCCACCTAACGTAAAGCCAAAAGTATTTGCGCTGAAGGCGGCCAGCGGGCGGCCTTGGCCCCGGGCAAAAAACAGATTGGCGTCAAGCGCCGAGTTACGGAAAAACTCGTAGGCGCTGCCATGAATTGTATTGGTTCCACTCTTGATCACCATATTGGAGATGCTTCCGCCACTACGGCCGTATTCAGCGGAAAGAGTGCCCATCTCAAGTTTGAATTCGGCAATTGAATCCACCGAGGGCACCCATTGAGAAATATTGACGCCACGGTTTACGTTCACTGTATTGGAAGAGCCGTCCACGAAAACATCCGTGGCGGCGACTGGCGCCCCATTGGCGGAAAAGAAAATATTCGTGATGGTGTCGTTGGGACGCGTATCTTCGCCATAGCGGTTGTTTACAACTCCTGGAGTAAGCGTGAACATGAAGAGCGAACTCCGTCCCTTTAACGGCAGGTTGTCTCGAACCTCTGAACGAATCGCCGTGCCGAGCGCTGTTGAATCAGTCTCAAGCATGGCGATGGCGGCGGACACATTGACGGTTTCAGCGGTGTCTCCAATGAGCAAGTTGATATCCTGGCGTAGGGTTTGAGTCAGGGCAAGCGAAATTCCTTTTTCCACGAAAGTGCGGAAGCCAGCGGCTTTCACACTAATTTCGTAGTTTCCGGGGGGAATGAGTTGGAAGATATAGAAGCCGTCGGAGTTGGAGGTTGTGGATCGTTCTTGCGCTGTCTCTATATTTTTCAGAACAATGGCCGCGCCCGTTACTGAAGCTTGCGAAGGGTCGTAGACGGTGCCTTGGAAGGTGGATCGGAAATCCTGGGCGGAGGAGATTGCGCAGAAAGCCATCACAACAAGGGGGAAAATCGATTTCATGCGAGAAGTTATATCACAATATTCACTTCTGCGCCTCCCGTAGCGAGGAGCGTTGGCGGCGCGAAGCCTATTGGTCGACCGGCCTGCGATAGGGGCTAGTCAAATACTTACGCGCTTCCTTCCCGGCGTCGGAATCCGGTGCGCCCTCAACCGCTTGTCTAAAAGCTTCCGCAGCCCTAACCCGCCGGCCCTCCATGTCGTAACATTGACCCGTGCGGAGCCAAGCATTCATGGCGGTATTGGGATCAATCTGATTGGCCCGAGGCGTTACTTTACCGAGGCTCAATAGGGCTGCGTCGTACTCCCGATACCAAAACAGAAGATTGCCCCGGGCATAATGTATCTTTGATATGTCCATCCGGTTGTATCCCTGGGGATTCTTCCGCTTCAGTTCCTCCATCTCATCCAGTACTTTTAGGGCATCGTCCTTACGGCCAGAGTCCGCCAACATTTGAACCAGCTCAAAACGAAACAGGTAGTTACGCGGATAACGCTGGATCAGCGGTTCCAGCAGCGGGATTGCTTTCTGCGGCATGCGTTCCCTGCGGTAAGTGACGCCAAGAAATACTTGGGCATCCCAACGGCTGGTTTCGCCTTTTCGGGCTACCAACTCAAGCGTCCTAATTCCTTTTTCTTTATCGCCGTGAATGCCCGCCAGAAATCCAAGCATCTTGTAAGTAAGTGGAAGGCTTCCCACAATATAGTCGTGAAGGCCTTGCAGCAGTTTTGCATCAACCAGAATGGGCTCAATTTCAGAAAGACGATTATGCGTCAGCCGGGCAGTGGTGGCATCTCGTAGAGAATCGCGCCATGCCTTACGCACTAAGAAATTGTAGTTGGAGCGAATGGCGTAGGTGATGCCATTGGACCACAGAGCCTTCGGGTCTCTTGGGTTTTCAGCTAGTGCCGCCGCGCTGAGCGCCATGGAGCGGCGCACTGCTTCGTCGAATCTCCGGTGATCCTCTTCGTTGGTGACGATCCGGTTCCTGTTGAAGAAAGTATTGTTGCCGCTCACTAATTCGCTTTCAAGAGCGCCCGCGCGGAACATGGCCCGGTATAGAATGGCTTGCGCCAAATGATTCCAGCGGTCGGAATCGTTTGGGTCGGCGTCAACGGCCTTTTGGAAAGCATCAATCGCTTCATCGCATTCCAGATTGTAAAAATGATCGAAGCCCTTAGCGGTGATTGGATCGTCGGCGGCGAGAGCGAAGGAAGTGAAAACAATGAGGAGGAGATTCTTCATGCCAAGCGCGCGAGCCCCCACTCAGCATGCTCCCGAACCACTTCATCCTCATGCGAGGCCAGCACGCGCAACGGAGCCTCGAATTCTTTGTTCCGCGAATTCCCCATGGCGACGGCGACATTTCGCAAGAACCCACGATGACGGGTACGTTCCACGGGCGTATCATGGAAAGCTTGCTTAAAGCCTTCGGGGCTGAGCGCCGCCATCGCACCCAGGCTGGGCGCCACATGATCCGGTTGAAAAGAAGGGTCGGCCGTAACAGGCGCTTTCCGGTTCCAGGGGCAGACGTCTTGGCAGATGTCGCAACCAAAAATATGTTGTCCTAGGGACGGCCGCATCGATTCCGGAATCGCCCCGCGAAGTTCAATGGTGAAATAGGAAATGCACAGCCGGGAATCCAGCTCATATTGTGGACCTCCGGGCTTTTCCACCGCCACGATGGCATTGGTCGGGCAGGCATCAATGCAGCGAGTACAAGTACCACAACGATCCGGCGGTGCGACGCTCGAGTCGAGTTCCAAGGAAAGAAGGATTTCGCCAAGGAAGAACCAGGAACCTTGGCCTTGATTGATTAAGCAGGTATTCTTACCAATCCACCCAAGCCCCGCATCTCTGGCCAAAGAGCGTTCGAGCAGGGGCGCGGTGTCTACACATACTTTGTAATCGCACGCCGTTAAGGCCGC
>JAYVXT010000176.1:0-22725 GCA_043785065.1 Bryobacterales bacterium | reverse complement strand
GAGCCGCTTTCGTTCTCAAGAAAGGGTAGGGGCATATCGGGCTTCGGTTTTTCGGGCATGTCGCCGGCGAGGCGCAGCACGAGCACGGAACCGTCAGCCACTTTCACTTTGCGGTCGCCGAGGCTAGCGAGCACGAGCGCGCCGATGAAAACAGTCATGGCGGCGAGCACCAGACCCGTGACCAGGCCAATCAAGAATTTCTTCATTTCACTCCCCGTTCAGGATTAATTCAAAGCGGCGGTTGACGTCTTTCAAATATTCAGGCTGGCCGTCGCCGCCAAGTTCGACGGTGGCGTAACCAGAGTAGCCGATCTCTTTCAACGCGGCGTAAATTTGTTTCCAATCGATTTCGCCATCGCGAAGGTTGACCCAGTCGGCGACAGCTTTCTTGATGCTTGGGTCGCGGCGGAAGGTGAAGTCCTTGAGGTGCAGGCGGACGATGCGCTTGCCAAGGGTGCGAATCCAATCCTGCGGGTAGCCGTAAAGAACAACATTGCCGACGTCGAAATAGGCGCGGACCCATGGGGACTTGAAATCGTCGACATAGCGGGCGAATTCGAGGGGCGAGAGCAGGAACTTATTCCATACTTCTTCGATGGCGATGATGACCTTAAGCTTTTCGGCCATGGGGATCATTTTGCGGATTTCGGATTGAGAGCGGGTCCAGGCATCGCCATAGCTGGTTTGGGCATTGACCACGGCGGGGACCAGCAGCACTGTTTGGGCGCCCCATAGGGAAGCTTGTTCGAGACTGGTTTTCATTCCCTTAACGGATTCGGCGACGACGGAGGAATCGGCGGAGGAGAGTGGATACTTCCAGTGGCTCATGTTCATAACCGAGTGGATTGGAACACCGGTTTGTTCGGAAGCTTTGCGGATTTGGTTGGCCTCTTCGAGCGATGGGGCGGTGCCGGCCTCGATGGCCTCGAAGCCAGTGTCCTTGGCGAGTTGGAAGCGTTCGTTGAAACTAAGCTTTCCATTAAGCATGCTGAGCAGGACGCCCTTTTTTATGGGAAGGCGGCTGGTGGTTTGAGCGAGAGTGGCGAGGGGCGCAAGGGCGCCGACAGTGATCAGGTCGCGGCGATTGAGAAGGGGTTTCATCGTAAGTATGCTCTTCTGCCTGATGATACCGCAGGAAACGGCCTTATGATTATGGACGAGAGACCTTGTAGGGAGTTGGAGTAAGCGAGGTGTGGAAAAAAGAAAAACGCCGGTAAGCGTTTGAGCGGCTGGTGGGCCACGCTTTTCCGGCGTTGGAAGCACTCGCAGATCAGGGGAGGATCAATCCCGCCGATTGCGTATGATTTAAACCAGGTTAGGTATTTTAATGATTTTCTTTTGAATTGCGTATTGCACAAGTTGAGCTTTATTGTGAATATCAAGCTTGCGCATGAGGTTGAATTTGTGCGCCTCGACGGTCTTAACGCTAAGGTTAAGATCGCAGGCGATTTCCTTGACCGAGTTCCCTTCGGCCAACATCTTCAGCACTTCCCGTTCGCGAGCGGTGAGAGTGGCAAAGCGTGGCAGGCGGTTGGCGGACTTAATGCGGGAGCGGAAATCGTCAACCAATTGAGACAGCATCCGCGGACTGAGATAGCTGCCACCTCGGCAGACATCCCGGACAGCGGCGACCAGTTGTTGTGAAGGGCTATCCTTCAAAACGTAGCCAGCAGCCCCGACTTCCATTCCTTCCACAAGATAATCTTCGTCGTCGTACATCGTGAGGAAGAGAATTTTTGCTTCGGGACGGTTTTTCTTGATTTGCCGGGTTGCTTCAAAACTGGAGAGTCCGGGCATGTGGATGTCCATCAACACCACATCCGGACGAAGCTCATTGGCCTTCTCGACGGCATCGCCGCCGTTGGAAGCTTCCCCAATTACTTCCATGTCGGCTTCCGCTGATAGTAAGGTACGGACGCCCTGCCGAAACAGAGTGTGATCATCCGCTAATAAAATTCGAAGTTTGGCCATATGTTGTTTCCGATCGACCAGATTCCAGATAAGCGCTTGAGGCGAAGTATCTTCGATCCGAACGTTTTTTTTGAAACTAAATTTTCTTGAAACCCATTTAAATAAGGCAGAGTTTCCACTTACTTGCGGTCTTGTGGCTTGTTGCATTTAGCCACGCAAACCCAGGTCCCCCGAACAACAACAATGGGGCCCGCTTCCGGCTTATGAATCGACGTCGTGTCAATCCGTTGCCAGCCTTGAACGTTCAACTGCGTCGTTAGGCTGCAACCGCCTCTCTAGAAATCGGCAACTGGATCCAAATCTGCGTACCCGGTCTCGTGGCTCTTATCCGATCTTGGCGCCCTCCCCGCGTTAAGCGGGCTCCTTGTGACGCTTTGACGGCCTTGTAGCCCTCCGTAGCCGGAATACTTGTTAATTCACACGCTTGAACCACTTCTTTCTTACTTCTTTTAAGACTTGCTTTTTTCTTGCTACGAATTTCACAAAGCCCGCCTAGCAACTCAACTCGTTCCCTCATGCCCTGAAGCCCGAAGGATTCGCGTTTTAGACCGGCTTGCTCGACGTCGAAGCCGATACCGTTGTCGTCCACCGTCAGCCTTAGGAATCCATCGGAAGTTTGGGCGGAAATGTTTACGGAAGTAGCGAAAGAATGCTTAGAAATGTTATTAAAACACTCCTGTACCAGTCGGTAGACCACTACCTCGGTGCTCTTGGGAAGGCCATCGAGATTCGACAATTGGAGTTTCACCTTTGCCGGGTACCATTGTTTGAATCTGGTGACCAAGTGGCGTAATGCCGGACCAAGGCCGAGTTGCTCAAGAGTAGCGGGACTGAGGGCGGCGATCAGACGGCGGATCTCAATGATGGTTCGCTCGGTGGCCTCACGAGTTTGCTTTACTTTTTGACGCAGCCCGCTCAGTTCGGCGGGCATCGCGTTTTCAATCATTTCCATTTGCAGGCGCACATAAAGCATGGACTGGCCGGCTTCGTCGTGCAATTCTCCGGAAATGCGGCGGCGTTCCATTTCCTCCACCTGAAGCATATGCTCGGCAAGATGACGGATCTGTTCTTCGCGGGCACGCAAGTCTTCGAGTAAGCGGGCTTTGGCCGCCGCCTCGACGCACCGTTCGGCGGCGGCGGCAAGGAGTTCTTGTTCTCGGGGAAGCCATTCGTATGGTTTTTCGAAAGCGAATTGGAAAGCTCCAGTGAGTACGCCTTCGTGGATCAGCGGCATGGTCCAGACCCAGGAGAAGGCCTTCGTTGTGGAAGCCCTTTTGGAGGAATCTTTTTGCGCCGGGGAATTTTTGGCAAAAGCAGCGGGCTTGGACCAAGCAATGGCGGGCGGCAGGCCGGTAATCGCCTGACAACGTGGCTTTGAAAGCCATTGGCGAAGAGACTTCGTATCGGGCGCGCCGCCCCAAGTTGCCCCCGTTACGGAGGCGGGAATCGCCGCGGGCTTGCCCGCGAATTCAATCGCTTTCCAAACATTGGCGCGAGAGTCAAAAGAAAGAAAGCGGGCATCGCCGGCCTTGGAAAAGCGCATCAGCGTGCCAAGGAATTGACCGTATAGATCGTTCAAGCCACGCGAGGCGACTTCGTCGCGGAAAAGTTCATAGAACGCTTGCGATTCGGCCTCACGCACCTGATAGTAGGCGTTGTTGAGCGTGAGCATGACGCAAAACTGCAATTGTTCCCGCACCCAACGGAAATTGGCGGCTTCGGCTGGGGTGATTTTGGCAAACACCGCTTCGAGCAGGACATCATAAACAGCCAGCGCTTCGACAATGGAGCCGGGAGCCAAGTTCAACTTGGCTAATCGCCGGCCACTATAGGCCACCTGTTCGAAGAATCCGGTCAAGGTTCCGTCCTTCAGCCAAAAACGAATGGCTGAAACGGGAGTTAGGGCCAGCAGCGCGGTTGTTTGCCGCTCGTCATAACGGGGCGCAGGGCGGGGCGCAGGGTTATTGGCCTTACTTGCCTTTGACTTAGTTCCAACCTTAGACCGGGGATTGGAGGAAAGACGTACGACGAATTTGTGATCAAGATCGTTGCCGCAGCCGCCCAGAACCTGGCTCATATGGTTCAGATGGCTGCGCATCTGCCCGTCCAGAATATTTGCCGCGTCGGCGAGTACCGGAGTGTGGAGAGAACGGGTCACCTTACCTCTATCGAGCGGAAGGGTCCTAATCTTTAGCTTAATTTGACTGAGAATTTTTTTCATACCGAATTCCGAATGCAAGGGCCCGTGGAGAGCTAGTAACGCATTTATGGGAATGATCGCCTTCTTATGGTGCTTCGGCCACGGCAAGAACGATCCGCCGCAACAATCCCACTCCTCGCGATAGATTCTCCAACTGCATGTGTTCGTCATTGCCATGGGCGCGGCTCCCGGTCACATCCCGTTTGAAAATCGGAAGGCCGTGGGCAGCGATCCCTTAAAGGAAATGACGCAGGCTGGAGAGGGCGCCTTTTTAGTTTTCAAAGATCTAGTTGGTTACTTTGTCCGATTCGCGCGGACTCGTCTTAGCCACTTTGCTTTGACGCGTGGCCGTTGCGCCTTGCTGGTTTAGGGGATTGGTGGGTCGGGGAGATTGCCTTGGAGTATGCATTCGGGCAGGAGCATGATTGACGTTGCGGAGATGCTTGCTTCCGGTTCGTCGAACAGGCACAGGAATTTTACTAACTCGTCGAGTAACGCGCTGAAGGTTTGGGCTTGATCGAATGCGGTGGCGTGATTGATTTCGAGGTGGATTTGGTCCTTTGTAATTTCAACGCAAGTTTCAGCGGAAAGGAGCACTGGGCGGCGGAGGTTGGTTTGTAGGGCCTCGCGCCGCTTGCTGCATTGGGTTAGTTGGGCATCGGCGCCGACTGATAATTTTGCGAGCGCTTCGCGGCGGCCTACGGAGAGTCTGCTTCCTAGTGCGAACGCCAAGACGCGATTGTTGAGCGCCAACTTGTGGAACTGACTTTCGAGGCGCGGGAGAACGAGGAGGGGGTTTGTTACAGGATCGAGCAGCGTGCGGATTGCGCGGGCGGCTGCGTCGCGGACTTGGCCGGTGATGACGAGAACGGGGCAAGGCTGATCGGGAAGCATAGCTGCGGTGAGCCAGGTGGCTAGCTTTTTTGCGGCGTCGGGCGGTAGTTGGAAATTTCGTTCGAGGGTGGTTACGAGGGTGAGTTTTGCGGGTTCTGGGGTGGGGTAGGGCGCATTGGAATCGGGCCAGAGGAAGAGGTTTTCGGTGGGTTCGGTGAGTTTCCAACCGGCGCGGGCTACTTCAATGGCGGAGCAGTCCCATGTTTGGAGGTCGATTCTGTAATTGTGGTTGGGGAGGGGCGCGGTGCGGAGGTGGAGTTGACGGGTGGGGGTGGCTGTGCCGTGAATTTCGGCGTCGAGCTTGCGGATGGCGGCGGGGAGCATGGCAGGGGTAATTGCGAGGCCGGATTCGTCGGCGGCGGAGGCGAGCCAGGTGTAGAATTCCTCGGAATGGAGCGGGACGTTGCGGTTGGCGGGGAGTTGGGCGAAGGGTTGGCGATCAGGCGTGAAGAAGTAACTGAGTTTTTGGGCGAGGTTGATGAGCCTGCGACTTAGTTTTTGGGGTTTGTCGGCCATGTGTTACCTGGGGGAATTGTGGCATGGCGCGGAGAGTGGTGGAGGTTGGAGCGGGTTGGGTTTGGGTCGTAAGGCTTGGCTGTTTATGGGGTTAGGGGGACGCGGATTTTTGGAATTGGTTGTGACGGAAGGTTTTCAGAGGGTGATTTTCATTGGCGGTAGAGACATTGTCCGGGTCCTGGACATAAGATTATTAGCCGCCGATTCACGCCGATTCACGCGGATAACAAAAAAATAGGTAAGAATTAGCTAGCGGGGGTTTGCTTTCGGCTTCCGGCAAAGTCAGGCTTGGGCATGAAATCTACTGAACAATCTTTCCTCAAGTTTTTTATTCGCGTCCATCTGCGTTAATCCGCGGCTAATAGTCTTATATCCAGGACCGGACGATGCCGCTACCGTCCGATGAAAATCTCCCGGGCGTGATGACGTATGAGGATTACCGCGCTTCGGCCACGGCAAGAACGATGCGCCGCAGCAATTCCGCACCTCGCGATAGATTGTCCAACTGCATGCGTTCGTCATTGCCATGGGCGCGGCTTTCCGTGCCGTCGCGTTTGAAAATCGGAATGCCATACACAGCCATCCCTTTTTGACGTAAATAGCTGCCGTCCGTTGCTCCCCGCGACATAAAGGGAATAACCCGCGCTCCGTCCTCGGCGCCGAAAATTTTTTCCATCGCCAAATAAAGATCGGTGGTCAGCGAGCTAGGCTCGGTTGCCGGCATATCTTGCCCCACGGCGGGCAGAACTTCAACCGCCGGATCATTGATGATTCGTTTGAAGCGCTCAATCACTTCCTGCTTCGATTCATTAGGCAGCCGCCGGACATCTATCGTCGATTCCGCTACATTGGGGATCACATTGTTCTTCATTCCCGCGCTAAGCATTGTCGGCGAAACACTGGTGCGAAGCATCGCGTTCAACTCCGCATCTCTGAGGGCAATGGCTTCGGCTGCCTCGCGGCTTTCCAGTTTGTCCACATAAGGGCTCACCCAGGAATATTGCGGCAACTTCGCCAGCTCCGAAAAATAGCGGCGCGTGGTGGTGTTGAGCCGCACAGGCTGCTCGGCTCGCGCCAGCTTTAAAACAGCTTCCGCCAAATGAACCACGGGATTATCGGCGCGCGGCAACGATCCATGCCCGGCCGTTCCTTTGGCCGAAATCGTAACGCGGGTAGGAATCTTCTCCGAAGTTTGAACCTGATAGACCGTCTTGCCGCCCACCGCCATGGCGCCGCCGCCTTCATTGATCGCGAACTCCGCGTCGATCTTCGGATATACATTGGCAATCAGCCAATTAATCGCCGTGGATCCAGCTTCTTCGTCGGCTTCGGACAGCAGAATCACATCGCGGTTCAGCTTCACCTTTTTGCGTTTCAAATCAAGGAACACGGCTAGCTCAGCAGCCAGCAAACTCTTGTCGTCGGAGGCGCCGCGACCATAAACGTAACCATCGCGGGTCTGAGCCGAAAATGGAGGAACAGTCCACAACTTGGGATCGGCGGGGACAACGTCGGAGTGGGCCATCAATAGAAGTGGACGTTTCGCGCCGGATCCTTTTAAGCGGGCCACAAAGCTTTTGCGAGCGGGGTCTGGCCCAAGCAGCTCGACCTCAATGCCTTCGGCGCGGCACACCTTTGCCAAGTATTCGGCAACTCGAGTTTCGTTGCCTGGCGGGTTGGTGGTGTCCAGTTTGATCAGATCGACCAAGAATACACGAGCATCGGCTTCGATCCGCCCAACCTCTGTCTGCGCTGGAAGGGGCGCGCGGAGGAACACTAATAAAATTAAGAGCCTCATTTGGCCTCAGTTTACCAGTGCGGGTACACTATTACTATTCATGTTTCAATCCAGACCGGCTAGCGGGAGTCGATTCCGTACCCGCCGAAACCTCTTCTGCGCTTTTTTCTGCCTACCGATTTACGGGCAACAACCGGATGCCGAAAAGATTCCCGCACGGAAGGACATAATCGTAGTAACAGGGGTAGTTGCGCCCCTTCCCTTGGCGGAATCGGACCGCGCCCTGGAGGTTCTTCCCGCGCGCGAGCATCCTTTGCTGTTTAATACTTTTTCCGATCTACTGAACTTGGACAGCTCGCTAGACCTGCGGGAACGTGCGCCAGGGATGGTGCAATCGGGGCTTTCCATTCGTGGCGGCTCCTTCGGCCAGACACTGGTGCTGCTGAATGGGATGCGCTTAAACAATGTGCAATCATCCAACCACAACATGGATGTGCCGGTACCGCTTGAAGCGGTTAGCCACATTGAAGCATTGAGCGGATCCGGGTCCTCTCTATATGGGTCGGACGCGGTTGCGGGTGTGGTGAATTTTGTTACGGCGCCGCCGCAAGCAACGGAAATGAAGCTGGGCGCGGGCGTAGGGAACTTCGGCGTGAATCAGCAGAATGCCTCGGTGGCCTGGACCTCGAAAGTATTCGATCAGCAACTCAGCTTTTCGCGCGATTTTTCCAGCGGCTTCGTGCAAAATCGCGATTATCGCAATCTGTCGATTGCATCCGATTCGAATGTCCGAACCAGCCTGGGCCTATCGCACATTACCCTGGCGCTGAATGACCGGCCCTTCGGTGCGGAACACTTTTACGGAAACTTTAATTCCTGGGAGCGCACCAAAGGCTGGTTTGCGGGGATTCATCAACCGCTTGGCGAGAACACGGATGTAACGTTCTCCTACCGGCGCCACTCAGACCTTTTCGTACTCTATCGCGACCGGCCGCAAGTGTTCACCAATCGTCACATTGATGAGACCTACCAGGCATCCGTCCGCCGGCGCGATCATCCATCGCGCAATGTCACCGTCTTTTATGGCGCCGAGATGCTGCACGACGAGATTGATTCGAACAATCTGGGGACGCACCAGCGGACGCGCGAAGCAGTTTATGGCGGCGTGGAGTTGCGGGCATTGGGGCGATTTTCCTTCACCGCAAGCGCTCGCGAAGAACTCTACCGCAATCTTCGCCAGCAGTTCAGCCCCAGCATGAGTGGAGGCGTATGGTTAAGCTCGGCATGGAAGCTGCGAGCCTCCGTCAGCCGCGCCTTTCGTTTGCCGACGTTCACCGATCTTTACTATCACGATCCGGCCAACGTAGGCAATCCATTTCTACAGCCGGAGACAGCCTGGGCATTCGAAGGCGGCGTCGATTACCGGCCTACGGCACGGCTGCACTTCGATGCAACCTATTTTCAGCGGCGGGAAAAGAATGGCATTGATTTCGTCCGTACCAGTCCCACCGAAATATGGCGCGCCACCAACTTCCAGGCGTTGACTTTCAATGGCTTTGAAGGCGGCGGCCGCATGAGGATGGCGAAGAACCAGACGCTGGACGTGCGCTATACATTCCTGAATGGAGCGCAAAATGTTTTGGGAGCGCAGCAATCGAAATATGTGTTTAATTACGCCCGCCAATCGGGCTTGATTGGATGGACCGCAGTGGTGGGGCAAGTGGCGATGCGCGCGCGGTTGGGTGTGGTGGAGCGCTTTGCCCGTGACCCCTATGGAGTGCTGGACGTAGCCATCTCGCGGACTAGCGGAGCCTTACGGCCTTTCCTACGGGTGAGCAACCTCACCGACACCAATTATCAAGAGTTTTTTGGTGTACCCTTGCCCGGAAGGTCCGCCGTCGTAGGAATGGAGTGGGTTGTGTTCAGCCGCCGGTAGTTTAGAATAATGTTGACAGTGGAAAGATCTCAAACATTGCAAGATTCCGGGTCCGAAGTAGGGCGGACCCCCTGGTCCGCGGTGGGCCCCCTGGCCCGACTGCTCCAGCTTTTCGAGATGCTACCGGGTTTAGGAAGATGGCGACCAGGGGGTCGGCCGCGGACCAGGGGGTCCGCCCTACCATTTGCCGCGGCAATTGTCTTCGCCAGTTCGTTGGTAAACGCGCAGCCACAACCAACCCAAGGCCAACTTGACGCAAGCCCTTCCCTCTTCGCCGTAATGTCAGCCATTCAGGTGGCGGGGTTCGACGCGAACATGGATTCCCCAAACAACCACCCACTGCGCAAAGCTGTCCGCGATCATTTGGCGAAACAAAACATCCCTATCCTCGACGACCTGAAATACTTCGTCAAGCAACACAAGAAACCAAATGCTTCCGCCGAATTGAGCCAGTACATCAGCTTTGCCTTGGCCACCTCCGGCCCTCCGGACTTTCAAACGACTTTGAAGGAACACGAGGCGCCGCTAGATGTCGCCGCGCTCAGCGGATTTCAAGACCTGATGAAGCAATTCTACAAACAGGCGAACATCGAGGAGTTGTGGAAGGCGGCGCAACCGGCCATTGATGAGGTTATCGGGGTTTATCACGAACCGGTGGCGGCAGCGGTACTTCAGGCCAATGGCTATTTGAGGAACGTCACCAGCGGCTACGTCGGCAGGAAGTATCAAATTTTTTTCGAGTTGCTGGCGCCCCCGAATTTTGTGCAGACACGCAGCTATAAAGATGATTTCTTCGTGGTGATTACGCCCACGCCGGAAATGCTGGCGGCCATTCAAAAGCCCAAACCAGGAGAGGCCGCGCCCGCACCGAACGTAGATCCCATCCGTTATTCTTACCTGCAATACTTGCTGGATCCATTGAGCATCAAGTACGGGGACCTGATCCACAAGAAGCGTGGATTGAGCGATTTCGCAAAAGCCGCGCCCGCGCTGGATGATTTTTATAAGGAAGATTTTGTTCTTCTCACCAGCATTTCAGCAATCAAAGCGGTGGATGCCAAGCTGCATGGGAAACAAGGCCCAGCCATGGTGGAGCAAGCCTTGAAAGAAGGATTCATTCTTGCCCCGCACTTCTATGAACAACTGCCGGCCTATGAAAAAAGCGAACAGTCCTTCCGCTTCTTCTATCCGGATCTGATTAATTCCATCGACTTGAAGAAGGAAGATAAACGACTGGAGGGGGTGCAATTCGCCTCTTATAAAGCAGTGCGAACCATTAGGGTGAATCGCGAAGAGCAGGTTCCCGGGGAGTTAAAAGGCGCCGAAAAAACGCTAGCCGATGCCGAGGCGTTGCTTAACGGCAAGCAGGGCTCTGATTATCTGGAGAACTCCAAGCTACTGTTTTTGAAGTCGCTCAAACAAACAGACCTGAAACCATCGCACGCGAAGTCGTATTATGGTCTAGCAAGGGTCGCGCTGACGCAGAAGAATTGGGAATTGAGTGAGAAGTTGTTTGGGAAGACGCTGGAGTTGGATCCGGACCCCAAAACCCAAGCCTGGGCGCACGTATATCTTGGGCAACTGTCCATGAAAGCGGGCGAAACAGATGGAGCCAGAAGTCATTTTGAGGCAGCTATGAAGATTGATGGAGCATCGGACATGGCCAAGCAGGCAGCCGGCCAAAATCTGAAACAACTATCCCCAAAATAGAAGTGAATCGCAATTTTAAGGAGAAGTTTGATGAACGGGATTTTGAAGCTGGCATGTGCCGGAGCTATTGTAAGCGCGATTGCGTTTGCCCAACCGAAGCCGAAATCGCAAAAAGAAGTAGACGCGCTAATGGCGATGCAGAACGCCCAGACAGCGGACGCGCGTATTACCGCCGCTAGTGATTTGCTTACGAAGTTCGCGGATTCGGACTTTAAATCGTTTGCGCTGCAAGCGATCATGCAGAGCTACCAGCAGAAGCAGGATAGTGAAAACGCTATTATCTATGCTGAAAAATTGCTGGAAGTGGACCCCAAGAGTTATATGGCGCAGTTAACCATCGCGCAAACCCTGGCCCAAAAGACGCGCGAGTTCGATCTGGATAAAGAAGAGAAACTAAGCCGCGCGGAAAAAATGGCCAAGGCCGCGCAGGAGAACATCAAAACGGCGCAGAAGTTTAACCCGGCCATCACCGATCCGCAATGGGAAGGATTCAAGAAAGATCAAATGTCGGAATCCTATCAGGCTATGGGATTAATTGCGATGGTAAGGAAGAAGTATGACCAGGCTGCGACGCAATTCAAGGCATCGGTGGACGAGGCTTCGACGCCTGATCCAGCCACCATGGTGCGTCTGGGGTCGGCCTACCTTGCATCGGGAAAAACAACTGAAGCGGTGGCCGTTCTAGATAAGGTTCTGGCTATGCCCGACCTGCATCCGGCCATCAAGCAATACGCCACTTCAGAAAAGCAAAAGGCGCAAGCCGCCGTGAAAAAATAAACTTGGACGAAACCACACTCAAGGCGCTAGACGCGAATCTTCTGGAAGAACAACTAGGCCGCAAGTTCTCCAACCAGGAGATCTTGCGCCGCGCGCTTACACACAAATCGCGGGTATTTGAGCGGACGCCTCATCAGCTGGAAAAGGTGGAAGACAACGAGCAACTGGAGTTTCTCGGGGATGCCATCCTTGGTTTTCTGGTGAGTGAGGCGCTGCTGGAGCAGTTCCCGGCGGCGGCCGAAGGGCGTCTGTCGAAAATGAAGAGCTTCCTGGTGAGCGCCAGCCACTTGTACGAAGTGGCGCTGCTTCTGAAACTTGGCGACTTTCTGGTCCTTGGCAGAGGCGAAGAATTAAGCGGGGGACGGGAAAAGAAAGCGCTACTGGCCAATGCCATGGAAGCCCTGATCGCGGCGATATATCTGGACGGCGGAATCGACTGGGCGCGCAGCTTCGTGCGGGAAGAGGTTCTTGAAAACTTCGAGGCCCTTGGCGACGATAGCGATCTGCAAGGCAAAGATAACAAAAGCGCCTTACAGGAACTGACCCAATTGAAAAAGTTGCCGCTGCCACGGTACTTGGTGACCGCCGAACGTGGACCCGAGCATTCCAAGACGTTCACCGTGGAAGTCCGCGTGGGTAAAGAGCTTTCTTCGCAGGCGCAAGGCATCAGCAAGAAAGAAGCCGGACAGCGTGCGGCCGGGCAGTTGATTGAGCGGCTTAACGCGATTGTCGAGCCAGCTTGATCACCCCATCAAATCCGTAATCTCTTCTAACATCAATCCCAATCTCACCGATACGAGTAATTGTCGGCCGGGTAATCCGGCACTTACCCTATCTCTATGTTCGCCCTCATTGGAATCGTTATCGTAATTGCATCGGTCGTTGCAGGCTACATTCTCAGTAGCGGGCAAATGGCCGTGCTTTTTCAGCCTTATGAATTATTGATTATTCTTGGATCGGCCATCGGGACTTTATTGGTTGCCAATCCCCTCCCTGTTGTCATAGGGATCGCCAAAGGGATGATCGGCATTATCAAGGGCAGCCCCTACACCAAGCCTGTGTATCTGGACCACTTGAAAATGTTCAACGATTTATTTAGCACGGCGCGCAAGAACGGCATCGTGAAGCTGGAACCGGACGTTGAAGAACCGGATAAGAGTCAATTATTCGCCAAGTACCCAAGTTTCGCGAAGAATCATCATGCCTTGTATTTTGTTGCGGATACTTTGCGCATGGCGATCAGCGGCGGAGTCGGTCACTTTGATTTGGATCAAATGATGGAACTGGACATGGAAGTCCATCACCACGAAGAATCCTTGCCAATTGGGGCGCTGCAAACCATGGCGGATGCACTTCCCGGTCTGGGGATCGTGGCGGCGGTGTTAGGAATCGTGATTACCATGGCCTCTCTTGGCGGGCCTCCCGAAGAGATTGGCCATCACGTGGCGGCGGCGCTGGTGGGAACATTTCTTGGAATATTGATGTGCTACGGGTTTTTCGGACCAATGGCCGGGATGATGACCCAGATTAGCGCGGCGGAAAAGGAATACTACAATTTTCTACGCGTGGCGCTGATCAGCTTTATTAAAGGCGCGGCCCCCATTCTGGCGATCGAATTGGCCCGCCGCTCGATTCCCCACCATAATCGGCCCTCCTTCAAAGAAATGGAAAAAGCTTGTAAGGGAGGCGGCACATAGTATGGCGGACGACCAAAAAGAAAATATAATCATTATTAAGAAGATCTCTGCTCACGGAGGCCATCACGGCGGGGCCTGGAAGGTGGCCTACGCCGATTTCGTGACGGCGATGATGGCGCTGTTTATGGTGCTCTGGCTGCTTAGCAGCAGCGCGGAGGTCCAGAAAGCGGTGGGCGGTTATTTTCAGGATCCCACTGGAGACGGAAAGTTAATGGGAAGTCAGATGAGCGGCGCGGGAGGCGCGTCGGTCAACCTCGATGAAGACGACATGGCGAAATTGAAGGAAAAAATCAATTCCGCGATGAAAGAAATGTCCTCCTTCCAACAGTTTAAAGACAACGTGAAAATGATTGTCACAGGCGAAGGTCTGCGCATCGAGCTGATTGAAAAAGAACAGGGAATGTTCTTCGAAAGCGGCAAGGGTCATCCGAGCGAAAGCGGAAAGGATTTGATCACCAAGTTAGCCGCGGAGATAGGCAAGTTGCCCAACAAAGTATTAATTGAAGGCCACACCGATTCGAAAGCGTATTCCGGAGCCTATTCCAATTGGGAGTTATCAGCCGATCGCGCAAACGAGGCCCGCAAAGTGATGATGGAGAATGGTATGCGGCCCGATCAAGTCGCCCAGATTCGCGGGTTTGCCGATCAGCATTTGAGATTACCTGAAGACCCGGAAAACCCAGGCAACCGGCGAGTTTCAATTATTATCCAATATCGCGATGAGATCCAAGGACCGCCGATTTCCGCGGAAGAAGCGGAAAAATCCTTAGAAGCAACCGCGGAGGGGTCGAAGGAGGCTCGCAAAGGGCACGAAGCACCTAAGCCGAAGAAGGAACACTAGACTTCCCATTCCCTCATCCTCGGCAGTCAAGCGATTCGACGAATCCGCGATTCGCTACCACATGACCGGGATGCGGTCCCACCGCGGCCCCAACATTGGGATCGAAAGAGTTATCCTCTATCCCCGTGGGTTATAAATTAGGAATTCGTTGCGGAATCGGGCCATAATTGATTTAGGTATGCCTCCGAAGACGCGGCCGACAATCGCCGCCATCATAAGCTTGGCCATTTTCCTGCTGATTATTTTGGTGGTTCCCAACATAATGCCCGGTCCACTAAAACGGATGGATTATATGGTGATCGGAACCCTGGCGACTCTTGCAGGATTGCTGGCGGCTTTTCTATTCACGATGAAAGGCTGGTTTAAGCCATCCGATTCCTGAATCCGTTACAGATTTCCCCGCAATTCCACTTTTTTGTAGATTTCCTCTGTTTGGGCGAACGTGGGAAACTGTACCCCAGGCAGACACGCCGCGGCCGTTCCGGCGGCAACACCCCAATGAATCGCTTCCGGGAAAGTTTTCCCCAATGCCAGCGCCCAAGTGAACGCGGCGGCCAACGCATCACCGGCCCCAATCGGAGAAAGCGCGTCCACCCGGGGCGGAATTGCCTCAATCACCTGTCCGCCTTTCTTGCCCACCGCGCCTCTACTGCCTAGCGACAAGATCACCGATTCGGCGCCCATCGAAACAATGCGGTCCGCGGCATCCAAAAAGTGCTGGCGGGTCAGCAAGACCCGGTTCAACAGCCGCTCCGCTTCCAACTGGTTAGGCGCAACCGCCGTTGGCCCCGATTCAATGCCATGCAGCAGGGCGTCGCCATCGGTATCAAGCAGCGTGTTCACCCCGGAGGCCTTTGCCATCTGAATGATGCGCGAATAGAAAGTAGGCGGAACTCCAGGGGGCACGCTGCCGCAAATCATCAGCCATTTGGCGCCGGGCAAACTGGCCTTCACGGCTTTCTCAATCTTGTCCAATTCCGCAGCGCTCAATTGCGATCCCCGTTCATTCAGCTTGATGGCAAGCCCCTGCTTATCGGAGATCGTCAAATTGGTTCGCACTTCGCTCTTTACGCGAACTAACTCAGCGGGGAACCCACAGCCGGCAACCATTTCTTCAAAATGCGGTCGTTGCTTGCCGCCACAAGCCGCAATTGCCTTGGTCGGCATGCCGAAGGAGTGGATTACCTGCGAAGCATTAATACCGCGCCCTCCGACAGCCTCTGTGCGCGATAGAATGTAAGCTCGGTCTTCAAAAACCAGCCGGTCCGCAAGGATCGTCCGGTCTATAGCGGGGTTTATAGTAAGTGTTACGATCAAACTACTATTCTAAAACAACCTGCCAACTTGCATTCCCCTGGGGAATGACCAACGCTGGAATCATAAACTGAAGATGCCGGAATTGAAGAATCGCGGTTCAAGAATTTCCCTCATCATGATGTTGCTTTCAGTGCTAGCCATGCTCTGGGTGATTCCGCGCCTGGGCCCCCATCAAGACGAGAACTTCTTCGTCAAACCCGTATTCTTCCCGCAATGGTCGCATACTTTCCTGACTCTGGGCAGCCATCAATACCCGCTACTGCTGCAAGCCTATATCGGCGCACCCAAAGTATGGCTGTACCAAGCCATCTTCGCAATTGTACAGCCGTCGCTTTGGTCTTTACGACTCCCCGCGCTCGCCGCCATTATTGGTTCGATTTTCCTTATCCGATCCGGCTGCATCCGCGTTGGCCATTCGTTAACAGGAAATGCCCTGGCTGTTTTTCTGGCGTGTTCGCCTTTAATCATGTTGACGTGCGTCTTCGATTGGGGCCCCGTCTGCATGCAAATGTTTCTGCTCGGACTGGCCTTCGCCTGCTGGTCAATGGGATTCAGCAAGAACAGCGTTCCTTGGCTAGCAGCCTCCGCCTTTTTCGCCGGTCTTGGTATTTGGGAGAAGATGACGTTCGTTTTCTGCTTCGGCCCCATGTTGGCGATTCTATTTTTCGTGGCCGCGCGAAGGCTCCCGAGGAGAAAACAGATCCAGTCCGCTGTCGCGTCCGCACTAGCGATGCTGCTCGGCGTTTCACCGTTAATCCTGGCCACCTGCATAGCTACAAGCCAGCCCCTGAAGGAACTATTGGCGGCTGAAATCCTGGTTGGTTACGTGATCAAATTTCAAATGCTCGGTCGGGCGATCGTGGGCTCATCGTTGGTCGGGTACCTCACTTCACCCAATCCCTATTGGCCAACCATTTCCAACTCCATAACGCAAACTTTCGTCCATGGCCTGGCGGTGCTGCTTCATTATGGCTTCCAGGCTACGGGGCTTGTGGCCGGAATCATGCTGGGCGCCGCATTGGTTCCAGGTCCCACTCAAAAATTGCGATGGGCTTTACTTGGCGGTGAAATTTGCTCTTGGATGGCCATGGCCAGCTTCCGCAATCTAGGCAGTTCCGCCCATCACACTGTCCTGCTGATTCCGGTTTTATTCCTGCTGTTGGCGCTCACCATGGAGGACGCATCGAAACTGAATCCGGTGTGGCGAGCGTCAATCGGATCTCTCGCGGCCATTGTCCTTCTGCTGAATCTAGCCTCTTACGCGGACTACATTCTGCGGTTCAAATACTTGCCCATTCCAACTATCTGGTCGCCGGCCATCGGCCATGCCGCAATAGCAGCTATCAAACAACAACCAGCGCCTCTCTACACCGATGATTGGGGGCTTGATAACGCTGTCATTTTGCTTTCGGCGGGAAAGGTAGTTGCGTTTCCCGCGGCGCCTCTCAGTGGGGGGGAAGGTGGACTCGTAGTTGATCGTGAGGCAACTCAGAAAATATTGGAACAACCCAACGCTGTCTTTCTTGGTTTCGTCGAAGGTAAGCAAACCTTCCCCATCGGTCCGAAAGTTCTTAGCGAATTAGCAGCCCAAAAGCGGCTCAGCCGTTGCGTGATTGCCTCATTCCCTGGCCTTCCCGGCGGCGAACCCCTGGTGGAACTCTACCGGTTCCGTCCTTCAACTAACTGCGCGCCGAGCCCGTAAGGTTGAAGCATCTCTTCTTTATTCCCATCCCAAATGTGAACTTTGCCTTGTGCGTCACCGGCGAAAGCTACTTTGCCATCGAAGCTAACCGCCACCTTCGTCAACATAGCAGTGGATGGCGGCAGAGCTCCCAATGCCTTGCCCTGGCTTGAATACACGCGCAATGCCTTATCCCGGCCGGTACTGAAGAGCCGCCCGTCCGGACCAAACTGAACGGACAAAACGCCGCCCGGCAATTTCCCAAAAGTCCCCGGCGCGGGCTTCGGCTGATGAGGCGTCATCGTCGACGCCGGAAATCCATCGCGCGTGTCCCACAAAATCAGTTGGCCGTCTTCACTTCCCGACGCCAGCATCACGCCATCGGTGCGCCAACTCAGTGAGTTAATCGCATCTTTGTGTTCGGCCAAGCTAACCAGAAACCCACCGGTAGCAGCCTCCCACATGTGCACGCCGCCGGCTCTGTCAGCCGTTACAAGCCGCTGCCCATCGGGGGCGAATTCCAGCGCGGTGATCCAATCGGTATGCTTCGTAATTTCATAAATGGGCGTCGCGCCCACCTTGCCGGCATCGAAAACCTTGACAACTTTTCCAGGACCGCCGAGCGCCACCAGTTTCCCATCGACACTGACGTCGGCCGCCAACACAACATCACGTTCCGTCCCAAACTCACCCAGCCGCTTACCGGAACGAACATCGAACAAAACGACTTTGCCGGAAAGTGCCCCCTTGCCGCCGCCAGCCAGCAGCATTGATCCGTCACTGCTGAACCGTAGGACATACGGAATCCCTTCGGCGAATGGAAGCTCGCCAAGTTTTTCTCGCGTCGCGGTGTTGTAGAGCACAATCGCGCCATGTCCGGCAACCGCCAACAAAGGAGCCCATGGACTAGCCGCAATCGCTGTCACCGGTTGCGCCGCATGAAGTTTGTCCACCTCAACCGAAGCAGGTAATTGCCCCGGCATGGCCGCCTCGCCTTTGGGCTTCGGAACCAGGCTGCCACTGAACTCAAGGCTGCCCCGATCGGAAAGCCGCGACTTACCGCCCGGCTTATCGAACAATCCCTGCTGAATCCAATCGCGAATGATGCCAATCTCGCGGTCCGGCATCTTGGGCAGGCCCAATGGCATATTCGGCACCCCGTTGCCTTCGTGGGAAATCGCCAGAAACAGAATGCTACTGCCGGGACGTCCGGGCTTGACGATCTCGCCCGACCCGCCGCCTTTCAGCAACCCCGCAAAACTTTCCAGATCCAGGCCCGCGCGCTTCTCTTCCGTGCTGTGACAAGCAAAGCAGTAGCGGCGCAGCACGGGCTTTACATCGCCTTCATAGTTCAACTGCGCTTGGGACATACTCGACGCGAGCAGCAAACCAAAAAACAAACGCATATTAATGATTGAATGCAAACTCAGTGGAGTTCAGCAGTCCCCAGAAAATATCTTCGTAGGTCTTACGATTCTTTGGATTCGATTCGGCCAGCGCAAGCATCCGCTTCTTCTCCGGCGCGGTCGGCTTGCGGGTCAAGGTGCGAATGTAAAGCTCATCCACAATTTCCTCCGGCTTCGCATCGGTCTTCAACAGTCCGGTGATCAGCGTGGATCGCGACAGCTTCTCATCCACCGTCGCACCGTTGATCAGGTGCAGTGTCTGCGATAGAGTTGGCTCCATGCGCGTATCCGCCGCATTCACCGTTTCCCGCGAAGCTAAGCCAAACGTCTTCAGAAAATAATGGTTGTAATGCGCCCCGCCATCGAAAACCTGCGCCGCGCGATATCCGGTTGGAAAATTGTTGAACGTAGTCTTAACGCCGGTCGCCTGCGATATGGCATCCAGCATCACGTCAGCGCGTAGCCGCCTAACCGCAGCGTGCGAGAACTGCAATTCATCCGCTTTGTTCGAGGCGTTCGACGCTGCGGAAGCCTGGTAAGTTCGGGAATTGCAAATGTCGCGAATCAAAGCCTTCGCGTCAAACTTATAACCCACCAGCCGCTTACCCAACTCTTCAATCAATTCGCGATTGCTCGGAGGGTTGCTGATGCGCACATCATCCACCGGCTCCACAATGCCGCGTCCAAAGAAATGCGCCCAAATTCGATTGGCGAAGTTCTGCCGGAAATAGGCATTGTCCGGCGAAGTCAACCAATCGGCCAGCGCCACGCGTGGATCCTTGCCTTTGGTATCGGGCAACACTCCACCCAAAAACTTCGGCGGCATCGGACGCCCGTCCATCAAATGCTTTGCACTAGGAGCGTTTGCATCGTTATAAATATAAAACTCAACCGCATCGGCTCCGTACTTACGCTTCACGCCGGTAAAGAAGCTGACAAAGCCGTAATAGTCATCCATCGTCCAACGGTCAAACGGATGATTGTGGCACTCGGCGCATTGGATTCGAATCCCAGCGAACACCTGCGCCACATCCTGCGCCACCGCCTTCGCCTGATAATTACCCTGCGGCAGCATCGTGTAAAGGTTAGCCGGCGCATCCGCTAAATTACTCCCCGAACCTTCCACCTGCGCTCGCACGAACTGATCCAGCGGTGTGTTGCGCTTCACCTGCGCCCGAATCCACTTATAGTATTCCTGCGCAGCTTTGGGATCGGTGCCGGAGCCGCTATTGGTATCGCCCAGCACCTTCACCATCTCCGACCACTTGGCGGCCCAAACATCGGCGAACTCATCACGCTCCATCAACTCATCAATCAATTTCGCGCGCTTGTCTTTGGCCGTGGATGCCATAAAGTGGCGATACTCGTCCAGGGTCGGCGGCAGACCTGTCAAATCGAAATGCACACGCCGCAAGAATTCTTCGTCGCTGGCCAAACCACTGGGAAGTATCCGCAACTTATCCAGCCGCGAACTAACTAACTCGTCAATATAGTTGGCTGGCTTGGTAATTGGTTTCTTATATCCCGCCGAATTCTGCGGCAGAACAATTACTTCCGCCCCCGTGGTGAACTTCGCAAAGCGTGCAAACACATAAGTAGCCCCGCTTGACCCGGCGGTAACATTTCCCTGATCGTCAATATTGGCGTTGGACGCGTTGTTTGTAAGAAACAGCGCCAATCTGGTAACATCGCGCTCCGTGCCATCGGAGTAAGTGGCCATCACCTTTACACGCCGCGCCTTCTCTTTGCCTTGAAACAAAATCTTATCCGGTACGATGGCTAAGCCCGTGGCCAGCGGCACATTTTCCGCATCATCCGGCGCGCCCGCTTCAATCCACCGCAGCAAGACTTTGTAGTATTCGCTATTCGCCGCAAACCGCTTGCCGCCTGAGTGCGGAACCTTGCCTAGCCCCTTCATCAGCAGCAAACTCTGCTCAGGCACGGCAACATCAATACGCCGCCCCACCATCTGCTGCGTCAACCGGTAATAATCGCCCGCTGGATCGTACCCAAACAACGACAACCGGAATCCGTCCTTGCCCGAAGCCGCCCCGTGGCATCCGCCACTATTGCAGCCCGCGCGAAAAAATACCGGCATCACATCGCGCCGGAAACTGGGAGCCGCGGGAGGTTCCACGGCGAAGGCCGAGGCGATCATGACGAATGGCAACAGTTGTTTCATCGGCTGGCCGACCTCGTCTTCGCCGGATCAATCCGCAGCACGCCAGACCCAGTCTGCTGCTTCACCGGCTGCCCTTTTTCAGTTACCGTCACTTCGCAGGTGATTTCCTTATACAGCCCAGCCAGCGCATCCGGCGATGCTTCCACTTCAAACATCACCTTATCTTCCCCCGCCTTAATCTCCGGAGCTTTGCCATACAACTTCACGCCATTTGGAAGCCGCTTCAGAGTCAGCTGCGCCGTACCCTCAAAAGTTTTGTTGTGTTTCACAATGCCGGTAATTGTTCCGTGCTGACCCTTCTCGACCGAGGCCCGCTGCAAGGCAACTGTAAAGTATGGCTCCGCTACATTGATCTTGACGAAGGGCGAAGAGACCCGTACATTCCCAACACCGCTAAACGAATCGCCGCCAACGGTGGAAGCATTCATCGCAATTTGATATTCACCCGGCTGGATCTTGGCATCGGCATTGATGCGGAACGACGCTTCGCTCTGGCCGGGCTTAATCGTCACCGCGCTTTCCTTTGATATGCCCGACGGCAACCAATCAGGTTGAATCTCCACCGCCCCATCAAACCCTTCATGCCGAATCAGCTTCACCTTCAAATTCATCTCGCCGTTTTGCGCCAAGCCGGTTTGCGGCTCTTCAATTTCAATGTGAAACGGAGCAGGCTTAGTTACCGCCAACGCAAACTTATTCAGAAATACCATGTGCCATGGCAGCAATCCACGCCGGTTCACCAACGCCAAACCGTACCGCGACCCGCTTTCCAGCTTCACTTTCGGATCCACCGCCTTGGCCCGGATCTCGATCAATACCGCTTGCTGTTCGGCATCGGCGGCGGCAACGAACTGCACCGGCATCACCGTTTTTCCGGCCTTGAACAAAGGAGCATTCATCGTCACGCCGCGCGGTAGGCCAATCGCCTCAAGCTCAATATCGCCCTTATATGAATTGCCTAGCCCCGGCGCAATTTGCACGTCCAATGTCCATTGATTACCCTGCGGAATAATCAGCCCGGTGAGCCGCGGAATCTGGTAGCCTTCCCGATAGGTGATGTGAGTCAACACACTGTCCACGGCGGGTTCCATTTCGACGCGATACACAAACAACGGCCCACCCATGCCGCGATTATCTTCAACGGTCAATGTGTAATCACCATCCGCCGGGGCTTTGAACACAAACGCCGGATCCAGCGTGTCTTTGATGTGCCAGGTGCCCCGCGACGAAACAAATCCTCTCTCGGCCAAGGTGGAATCATCGGCCTGTTGCAGAAGCCGCCCATCGGCGTAGCGAATCACAATCTTCGGGTCAATCGGGGAACCAAGCGTCCGGCCATAAACAACAACCTTCCACGATTCGCCTTTCTTCGCGCCGAAGCGGAAAGTATCGGTCTCACCTTTCACCGAAAGAATTCCGTTTAGGGCGGCGGGCAGCGAATTTACAACGGTGAGCGTACCCTGCTCGCCTTCCAGGACGTTCTTATATCGCGAGACACGCAGCACATTCGCCGACGGAGCACCCGACGCAAATTCAAAATTGCCGGCAACGTTTGGAAGTTGGATCGAAGCCGTGGCATCACCCAAAGCATCACCCAACAGCTTCGCTTCGATCTTCTCGCCCATCTGCCCACCCGCCGGGTACACCGCCATCGGCCGCGCGAAGTCGCCGATGTGCGCGCGGTAATACGCCAACCTGGGCGCACTGAAAATCTGCTGCATCACTTCGACGTAGTAAGGACCATCAGCCGGCGCGACAGTTGTCACCAATGGATCCATGCCGTTCAACGCGTTATCCGAATTCGCCGCGATCTCGTTGCCTTTCGCGTCCAGCACCCGCAAACTCAAATCGTTCTCGCC
>JAYVXT010000175.1:0-7760 GCA_043785065.1 Bryobacterales bacterium | reverse complement strand
GCCGCTGTGCGCGAGCGCTGATTCCTGATCTTGGCTTCGATGAATAAATAGTTGCGCGGATCGCTGATCCGTTCGCCCTCAACCGTACCTGGAGGCCGCAACTTGTTTTCGCGGATTAGTTCCTGCGCCATAACGCGCCATGTGATCGGAGTTTGATCCATCACCGTTTCGCGCGCGGCGGTGGAGAGATCGGCGATCACCGGGACCGGATTGTAGCGGACCGGTGTTGGCCCTTCCCCCGCCACCATATTGTTCTGAGTTACGGGCACAAGCAACGGATGATCGCCCTCGAAGGGTCCGGTGAAGGCGGCGTCATTGTGGCCACGGCCTTGAATCATCGCCGACTTGCGCGACCCTTGGACATCCACCGTCACCCGGTAAACATACTCAATATCCGTGGTGCGGCCCCATCGAGCCATCAATCCGCGAGTCGATGTGCCGCCATCTTCGTTCGAGAAAATAACTGTGTACTCAAGGGTATTTTCGCCGCCGGTCTGCTTCTGTTCGCAATACATGGCCAAGGGGATATCGGTGAACTGGCCGAGCGCCGTTTTGCGTTCATACAACATCGGAGCATGGCGCAACAACGGGCTCTCGGATTGTTCGAACTGGGCGCCTTTCACTTGCACCGCAATGTCCTTTGCTGAGTAGACTGCGTGGCGCGTCACTTTCAATTGGTGAGCTCCGGACGATAGCCGGCCAAGCAGGACACGGTACTTGAATGTCTCGGCGCCGGCAAATAGCATTACATGAATGGGGTCGCGATCATCCACCGCAAGCTGAGCCATGGAAGCTTCGCGGCCTGCGATGCTCCAATCAGCCCCGGGAGCGCTCATCTCAATCACGGCGATGGTCTCGCCGGATTGCGCCAGCGTAAACGGAAAACTTTGCGCTCGGACGAAAGAGGCCGCAAGCGCGGCTAAGAATAATAAGGTGCGGGACATAAAATTGATGAGGAATCTTACTTAGGCCAAATTCGCCGGGCTTAAGCCCGGAACCACCGTCTCCCCCTATTTATCAAATACAATTTGCGCAATTACCATTTGCGGCAAGGCTTGATTCCAAGTACTGGGCACCGTATCAAACGGAAGACGAAAATTGCGCGTTTCCCCCGCTTTCAATGGGCCATCCTTCACTCGGACCACGGCGGCTTTTTCACGATGCACGTGTTGGCCGGCAACGTCGGAGAAGATGCAGGTTAGCGCGACTTCTTTCACCGGACGTTCGCCTTTGTTTGTAATCTTGCCAAGGACCTCAATGATACGGCGGTCGGCGAAACTCTCCGCAGCCTTCATTTCCACATCAGCCAGGCCGAGATTGCGCACATAGGCTTTGGCTTCCGGAGAGGCCGGCGTATCCGGCTCCACGGGAATGGGGCGGGTTAAGAACCATGCTCCTATTCCGCCGCAAACAAGCACCGCAATCGCCGCAACGATCACGGCCACGGGGACTTCGGTCTTTTCCTTTTTGGGCTCGATCATATCCAGCCATTATTGACCACTGATGGTCATTTCGCCAATCACTAAAGTTGGAGAATTTACCGACCCACGCAATTCCAGATCGTTCCCCACGTAGGCGATGTCCATCAGCATTTGATTCAGGTTGCCGGCTATGGTGATTTCGGAAACAGGAAATGCCGGTTCCCCGCCTTCGATCCACAGTCCGGCGGCGCCTCGAGAATAGTCCCCAGTTACCAGGTTCACACCGAAGCCAATCAGTTCGGTAACGAACAATCCGCGCCCCACCTTCCTGAAGATTTCCTCCTGGGTGAGTTCACCCGGTTCCAGCATTAGATTGCCGTGACTGATGGAAGGGGCTCCGCACAATCCGCGCGACGCGTTTCCGGTGGTCTTCATTCCGAGTTTACGTGCTGTATAGGTGTTAAGCAGATAGTTCTTGAGCACGCCTTTCTCAAGAATCAAGGTGCGGCGCGAAGGCACGCCTTCATCGTCAAACGGGCAGGCCCCGAAGGTGGCGGGCAGAGTTGCATCATCCACCAACGTGAGCTTTTCGGACGCAACCTTTTGGCCGAGCTTGTCTACCCAAAAGGAAGATTTGCGGTAAATGGAATCCCCGCTGGCTGCCTCGAAAATGTGATCGAGAAGGCTGCGGGCAACTGTGGGGTCAAAGATAATGAGGGCCTTTTGAGTGTCCACTTTCCGAGCTCCAAGACGCCGTAGAGCGCGTTCCGCTGCTTTCTTGCCGATCAACTCCGGTGATTCCAACTTCGAGAATTGACGGGCCATGGAATACCAGTAATCGCGCTCCATGGCATCTCCCAATTTTGCGACTGGAGTGGTGCTTAGCGAGCAAGTGCTGGAACGATAGCTGCCTACAAAACCACGCGAATTGGCGAAAACGCGTTGCCCGGCATAGGATCCGAAACCGGCGCCTTCGGAATTGGAAATGCGTTCATCGGCGGCCATGGCGGCGGCTTCTGCCCGCTTTGCGTAGTCGATCTTTTGATCCGTGGGGACCAAAGCCGTCTCTTCAAAAAACAAGCCTAGGTCGCCATCAATCTTTCCTAACTCACTAGGATCAGGCATGCCGGCATGAGGATCTTCGGTGGTGATGTGCGCCAATTCAACGGCTGCTTTCACCATTTGTTCCAAGCCTTCCTTCGAGAGATCAGAGGTGTAAGCCGAGCCCTGCTTCCGGCCCATGAGCACGCGCAGACCGATAGCCTTCGAGCCGGCTTCCTTCAATTTTTCAACTTCACCCTTACGAACGGAGACGCTGAACTCCGCGCCTTCCGAAGCCGTGCATTCGGCATCGGTGGCGCCCAACGCGAGCGCGCGCTTCACAACCGCCGACGTCATTTCCTCTAAATTTACGCTCAAGCAGTGCCTCCCACTGTCATCTTGTCGATCTTAATGGTTGGAATGCCGACGCCAACCGGAACGCTTTGCCCTTCCTTGCCGCAAACACCAACTCCTTCATCGAGCATCAAATCGTTGCCGACCATGCTGACATGGCGCATAGCTTCCGGTCCATTGCCAATAAGCGTTGCGCCGCGCAGCGGCTTGGTGATTTTGCCGTCTTCGATGAGATAGCTTTCCGAGGCGGAGAACACAAAGTTGCCGCTGGTGATATCAACTTGGCCGCCTCCGAATGTGGAGCAGTATACGCCCTTCTTGACCGATCGAACTATGTCCCCGGGATCACTTTCTCCGGCGAGCATGAAGGTGTTGGTCATGCGGGGCATGGGGATGGCCTGGTAACTTTCGCGGCGGCCGCTGCCGGTGGATTTTGTACCCGTCACTTTGGCGGAGAGCTTGTCTGTTAAGTAGCCTCGCAGAATTCCGTTTTCGATAAGCACGTTCGACTGCGTGGGGGAACCCTCATCATCGACATTCAACGATCCGCGGCGATTGGCGATTGTGCCATCGTCAACGATCGTGCACAAGGGGCTGGCGACAAGCTGGCCGATTCGATTAGAGAAAGCCGAGACACCTTTGCGATTGAAATCCGCTTCAAGGCCATGGCCAACTGCTTCGTGCAGCAGGATGCCGGGCCAACCGGGACCGAGTACGACGGTGGTTTCACCGGCCGGGGCATCGACCGCTTCGAGCTGCACCAGGGCTTGGCGCACGGCCTCCTTGGCGAAATATTCGGGAGGCCTTTCGTTCTGGAACCAACTGAGTTCGACCCGTCCGCCGCCGCCTTGATAGCCGTGTTGCGGAGTGCCTTCGCCTTCCCGCGCCAGGACGCTGACATTCATGCGAGCAAGCGGTTGGCGGTCAAAGGAGATTGTTCCGTCGCTGGCTGCAACCAGTACGTGTTTCAGTTGATCGGCGTAGGAGACCTGAACTTGGAAAACGCGGGAGTCGGCGGAGCGGGCGCATTCATCGGCGCGCCGGACCAGAGCGACGCGATCCATGAGGGAGGTTTCATTGGGCGAAGTCAGGATCGGGTAGAGGTCGCGCTTGCCTGTGGATTCCAGGGGCGTTTTGACGATGGATGCCGGTCCGCTGCTGATGCAGGCTGCCACGCGGGCGGCTTGCATGATTTTTTCGGAACTGAGATCGTCGCTGTAGGCATAGCCGGTGCGTTCCCCAGTGATCACCCGGACACCGACACCAAGCGTAACGCCTTGGGTGGCTGATTTCAGGATTGATTCTTCTAGACCGAGCGATGAGGTGGAAACGTATTCAAAGTAGAGGTCCGCATAGTCACCGCCGCGGCTCAAGGCTTCAGCCAAATAACGTTCCAGATCGGCGCTGGAGATGCCAAACTTCTGGGCAAAAAAGGATTCAGATAGACCCATACCTTCAGTTTAGCGGGTATGAGCTAGTACTAGCGGGCTACTTTATATTATGTGACTGAAAAGACGGAAAAATCTTCTATTTTGAGGCTTCGGAATCCAATAAATTTACGCGCGAAGCAACGGTCAGCTGGAGGTCGTCCCAATCGCAGATTAACCGATTCCGATCGGCTTGAGGCATGGAAGAAAGCAGCCGGTCGCATTCTGCTTTCCAATCAAACCCGGCCTCTTGCGGCAATAGGCCCAAGCCTAAAGCATCGGCCAGTTCGCAGGATAAGGCAATCAAAGCGGGGCAATCGAATACACTCAACTCCGGGTCGGATTCATGTTTGCGGGAAATCACGCGCTCAAACAAAGGTGGGAGTTTCCATTTACGAACCAACTCAACGCCAGCATCACATTTATCAATGCCATAGGCCTTCTGTTCCAATTCGGACAAATTAACGGGTCCAGCGCATAACGTGGCTAACAGATCCGCATATTTCTGGGGATTTGAGGCAATCAAACCGATGCGGCCAATGTCATGCAGCAAACCAGCAGTATAGGCCTCAGCCGGCTCAATAAAGATTTTGCCCGCGAATTCTTCGGCGATGATGGCAGTGGCCAGGGTATGACGCCAGGTTTGACGCAATATGGGCGCCCCGGCATTTTTGCCCATGAATCCGCGCATTCCCACCGTTAATGCCAGGCTCCTGATACGATCAAGCCCCACCATGGCTAGAGCCTGCCAAATGGAGCGGATTTCACTCATTGCCCCAACCATCGCCGAATTGGCCATGCGCAACACTTCGGCGGAGAAGACTGGATCGGAGCTAATCGAATCGCTGATTTCCTTCAAGCCCACGTCGCTCCGCTGCAGAAGTTGCACGAGTTTTGTTACCACCATGGGCAAAGGCGGCAGTTTTCGAATGGTTTCTAACCCTTCCTTTTTCGTGGGTAGTTGAGGGGCCGTGGGTGGAGGCGCAGTTTTGACTGGCAGACCATTTGGCCTTAGTGGGGGGGACTGCTGAACCGGGTTTCTAGATGCGGGAACGATCAAATCGCCAATACTCCTGAAGGTCATATCGGCGGATGAGATAGTTCCAAGAGTGGAAAAATGGAAGATTGATCAGGTTGAGAAATTCAACAAGCGCGCAGGGAAACCGGCGCGCTTGCTGCAACTGCGGAAGATGCTCTCAGGCTATTGTTTGGCGATGATTTTTTCTTTCACCTTTTCATAATCGGCGTCGGAAAGAATGCCCTTCGAGTTCAGTTGCGTCTTTATCTTGTACGGCCGGCCTTGAATGATCTTCTGCGCGACCGCATCGCTGACGCCCATTTCCTTTTTGAGGTCAGCGGCGCTGGCGCGATTAACGTCTAGCTGAGTTGAGCCTTTGATTGCGGCGCCCGATTTTTCGATTCCGCGTCCGGTGGCGCTGACTGTCTTCTTTGCGGCATTTTCGGTGACCGTAGCCGTCTTCTTGACTGCGTCCTTGGTGACCTCGGCTGTTTTCATACCGGCGTCCTTGGTGGCTTCCGCCGTTTTCTTGACGCCGGATTCGGTTGCACTTGCCGCTTTCTTTACGCCCGATTCCGTGGCGCCAGCGGCTTTCTTGACCCCGGATTCGGTCGCGCTTGCCGCCTTCTTTACTCCGGATTCAGTGGCCTTGGCGGCATCCTTGGTTACTTCGGCGGTTTTCTTGCCGGCTTCCTTGGCTCCTTCCACGGTTTTCGAGGCGGCTTTGTCAACCGCTTTGCCGACTTTGCTCAAGCCTTTCTCCGTTTTGCCCTCGGCGGGCGTCTTTGCTTCTTGCGCCAGGGTGGTTCCGGCAGCCAAAACAATACTTAAGAAAATGTTTAGATGTTTCATAGACCTCTCATGTCTTATACCAATGGATGAATTGAAGCGCAAGCGCCTAATTCGATTTTTCCCGGCCTGGATTTCCAGGCTCAACCGGTTGGATGTTCCCATAGTGAAAAGGTTCCTCCCTAATTCAGGGGATCATTGCATACTTAAAGGCATGAGACTGCTTGCCCTGATTGGCTTCGTTTTCCTTTCTCCACTTGCGCATTCCGCTGAGCCGGAGACGGTGGAGATCATGAGTTCCAAGGACAAGTCGATGCAGAGGGCGCTTTTCCTGATACCCAAAGCCGCCGAAACAGCCAAACGTCCCTTGCTGGTGCACCTGCATAGTTGGTCGGCGCATTATAACGACAGCGACAGTTTGAAGATCGCCATGGAGCAGGCCGAAAAACAGGGTTGGATTTTTATCTCTCCGGAATTCCGCGGACCGAACAATCGGCCAGAGGCGGGAGCTTCGCCGCTGGCCATCGCCGACGTGCTGGATGCGGTTAAGTATGCCGAAAAACATTCGAAGGTGGACCGCCGGTATATTTATTTACTGGGCGGATCGGGCGGCGGACATATGGCGTTGATGATGGCCACGGTGGCGCCGAAGCTGTGGGCCGCCGTTTCGGCGTGGGTCCCGATCACCGACCTGGCCGACTGGCATGCGTTCTCGAAGAAAGCCGGATCGAAGTACGCGGAGATGATGGAGGCGATGTGTGGCGGGCCACCTTCGGCGCAGGCTGAATGCTACAAGGACCGGTCGCCATTGTTCCGGATGGAGAAGGCCAAAGGGTTGCGCATTCAGATTGAGGTGGGCATTGAGGATGGCCATAAGGGCTCGGTGCCGGTGCGGCAATCGTTGTGGGCGTTCAATGCTTTGGTGAAGGTCAATGGTTGGGATTCGAGGCTGATTCCGGAGGATGCGATTGCCTATATTACGGAAAAGGCGAAAATTCCGGATGATTTGGCGCAGGATAAGCCGGTTGTATTTATGCGGAAATTCCCGGTGCTGTTTTACCGGCAGGGCGGGCCGGTGGAATTGACGATTTTCGATGGTGGGCATGAGACGGATTTTGTGTCGGCCGTGCGGTGGCTGGATTGGCATAAATAGACACAGTTCTCCCACGGCAATGTATTGGATAGACAACGAACTTCCGGCCGTTCCCACTTCATCCTTTCTTAACCGCCAACCCAAGCGGCTATTTCTGATTCACAGGCTGACACTGCGGGCTCCCCAGCCCTTTGCGTCATCAAGGTTATCCATGTTCACGGCCGGTTGTCCGGTATGAAATAAAGACTCGAAGCTTCGAGCGCCATCCGTGGCTTGTGGCCCGGATGGGCTTGGTAGTAACGAGTGAAAAGCTACTTGCGCGCGCTTCACTTTCCTCTCGATTGAAGAGTAGCAGACGGGGGCTGGAAAACGGCTCGTGCGGGGTTGGGGGGAATTGGGAGATTTCCTTTTGGAATTAGTTGATTGCAGGGAATTTCAATGGCTTGTGATTCGACAGTGGTTGATACTAATTTCGGAACGAAATGAACCGGTTTTAAGATAGGTTGCGCTGATTTACCGCAACCAACACTGCCGAATGCGCCTCTGCTGGGCTTCGCGCTTCGAGGACAGCCAACAGAAGGCTGTCGAGGATTTCGGGGCGCTCAACTTGATCGAGC
>JAYVXT010000174.1:0-2332 GCA_043785065.1 Bryobacterales bacterium | reverse complement strand
CGAATCCCATTCCGGCCTCGCCGGCGCGGGCGGCCTCCACCGAAGCATTCAGAGCAAGTATGTTCGTCTGAAACGCAATCCTTTCGATAGTCTTTATTACTCCCGATATGTCTTTATTGGCCTCGTTTGAACCGTTCATGACGATGTGCATTTGTGACAGTTCCTTCAGTCCCAGGGCTGCTGTTTCCCTAGCGGCATTGGTCAATTCAGCGGCTGATTTCGTGGCTTGGGCATTTTGCTTAGCCATGCTCTCAATCTCATGGAGCGCCGCGCTCGATTCTTCAAGCGATGCCGCTTGGCCACAACTGCTTTGGGCAAGAGATTCAGCGGCCTGGTTAATTTGCCCCGCGGCGGATCGAATATTGCCCGATTGACTTGAAAGTTGCCCGCAGACAACTCGCAGTGTGCCGGCAATTGACCTACCGATGGATAAGGCTAATCCGGCGGCAAGCACTAACGAAATTATGGTGGCTCCGGACGCCAACCCCCGGCTCCTTTCAATTGCCGCCCTTCTGGTTTTTAAGAGGATCTCGAGTTCATAGGCTGCCGCGTCCCATAAGTTGTTGGTTGCGGCAACTGCCGTCGATACGGGCGCATCTAACCCGAAATCGGTTTGGGCGCCTCCTGACCGGCTCAAGACCCCATCCAAGGCGCTCAATAGCGCCAGATTCGCCGACTCGAAATTCCGGACTGGCCCGGATAAATTGTTCTTGAGTGTTGGACTTACTCCATAGAAATTTTCGTCTTCATTGAACGCCGTAGCGATGTCGCCGGAGGTCCGTTCCACGTCGGATTCCTTTAATAGAGTGGCGCTCACTGCCAGCTTGATAACATCCTTTGCTCCGTTAAAGTGTAGAAATGTTGGCAGCCGGTCTTGTGCTTGCGGCATGGATACGACCACCGCGTCCATCAAATAGTAACTGTCCAAGTCGGGATCCAATATCAGGCTAGATGTATCACCTGCATGGGCGATCATTGCCCTTACGTCCGCCATTAGGTGGAGATACTGAGCTCCTCCATCTTGCCTTTCGCTGTTGCGCAGTTGAAGCCATTCACCCAATAGGGTTGCAACTTGAAAATGCTCGCGTTTTCGCTTCTTAAGACCTTCCGGAGTGAATTGCAAACGCTCGCCATGCTGTTTGTCGGCGGCTTGCAATTCCTCCATGACCGCGTCGATCTCCCTTGAACGGGCATCTCTTGTTCCCTTATTGGAAATCCGCATGTGCTCTGGCAGCAATCGCAGCAATTTGTCCAGCGGACGAATGTAAGCGATTCCACGCAATTCATCGGAAGCAAAATCAATGTCTTTGTTAAAGCCTGAAACAATGAAATACAAGGCCACAATTGCCGGAAGCGCCGAGGCGAATCCCAGGACCAAAAGTTGCCTCGAAATAGAAACTGTGGAGAGTTGCTTATGCATAAGAACAGCGGTCTACTCAAGAACACTTATCGAATGAGGAAGCAATTGTGTGAGAGGAATCCTAGATTATGCGCAAGAAATTGAATGCAACAAATCTTTCTTGAACAAATCTTTCTTGGTTGAATTGCGCGATGAGGGCTTCAGAAATGGAGCGGGGGACGAGAATCGAACTCGCAACCAACAGCGTGGAAGGCTGTGACTCTACCATTGAGTTACCCCCGCCCTTCCTGAATCCTATTGTAGGAAACCAAAGGCCTCCCGGTCAAACTTTCCCAAATTTTGGATCGCATCACCCGCTGTGCTAAACTGGAGACAGCTTGCCCACAGTGGCCTGACCGCGAGCCACATTAGTGACGCAAGCTCTTCTAAACGCAGTATTTTTGTTGGTAGCAGTTTGGACAGGTGGCTGAGCGGTCAAAAGCAACGGGCTGTAAACCCGTCGCCTTCGGGCTACGAAGGTTCGAATCCTTCCCTGTCCACCATTCCGTTCAGATCGAGGGCCGGTTTAACTCGAAGTAGAAACCGGTTAGTTAGTTGTTAGTGTTCGGGCCGATGTAGCTCAGTTGGTAGAGCGCGTCCTTGGTAAGGACGAGGTCACCAGTTCAATCCTGGTCATCGGCTCCATAAAATCCGCTTCGTTCGAGTCCCCATTCTTAAAACTCCGACGAGCGCACGCCGGGCAATACCACCCCGCTAAGCCCCATAGGAGACAATTATGGCGAAAGAGAAATTTGACCGTTCAAAACCGCACGTAAACATTGGCACCATCGGCCACATTGATCACGGCAAGACGACGCTGACGGCGGCAATCACTAAAACGCTGTCCAAGCACAACCCGAAGAACACCTTCCGCAGCTTCGATTCGATCGACAATGCGCCGGAAGAAAAGGCTCGTGGTATCACAATCGCCGC